>CAIYJV010000294.1 GCA_903926605.1 uncultured Bacteroidota bacterium
CTACCCGATGTGATGGTGAACAAAACCATCCATCTGAATCAAAAAGGCGTTGAGTTGAAAACACACGAAATTACTGCACGGCAAACGGAGCGAAAGAGTAAGATAGGCGTAGGGGTGACCAACATATCGCCCACACAGCTAAAGATACTACCCAGTGCAGGTGGAGAGCCAGACCTTGCTCAGTACCTGCAGGTCATACCCGGTGTGGTATTTACCGGCGACCAGGGTGGGCAGCTGTATATACGTGGCGGTTCGCCGGTACAGACGGGTATTTACCTGGATGGTGTAACCATTTACAACCCATTTCACTCCATAGGTTTGTATTCTGTGTTTGAAACAGAGGCGATCCGTAACGTAGATGTTTACACAGCGGGTTTTGGCGCACAGTATGGCAACCGTACTTCTGCCGTAGTGGACGTGCACACAAAGGACGGAAACAAGAACGAGATGTCCGGTTTGGTGTCCGTGTCACCCATTATGACGCGTGCGTTACTGGAAGGGCCTCTGGTTAAATCGAAGGACGAAGACGGTGCCGGTATCACCTATCTGTTTACCGGAAAGTCAAGTTATCTGGACCAGACCTCTAAGTCTATATATGGTGGTCTGGGTGAACCTTTTTCCAGTGGGCTGATGTATGGTTTTAATGACTTTTATGGCAAAATAACGTTGAGCGGTGGTAGCGGAAGTAAGTTGAATTTATTCGCGATGAGTTATGATGACAAGGCAACGCTGCTTAACTCTGAGACGCATGCGGATATGGGTGACTACCATTGGAAAGCAACAGGTGGAGGAGCCACATTTGTGGTTTCGCCTGGAAGTTCGGCTGCACTTATAGATGGTAAACTAGCTATTTCCAATTACGACATCAGCCTGAATCAGGTAAATGTACCGGTAGATACCTTGCCACGTACCAGCCAAATAAACGGTTTTGAAGGCGCAATTAATTTCACCTATTTCCTGCCCAACTATAGCCAATTGAAGTATGGCGTTGAAGTGAGCGGTACGCATACTGCGTTGTCTTATTATAATACGATAGGTAATACCACAACTGAAAGCCAGCAAAGCACAATGGCTGGACTGTATATTACCTGGCGCAAAGATTACAGCGACAAGTTTATCCTGGAACCCAGTGTGCGCCTGCAATACTATTCCGAGTTGAATAAGCTATCTCCTGAGCCCCGTATCGGAATTAAATACAATTTAAATGACAACATACGTTTCAAGGCAGCAGCGGGTATGTATTCGCAAAATATTATGAGCTCGAAGAGCGATCAGGATATCGTGAATCTTTTTACCGGTTTTTTGCTTAGCCCCGGCCAGTCTATATACGATGTGAATGGGCAGGCTGTGACTTCAAACCTTCAGACAGCATACCACGCGGTAGTGGGCATGGAAGTGGATGTGCGCAACGTGGAATTTAACCTGGAACCCTGGTACAAACTATTCGGACAGGTAGACGAAATAAACAGAAACAAATTGTTCTCAACACAGCCCGACTTTGTGGCTGCAACCGGATGGGCTTATGGTACAGACCTTTCTGCTAAATATTCTTACGACCGCTATTATCTGTGGGCGGCAGTGGGTGCTCAGGTAGTCGAATATAAGAGTGTTGGACCTGACGGCTTGGTGCAAACTTATCCGACGCCCTTTGATACGCGCTTGAATACAAACCTGGTGGGTGCATACACAGCGGGCCAAAAGAAAGACTGGGATATTTCCCTGCGATTTAATATGCATGCTCCCTTCCCCTTTACTCAGACTCAGGGATTTTATGAGCAGATCAATATGGCTGCCAACGGGATAAATACCAATTACCTGAACAACAATGGTATTTTGGGTGTGCTGTACGCTGACCAGATAAACGGAGGGAGACTGTCTTACTACCACAGGCTGGATTTTTCTGCACGCAAGCGATTCATGCTTAGTAAAAAGTCTACTTTAGACGCTACATTTGCGTTGACCAACGTTTACGATCGTAAAAATATTTTTTACGTAGACCGCACTACCAATGTCCGTGTTTATCAGTTACCCGTATTCCCTAGTATGAACCTAACCTGGAAATTTTAAGTAGCAGCGAATGACAGGACCATCCAAAATATTACTTCAACTTGGTAATGCATGGTATGCAGTAGTATTAGGATGCGTGATAACACTGGCAAATACGGCCCAGGCGCAAGTGCTGGCACCCGATCAGCCGGATAACAGGTGCAGACTGTTGCAGGATGAACTTTATTTTCAGCAGTTATTTTCTGTCTCGACTATTTTTTCACGGCAGCAGATATCCAAATCCGGTGCATCCAATGCCGATCAGGAGTATGCCAGATATGTACTTACCCAATCTTGCGTAAAAGGCGAAATGAGTGGTTGGGAAGATAGTGCGCTGGTGACCATAGACAATACTTCGAACGAAAAATATGGTGAACGTGTGTCGTTTTCGCTGGCGCAGAATTTTTTTCGCCGTAACAAACTGGGCAATGCGATAGCCTACTATGAGCACGCCGGAATTGCGAGCCTGAGTAATGAAGAAATAACAGACCAGAAGTTTGAAATGGCCTATTGTTATTTCAACAACAAGAAATTCAAAAAGGCTGAACCGTTATTTGCCTCCATCAAAGAAATACCAGATGGTAAATATTACAAGGCAGGTAACTATTATTATGGCCTGCTGGCGTATAACAGCAACAATTTTAAAGAAGCGCTGAATAGCTTTAACACCATAGCCAACGACAAGCAATACAGGTTGGTAGTGCCGTATTATGTTGCCGAGACCTATTATTTTATGGGCGATCGCAGAAAGGCACTAGCTGAAGCACAACGCGCCATAGACAATAATACCGAAAAGTCGTTTTACGACAACGAGTTGCACCTGCTTGTAGCGCAATGTCTGTTTGAAGACCAGAAATACCAGGACGCTATTCCCTATTTTGACAGTTTTTACGAGCACACATCCAAAATACGTAAAGAGGACCTCTACAAGATGGCCTATTGTTTTTATCGTACCAACGACTGGAGCAATGCTGTAGAAAAATTCAAGCAATTGAGCAATTCCCAGGATTCACTCGGGCAGACATCTATGTACCTGCTTGGCGACTGCTACCTGAAAACGGCAGACAAACAAAGTGCCCGGAACGCGTACAGTTTGTGTGCTGATATGGGTTTCAACAAAGGGCAGCAAGAAGCGTCGATGATGCTTTATTCCATGATCAGCTATGAATTGGGATATGAAGACGAGGCAGCGAGGCAACTGAACAATCTGCTGCTTACATTCCCGGAGACTGATTATAAAGATGAAGCAAATAAATTGCTTTCTGATCTGCTGATAAAAACGCATAAGTACGATGGTGCGTTGGCTAAACTGGAAGGCATACGGCACAAGGATGAGCATTTTCGGAGGAATTTTCAAATTGCCACGTATGGCTATGCAGTGGAGCAGTTTCGCAAGGGAAATCTGGAGGAAGCAGGCAAATACCTAGCCATGTCGCTCCTGCATCCTGTGAATGCTGCTTACGAGACAGCGGCCTGTTTCTGGCAGGGTGAACTGGCCTACAAGCAGCACAACTACGAGGACGCCATAATCCACTCCAAAGAGTTTGTAGACAAGAAAACAGCAGACCATGGTGATGCTGACTATATCAGTCCGTTGGCTACTGTGCAGCACGCCTATCTGAATATGGGCTTTTCGGCTATGGCGCTGCAGGAGTATAAAGAGGCTCAAGGTTACTTTCAAAAAGCACAACAGGTGCCGCATTCTGAAAATGTATCGCAGCGCATCGCGGCGGTACACGAAGCAGATGCCGTATTTATGCAAAAAGGCTACAGCAAAGCCATAGCCCTTTATAACAAAATTATAGCCAACGATACCACGGATGCGGACTATGCAAAGTTTCAGAAAAGTATTATTTTAGGGCTACTTGACAAGGATAATGAAAAAATAAGTTTGTTGCAAACGCTGGTGAACCGGCAGCCACCCTCGGCTTATGCTGCTGCGGCCAACTATGAAATAGCACTCACACTGATAGATGATGACAAGTTTGCGCCGGCGCTGGGGTACCTGATGCAACTGACCGATACAGCAGGAGACCGCAGTTACGCATCGCGCGCATGGGTTAAGATCGCTTTTGTGTACAATCAGCAAAAAGATCCACAAAAAGCAGTTGAAGCACTACGCCACATACTTGTAGAATATCCGGCATCCGAAGAAAGATACTATGCGCTCGATGCGATACGTAATCTGTATATACAAATGAACCGACCGGGCGAATTTGAGAAACTGCTAAGGGAAAACAAACTTACGGTAGCTGACAGCAGCTCGGTAGATTCGACCTATTATTCGGCAGCAGAGTTGCAGTTTTCAACTGGCAACTGGCGCGCAGCGGCAGACGCTTTTAAAGCGTATCTGGACATGTTTGGCAGCGGAATTTTTTCAATTAAGGCGCACTATTATTGTGGAGAATCTGAATACCAGTTAAAGAATTTTTCGGACGCCTTGAGTCACTACCAGGTAGTATTGTCCTATCCATGGAACGACTATTCTGAAAACAGCGCGCGTCATGGTGCGGCCATAGCTTTTGAGAATAAGGACTATGCGACAGCTTCCGTTTATTTTATGCAGATCAGAACTGGTGCCCGCCAAAATCAGGTGATCGAAGC
>CAIYJV010000295.1 GCA_903926605.1 uncultured Bacteroidota bacterium
CGATGTTGCATTTATAGACCACAGGGGTAAAACAAGGTATTTTACCACCATAAAAGCGCCAATAAAACCTGTGGGATACAGCGGCACTGCCGTGCTCAACATTTCTAATGAAGTAACGCGTCAGAAACTGGCAGAAATGGAGCGCAATCGTGCGGTTGAAGACATTTTACGAAGAAACAAGGATCTTGAACAGTTTTCCTACATTACCTCTCACAATCTCCGGGCACCCGTTGCCAACATACTCGGTATTATTGAAGTGCTCAGTATGGGCAATCTCGAACCGGAAGACGATCAATATATGCGCGGGGAATTGCAAAATGCTGTTAGACGGCTGGACGAAGTGATTAACGACATAAACCAAATTTTGCACCAACACAACGGGGTCGATGAAAAGAAAGAAAAAATTACATTCTCAGAAATCGTTGCAGATATAAGTCAAAGTATTGCCAAGCTGATAAACGAGAACCAGGTCACAGTCCTTACGGAATTCATGGAAGTTGTGGGTATCAAGGCTGTGAAAAGCTATGTGTACAGTATATTTCAGAATCTGATCGTAAACAGCATAAAATACCGGCAGCCCTTGGTGCCACCGATTATAGAAATAAAGAGCACCCTCAAAAACGGACGGGTAGTAATTACGTTTAAAGACAACGGAATGGGTATCAATATCCCACGTTATCAAGAACAGATTTTTGGGTTGTACAAACGGTTTCACACCCACACGGAAGGAAAGGGAATGGGTCTGTTTATGGTAAAAACGCAGGTTGGCGCAATAGGTGGTACAATATCTGTGGAGAGCGAAGTTAATTGTGGCACCACATTTACTATAGAGCTTGATCCCGAAGTAGAATTTTCCTGAAATAAAAAAGTCAACTGTTTAGTTTAGCCGAAGCCCATTTACTTTTGTGGCATCATGGGTACAACTTCGGCACAAAAAAAGTTTGGGGCATTGCTGCTGACCTGGCACGATACGGAAAACGAACGGGAACTGCCTTGGAAGAACGAAAAAGACCCCTACAAGATCTGGTTGTCGGAAGTTATTTTGCAGCAGACTCGGGCTGAACAGGGCTTACCTTACTATCTGAAGTTTACCGGAACTTACCCAACTGTGCAGGCGCTGGCTGCCGCAGACGATGACGATGTATTCAGGCTTTGGCAAGGCCTTGGATATTACAACCGTTGCAAAAACATGCTGAAAGCGGCCCGATACATCGCTCTGCAAAACGGTGGGAAAATGCCGCAAACCTATGACGAACTGGTGCAACTACCCGGCATAGGCACCTATACCGCAGCTGCAATTGCATCCTTCGCTTACGACCTACCTCACCCGGTAATAGACGGAAATGTATATCGTGTATTATCCCGCTGCTTTGCTATAAAGACACCGGTAGACACGACCATTGGCAAAAGCGAGATTGCTGTTTTGGCTTCAAAACTTATATCCGGGCATCCTCCGGCACGCTTTAATCAGGCCATTATGGATCTGGGTGCAACTGTATGCAAACCTGCTGCACCAATTTGCGCAAAATGTCCATTGGAAACACTTTGTGTGGCTAGCAAACAGGACCTGATACAAATACTGCCAATTAAAATACGAAAAACAAATGTGACTGAAAGACATTTTTTATACTTTGTTATAGAAAACGATAATCATATATACATACACAAAAGAGGAGACAATGATATTTGGGCAAATCTATATGAACCGTACTTTTTTGAAGCAAATACAGGATCAACGGATGACATCGAAATTCTATCCAGGATACAGGACTCGTTGAACCTGAACAATTTAGAGGTGAAAATGGCAGGAAAACTGCGGCAGAGGCTCACACACCAACTCATCACTTCCACATTTTATGTCGTATCCGACCCGGAAAGTAAGGCTATGCTACCGGCAGGCTTTCTTCGGGTTTCTATACATGAGCTAAACAAATACGCATTTCCCAAATCCACACTTACTTTTTTAACTAAAAAATATATGTTTAAGTTTCACTAAAAAAAAGTACGCCATATTTTGCCGGGCCACTAAAACTATTTATTTTTAGTCTTCAAACGAATTTACAATGAGGGGATTAAACAAAGTAATGTTGATTGGCAATGTGGGTAAAGACCCCGAAATTCAGACTCTTGAAGGCAATATTGGGGTTGCTAAATTTCCGCTGGCGACTACCGAAACCTACAAAGACAAAAACGGCAATCTGATCTCGCAAACCGAATGGCACACTGTTGTACTTTGGCGCGGTCTGGCCGAACTGGCTCAGAAGTACCTTCACAAGGGCAGCCTTGTCTATATCGAAGGGCGCCTGCGAACGAGGAACTGGGAAGACAAGGACAAAAACAAAAAATTTATTACCGAAATTGTCGGAGACAACCTGGTAATGCTGGACAAACGCAAAGAGCAGACAGAGACCCCAATACCCGAACCTGCGATCGCTGCATTTGCTCCTGTAAACGGTGATCTGGGTGGAACCATAAATCTAGGCAAGGACGATCTGGCGTTTTAATTTTTTGTTACGTTTTTTGGATTTCCATATTGAACCCGGTTACACATAATCCATAACAGCTATCTGAGTACTGCATTGTACCGGATATACCCTATCTTTATGTGCAAACCCGTGTGCGACGGCCAAAAAACGCAAAAACAAAATATACAGAAAGTATGCTTTTATCGCATTCTTTTTGTTATTTTGTCTATATAGTTTTTTGTTCACCAAATTAATGCCCAATTGGAAAGTTCCGAAGGAGATACGAATTTCACACCACTTCTATTGCTTACAGATGAGAGAATTTCCGCTTCTAACGCGATTTTTCTGATTCTGGTAATTCTTTTCTTACTCATAGTGTCTGCCATTATCGCCAGTGCGGAAACGGCATTTTTTTCATTGACCACAAAGGATATCAACTACCTCAAAACCAAAACAAGGGGTAAGGCTTTTGTCGCCGCCACATTGCTGGAACAGCCCAAGTTACTTCTGGCAACCATATTGGTGGCCAACAATTTTATCAATATTGCAATTGTTATAACGACCAATTTTCTGATCTCGAATTTGTTTCCGGGAATGAGCGGAAAATTGTCTTTCCTGGTAAACGCTGTATGCGTTACTTTTCTTCTGGTCCTGTTCGCCGAGGTATTACCCAAGGTTTACGCAAACCAAAACAATCTAAGGGTCTCGGTATATGCAGCACCGTTAATGCGATTTCTACGGATTGTTTTCATGCCCGTATCACGCATACTGGTGTCTTCGACCAAGGTCATAGAACAGAAAATCAGCACAAAAAAGGCCAACACCATGAGTAATGAGGACTTTGAACATGCCATAGAACTCACGGTGGGACACTCCGCTACAAGAGAGGAGGTAAATATCTTTAAAGGCATCCTCAAATTCGGCAACATACCCGCACGGCAGGTCATGCGCACCCGTATGGACGTAAGTGCACTGGACTCCGAACTCTCGTTCGAAGAGGTTAAGAAATACTGCATTGAAGCAGGATATTCACGACTGCCGGTATACCGGGATAACCTGGACCAAATAACCGGCGTGATCCATACCAAGGATTTCCTACCTTATTTTGACCAAATAGATTTCAATTGGCACGCGCTCATTCGTCCTGCTTACTTCGTGCACGAAGGAAAGCTGATAGACGACCTTCTAAAGGAGTTTCAGTCCAAGCGTATGCATCTTGCTATTGTCGTAGACGAATTTGGCGGCACCTCGGGAATTATCACGCTCGAAGACATTATGGAGGAGATAATAGGCGATATTAGTGACGAGTTTGACGAGGACGACCTGCACTATAAGAAAATAGACGAAAACAACTATTTGTTTGAAGGCAAAATGCTCATAAACGACTTTTGCAGAATCATCGGGATACCGGCCGACAAATTTGAAAAAGCAAGGGGCGAGAGTGATTC
>CAIYJV010000296.1 GCA_903926605.1 uncultured Bacteroidota bacterium
AAAAACAGATTCATTTTAAATTTTATCACAGACGGCGCGGAATTGCGTTTTTCTTCCGGTGCGCACTAAAAATCTGGTTCGCAAATTTGAAAAAATGCATCTCCTGCCGGCGCTCTAAAAGTTACTCCCGCCCATAATTGGTCCGGAATTTGCATTGTCCATTCCTGTAGCACAAAAAAAGTTTTGGTGCCTGTGTTTGGATAAACAAATAATGTAAAATATAAAAATAAAAAAAATTGATTTATTGGAACAAATGCATTCAGTAGCCTTTTGAAAATCTATAAATATTAAAGTTTTTGAGCTCCAAAGAGTATTGGATTTCCGATTTCAGTTTTACTGTATTTACATCTCTCATCCGTTCCTGTAGAATAAGGTGGTAACATTTTTCGAACGCAAGTTGCAATTTTTTTTCTTTGTTCGTCGTGCAAGAGTGTAGGGCGGCTGTTATTGTTTCAGCCAGTTCCGGAATACCGCTGTCGTTGCTGGCTACCGTGTTCAGCACAGGTATTTCATGCGTGGCATTTCGGTCATGGATCATCATGCGAAGATTACGCAGAAATAGTTCCGAACCTTCGCGGTCAGATTTGTTGACGACGAAAATATCTGCTATCTCCATGATACCCGATTTTAATGTCTGTACTTCGTCGCCCGCTTCAGGAACTAGTACCACTACCGTGCAATCTGCTAATCCGGCAATTTCCACTTCGCTCTGCCCAACGCCTACTGTTTCAATTATGATCCTGTCAAAGCCGGCTGCTTTCACAATGTCTGTTATTTCTATTATACGTGCGTTTAGGCCACCCAGAGACCCGCGCGTTGCGAGTGAGCGAATGAAAATATTGGGATCGTTATAGTGTTCGGCCATTCTTATCCTGTCACCCAGAAGTGAGCCATAATTAAATGGAGATGATGGATCGACCGCGATCACCGCAATTTTTCTGAATTCTTTTTTCCACTCGCGAATCAGCGCGTTCACCAGTGTGCTCTTGCCGGCACCAGGAGGTCCCGTAATACCTACTACCACCGGCTGGCTATCGTTTTGCAGCGCAAATAGCAACTCATCGGACCCGGGCAGGTTGTTTTCAACCATGGTGATGGCTCGTGCAACAGCCCGGAACGAGCCATCCCTGAGCGATTGAAATAAGTCTTTAATATCGGTGTGCAATATTTTTCGGTTTTGGAAGTTTAACTTTGGCTTTCAGTTATGCACAAAAATAGTTCCTTAATCCAAATAATGACCGACAAGGTGAATATAGCCATGTTGTGTATTTTGGGAATGTTCATAGGCTTTTTGTGTGCACCTGCGCTCAACTCCATCAGTATTATCGTTTTCGGGGCCAACGCCTTGAGAGATGTACATCCGCGACTGTGGTTCAGGCAACGTTGGTGGTGGTTGGCACTTTTCTGGCTGTTTTTGTATGCCATTAGCTATTTCTGGAGCGATGACAAGGGCTATTGGGGTACCAGGCTGCAAGTGAAACTGCCCGTAGCCCTGCTGCCGTTGGCTTTCTACTTTTTACCCAGATTCGATGCCCGGCATATCCAGATCATTACTTTGGTAATGAATCTTGTTTTGCTGGCGGGCGCTTGTTACAGCATCAGCTTTCTGATAAATGACTATGAATACTATATGGCCCAATATAGGTATTCGCATCTGTTTCCCACACCCGTGCGGGGCGATCACATCCGGTTCAGTCTGGCAATGGCATTGACCATAGTGTGGTCCTGGTACGCCTTCCCCCAGCTCGGCTACAAGTGGCTAAAGTGGGTAGTAGGTATTACAATGAGCCTACTGGCGGCATATATGCATATACTTGCTGCAAAAAGCGGGCTCATTACACTTTATGTGTTTGTGGTTGCGTGGTGTATATATTATACCATCACGGAAAAAAAAGTTGCCGGGCTGGCTGTATTGTTTGGTGTTTTTGTTTTGGGGGTGGTTGCCGTAAATTTTGTACCTACATTAAAAAAGCGATTTGAGTATACCCTGATGAATTATCAGATCTTTAAAAATCATGACAAGGTGTCGGTATACGGCGACGTGAACCGGATCATCTCCTACAAACTTGCGGTTGAATTGATACGCGAAAACCCGATGGCAGGGGTGGGTGTAGGCAATATGGAGCATAGAATGCAGGAGCGATATGCAAAGTATTATCCCGAAACCACGGATGTGAACAGGCTGTTGCCCCATAACCAGTTTCTGGTGGCGGGCCTCGGTGCTGGCATACCATGTATGCTACTATTTCTTATATGGGCCATTTTCCCAGTCACGCGTATCCGCCGGAACCGGGAAAGCTTTTTTTTTGCAGTAGTTTGGTTTTTGTTGTTTTTTCAATTGCTGATAGAGCCTGTATTGGAGGTGCATTTCGGCGTATTCGTATATTTGTTTTTTATGTTGCTGCAATGGCACATGGTGCCGGGCGAAATATTTCTGGCCGACACCATTCAAAAGGGTAAAAATAAAGGAGGATGATATGGTAAAAGTAGGAGTGTACAATGTATTGCGTGTAGTGAAGGAAGTAGATTTTGGCTTTTACCTGGACGGGGATCCCGATGAGATTTTACTGCCCAAGAGATATGTGCCGGAAGGATTGAAAGTAGATGATGAACTGGAAGTTTTTGTCTACCATGACAATGAACAAAGACTGATAGCCACAACGGCAAGGCCATTCGGCGTGGTAGGAGACATTGTAAGTCTTGAAGTGAACGAAACCACATCCTTTGGGGCATTTCTGAAATGGGGGATCATGAAGGACATATTCGTGCCCATAAGCCAGCAGGAAACCCGGATGAAACCCGGAGACCGTCGCTTTGTGAAAATCGTGATTGACGAACAAACAGGGCGAATTGCAGCCACGGAAAAAATAGATAAGTTCCTGAGTAATTTGGATGTTACCGTAAAAGAAAATGAACAGGTAGACCTGATCATTTATAAAAAAACTGACATTGGTTACAAAGCCATCATAAACAGCAAGCACCTTGGGCTATTGCACAGTAATCAGGTTTTCCGGGAGTTGGAACCCGGAGACCGGATAAAGGGTTTTGTGAAGCATATACGTCCCGACTTTAAAATTGACCTTGTGCTGGGATCAAGAGGATATGCCAAAGTGAGTGACGAAGAAGAGGACTTCCTGCAAAAACTGAGGAACAGTAATAATTACCTGCCATTTAACGATAAGTCGCTGCCGGAAGACATATATGCGGAGTTCGGCATCAGTAAAAAGACGTTTAAAATGATTCTGGGCGCCCTGTACAAAAAGCGGCTAATTGAGTTTACACAGACTGGCGTAAAGTTGCTGGATGTGGCCGCGGGCGGGGTGGCTCCGGCTATCTAAAACGACGATACACGTCTGGAAGGTAGATGACAGAGTCGGCTGACGGTATAGCCAAAGAATAGACTATGAAAACAGGGACAAGTGCTGAGGTTTTTACTGGTATGGGTTCCTGCCCGTGAATGCACGCCGTAACAAAGGATGAGTCTATTTGGTTGCCGGTAATAAAGTTGCCCAATTCCAGCGGGTTCTGAAGTCTGATGCAGCCATGACTGAAGTAACGGCGAGCAGACAAAAAAGCGTTTTTGAAATTCGTGTCGTGCATATACACGCTGAGAGAATCGGTGAGTTCAAATTTTAGCACTCCAAGCGCATTACTACATCCGGTGGTCTGGCGAAAAGTATAAGGGAAATTCCGCCTGTTGTATAGCTGGAAGTTTATCTCGTTCAGTTCAAAAATATTGCCTTTACGGTCTACAACCTGAAATTCTGCCAGGTCGGGAGATAGAGGGTCCTTTTTGCACTTTGGCAGCAGATCTCGTGCGCCGATCCGCCAGGGTACGTTCCAGAACGGATAGAGAATCACACGATTGCACCAGGTGCCCAGGATAGGAGTGGGGGTTGAAGGTTTCCCGGCGACCACCGGCATTTTCAGGATCAACGAGTCGTTTCTGAAATACCGAAGTTCTGCCTCGGGCAGGTTAACCACTATTTTCTGATTGTTTTGAAAATGCGATATCCACCGACTGGTGTTCAGCGATACATTGAGCTTGTCCATCGATGTCAGGTCGCGAAATTGTATTTTTTTGCGCAATTCAGTTTTCAATTCAAGATAGTCAGCGTCATTTGGTTCCAGTGTCTTTAGAAATTGTGCTTCATCTTCCAGGTTTTTTATTTTCGCCAGCCCTGTAACAATCATCGCAAGGTCTCTTACAGTGGATTTTGGAGACAATTCATCGCTGGTAATTTCAAGTAATTCTTTGTTGCCGTTATAAAGATCCATACAATAAGAAAGTAGCGCGTCTGTGCATATTTCTTCCATTCTGTGGGCCTGGGCACTATCCATTGGAGGATGTTGTTGCCCCAGAATTATTTCGTCATAATGGTAGTCCTGCTTATTAAGTCCCTGATAGACGCAACTGTCCAGAATAGTCACAAGGCTACTGAGCAATGCCCTTGACTCCGGGGTCGTGTTTTGCCAGTATGCCCCGGCAGGATTTGTTTTAAGTATGGTCGCCGTGGCTTGTGGGAACCGGAGATCGTCATGGTGTCTGGCCGTGGCCTGTAATGTGCACAACACATAACACATAAGCACAATCACCGTTTGCAAGATGGTAATTCGCTTATTTCGGTGAATGCCAGGGTTAGTTGTTTCTGTCATTGAAAAGGTCTGAAAATAAGTAAGCTTGAGCGGTGCCTAGCCGCTTTTTTCATAGATCCAAACGGAAAGGTCGGCAAAAAAATCGGGACATAAAATCGAGTTCAAATGCTTAGCAAGCTTTCGGGGTATACCCGAAGTAATTCCGTTGCTCCACACTGAAAATTTGTGGAAACGGAGCTGGCATAATCCGTTGATATTTTCAGATTTTTATAATAATATGTGTCGTCGTCAATCCTTACACTGTCTGTTAACTGGTTAATGCTGCTCATGGGAAGCAAAACACCCATGCCGGTTGCTTTCATTACGGCCTCTTTTCGGGTCCATGCCTGATAAAAACCGGCTGCAGGATTTTTGTGTTGGGCAATTTCAAAAATTTCAGCTTCTGAAAAATTATCTTCTAGCACATCTGGGACATGGTTGGTGATCTGTTCGGTATCTACGCCTATTTTCCCCTCCCTGGTTATAGCGCATACGATCAGTTGCCCCGAATGTGCAATACTGAAGTCGAGGCCCGAATTTGGCAAAAAAGGCTTGTTGTTTACGTCGTATCGTATGTCTGACAATATGCTGCGTGGCTGTTGGAAAAAGATGGTCAACACCTTGAGCAACAATAATTTGCCCATACTTCTGAGCACCTTGTCCTGTTCAGAATGATACACTTTTATCCGTGCAGCCATTGCCCCGGGGATTAGTTCGAATGCAGGATGCATTCCATCACCCTTTTGGGGAGGGTCAGGAAAACAATAAGATACAAGGGTGGAGTGCATTTATGCAAATATACCTAATCGAAAAATGCGCTATTTGATATGGTGATAATTGAGATTTTGTTTTCAATTGCACACTGTGAGAGGGTATGCGTTTAAAAATCGCGCAACTACCCTGAAATCTAGTTATTTTCGCAACTGGAAAGAAAGTACAATTCTTTGACTGACAAGACACAAACGCCCGGTATTATTATTGGCTTGAAAAAGCCGGAACTGGAACAAGAGGAAACTCTTGCCACGCAGTTTCGTCACACAGCTATCCGGTTGCCTGAAAAGGTGGCACTGGAGTTTCTGGGCAAAAAGCTTACTTATCATGAGCTGGATGTCTGGAGCGATGCAATGGCGGTGCACTTGAATGAGCAGGGAATTGGTCCGGGCGATTTCGTAGGATTATGGTATCCCAGAAGTCTGGAACTGCATATTGCCGTATTGGGCATTGTTAAGACAGGTGCTGCTTATGTGCCGCTGGACAAGGATATGCCTGCCGAGCGCGTGGAGACCGTTCTGGAAGAGGTGGGAGCCAAAGCCTATCTGAGTCTGGAGCAAGTAAGATTTTCCGGGAAACAGATTTTAGTGGTGCCGCAACCGGACCGGCAAATTGCGTTTACAGCATTGGCCGGACCTGCTCCCGATAACAATGCCTATGTATTGTACACATCGGGTAGTACCGGTAAGCCAAAAGGCATACCCATCACGCACCGCATGATCTGCCATTTTACCCGTGCGGAGCAGTTTATTCTTGAAATTCAGGAATCAGACAGGGTTTACCAGGGCATTTCGGTGTCATTTGATATGTGGTGCGAGGAGACCTGGATCAGTTATCTGGTGGGTGCGACCATGTGGGTTGCCGACGGCCCAACATCTAAGTCTATAGACGAACTGGACGAAGTGCTGCGCAATAATAAGATCACTGTGCTACATACGGTACCCAGCCTCCTGGGGGTGATGAACGAGGACATTCCATCACTGAGGATCGTGAATGCCGGTGGTGAAGCTTGCAGTTCGCTCGTGGTGGCCAGGTGGGCATCGCCGGGTAGAAAGTTTTTTAATAGTTACGGACCGACCGAGACTACGGTCACGGCCACGATCACCACATTGAATCCGGGAGACCCAATTACCATTGGTCAACCCTTGCCCAACTATAATGTGGCTGTAGTAGATGAGCATTTGAATCTGTTACCCGTGGGTGAGAGGGGAGAGTTGATAATCACCGGTCCCGGAGTGTGCAATGGCTATATCAACCGTCCGGAGTTGACTGCAGATAAGTTCATTCCCAAACCCGCGTCTATGGATGCGGTGCTGCCCGGTAGCGTGATCTACAAAACGGGCGATGCGGCTATCATCACGCCTTTCGGCACGATAGATTTCCAGGGGCGTCTCGACGATCAGATCAAGTTGCGTGGATACCGTATTGAGCTGGGCGAGATAGAAATTCAGTTGTCTAAGCTCACAGACATAGCCGCTGTGGCCGTGGCTGTTAAAAAAGACATAAACGGAGTAGATCACCTGGCCGGTTATGTAGTGAGCGATGACCCGGTGAAAATGAACCAGCAGCGCATACGGGAGGAACTGGCAAAGGTGCTGCCGGCCTACATGGTACCGAGCGCCATTGTCTTGTTGTCTGAGATGCCGCGGCTGCCCAGTGGAAAGATAGACCGCAAGTCGCTTCCGGTACCGGCCATTCTGATGGAAAATTCCATACCGGTTTCAGACGAAATTGTAGATCTGGATGCGCCATTGCAGGACAGGGTGATCATGACACTCCGGAAGTTTTTCCCGAACAGGGTCATTACCCCTGAAAATGATTTCTTTACAGATCTCGGCGGACATTCCTTGCTGGCTGCGGCCTTTGTGTCGAAACTACGGAAAGAGGCAAACGTGCCCCATGCATCGTTGAAAGACATTTACCTCAACCGCCCGCTTTCCGGGCTGATAAAGGCATGGGACGTAGATACCGCGGGTGCCCCGGCACCAAAGAAGGAGTTTAATGCCATACCCAAAAGCAGGTTTTACACCTGTTGGTTTTTTCAGACATTGTCTTTGTTTTGTTTTTATGGCATTTTCGCAGTTCAGATATTTTTCCCGTATCTGGGGTATTATTATGCGGTTTCAGAATACAAGAATATTCCAATAGCAATAGCAACGGCATTGTGCATGTTTTGCTTTATTCCGCCGATGCTGGCAGTTATTACATCGGCCACAAAATGGATCGTGATCGGGAAAATGAAAGAGGGCGATTATCCATTGTGGGGTAGTTATTACTTCAGGTGGTGGTTTGTCAAGACATTGCAACGGGTTGTGCCTGCTCAGTTTCTGAATGGCACGCCGTTGTACAATTTTTACCTGAGGCGGATGGGCGTAAAAGTGGCTGCAGACGCGCAGCTAAGTGCCATAACCATTGGTGCAGAAGATCTTGTCACCATTGGCAGTGACGTGAGTATCAGTTCGCAGGCCGTACTGAACAACGCATGGGTGGAAGACGGACTGCTGAAGTTGCGCCGTATCCATCTGGGCGACCATTCCTATATTGGCAGTAGTGCTGTGCTGGATGGAGATACGGTAGTGGAGCCCTGGGGCGAACTGCAGGATCTGAGCCATCTCCAAAAGGGAAAGACCATAAAGCGCGGAGAAATATGGCAGGGTAGCCCTGCCAGGCTAAAGGAAACTATGGCGGAGGAACATTTCCCGCAACCGCTTTTCGTTTCTACCCGCAAGCGGAACGCCTATTCGTTGATTTATCTCTTTTCGCTGTTGGTTTTCCCGTTTGTCATTCTGATACCGTTACTACCCACTATCATTATTATCAACGATCTGGATAACTCCACACCAGAATATGATTTCAGCTATTTGGTAGTTACGCCTTCACTTGCACTCAGCTATATACTTGTATTTTCAATAGTTACTGTCGTGCTGTCAAAAATGCTGCTCTATGATATCAAGCCCGGGAAATATCCTGTATATAGTTGGTTTTATGTGCGCAAGTGGTTTGCAGACCAGTTAATGTCTTTGTCGCTTATTGTATTACATCCACTATACGCAACCGTATATATATCTATTTTGTTCCGGGCTCTGGGAGCCAAAGTGGGCAAGAATACCGAGATATCTACGGCCAGCAGTGTAACGCATCCGCTTTTAGAGATAGGGAAGGGTGCCTTTGTGGCCGATGCCGTTACGCTTGGCGAAGCTGACGTTCGCGGACAGCAACTGATACTGGAGAAAACGGTGATCGGGAACAATAGTTTTGTGGGCAACAGCGCGCTGATACCACAGGGCTATCAGCTGCCGGGACGTATGCTGATCGGGGTACTTTCCACGCCACCTTCTGCCGCACAATTGAGTGAGAACAAGGCTAAAGACTGGTTTGGATCGCCTGCAATTGCATTGCCAAGACGGCAGGAAAGCCGCACGTTTGCCGCAGAGCTTACCTCAAGGCCCGGTCCGCACCGAATTTTGGGCCGAAGTATTGTTGAGTTTATTCGTATTCTTATTCCGGAGACCTCCATCCTTATTTGCAGCATCCTTTTTATTGCATACGGTCATGATCTGATTACGGAATACCAATGGTGGAGCGTGGCGCTGCAATTACCGTTGTACTACCTTTTTTATATGGGTGTTCCGGCATTGCTTACCACGTTGGCACTAAAATGGCTTGCGGTTGGTGTGTTTAAGCCTGAACAAAAACCTATGTGGACGGACAAAGTTTGGCGCAGCGAAGCGGTAACATCCACCTATGAGGCGCTGGCAGTACCCTTTATGCTGGATTTTACAAAAGGCACTCCATGGCTACCGGTGTTGCTTCGTTTGTTCGGCGTAAAGATCGGCAAAAGGGTATGGCTGAACACCACCGATATCACTGAATTTGATATGGTGGAAATAGGTACGGATACGGCGCTGAATGAAGATTGTGGTCCGCAGACGCATCTATTCGAAGACAGGATCATGAAGGTTGGGCCTATAAAAATCGGTGCCAGGTGCAGCGTGGGTGCGCGCAGTATTATTCTGTACGATTCAGAAATCGGAAATGACGTAAATATAGATGCGCTTTCTCTGATCATGAAGGGCGAAAATCTGCAATCAGGCACTTCCTGGACCGGCAGCCCTGTACGCCCTATCAATAGCGGTGACTAGACAGATCAGGCTTTCGACACCCAATCTGAAATCACGTTTTCCAGCTGGGCCGAATTTCCTGTTATTGCTGCTAGCTTTTTTATCACACGTTCTACCAACGCATCAGGACAACTTGCTCCGGACGTTACCATTATTCGAAACGGCTTATCACCTGCAAGTACGCTGTCCGATATGTGCTCCTGGTGTCTGTGCAGGTCGTAGTGCAAAATGGAGCCATCTGTCATCAGGCTCAATTCGTCCTTGATGAAATAAGCGGGCAGGCGGGCCTCACACAACTCCACAAGGTGCGAGGTGTTAGAGCTGTTGTAGCCGCCTATCACCAGGGCCAGATCTGCTTCACTATCCAGCATACCGGCTACTGCGCTTTGGTTGTCGTTGGTGGCATAGCACAATGTGTCGCGTGTGTCTGCAAAGTAATTTTGCTGATCCGCTTCGGATGGTTTAAAGTATTCAAGTATCTCTTTTTTGAGGTAGTCCGAAATAGCCTGTGTTTCGCTTGCCAACATGGTGGTTTGATTCACTACGCCGATCTTCTGAAGGTGCAGTAGTGGGTCAAATCCGGGCGCATATTGCCCTTTGAAGTCTTCATAAAAGGTGTTGGCAGATTTTTCGTGTCTGATGTAGGATGCCAGCAAAATGGCCTGATCCATATCTTTTACCACTACAGACTGTGTGTGCGCCTTGCTGTGCGAAAAAGTGGCCCTCGTTTCTTCATGCCCTGGTTTACCGTGAATGACGATGGTATAACCGTCCGTGCCAATTTTCTCGGCTTTGTTCCATACCCGTTCTACAAAGGGGCAGGTTGTCTCGTACCGGGTGGCGCATATCCCTTTTTCGGTCAGCAGGGCTTCGGTTTCCAGTGTGGTGCCAAAGGCGGGTATGATCACAATGTCCTCACTCGTGATTTCGCTCCAGGGAATGATGTTTTGTCCCTTGGTGTCCATGATAAAACGGATGCCGAGGGCTTGAAGATCTTTGTTCACGCCGGGATTATGAATCATTTCACTGAGCAGGAAGATACGCTTACCAGGGTTTTCCCTAACAGCACCAAATGCGATCTCAATGGCATTTTCCACACCATAGCAAAATCCGAAATGGCGTGCCAGAAGCAGGGTCAGGGTGCCTGCGTCAACCTGTGTGGGAGAAAAATCCTTTTTATATTTGTCGGCATCCTTTCGTTTTTGCTTGATCGCCGAAACGAGCGGACTGCGGTAATTTTCTGGTATATTGAATGATTTCATTTTTCGAATGTCATTAAAAATTTATACAGCTTTTCAACCCAAATCGGTCTCGTAAGTCTGATGGGTCGTGAAACGGGAGGATGCAAAAATACGTAGTGTGCGCATTCGTACCTTTTTTGAGTGGTTAAACTAAAAGGATGCACACGGCAGTATCGCGTTATATATACAGTGCGGGCGCTATTTTTGTATCTTTGGAAGGCTAACTGACTATTTGAATGCCGATGAGGAAAATTTTATTTTGGGTCGCAACCTATTGTTTTTGGGTGATCACAGTTGGTAACGCGCAACAGAGATGCGGTCTTGATGCGTCCATGAATATACTCGAATTGCGGGATCCTACGTTCAGGCAAAGGTTTGAAAGCCGGAAAGAGGAGATCAACCGGAATGCGCTAAGTGCTTCACACGAGAAGAATTCAGGAACAAGTGCGGGTGATATCACGATTCCTGTGGTATTTCATATAGTCGTGAACCAGGGTCAGTATGAAAAAATGGGTGGAAAGTGGGGTATAGAATCCCGTTGTAAATCGCAAATTGATGTGCTGAATGAAGATTTCAACCGAAGCAATTTCGATTCTTCACTAGTGCCGGAACTGTGGAAACCACTATATGGTAATGTCGGCGTTCATTTTGCACTGGCTCACACCAATCCCTATGGCTACCCGTCTCCCGGATATACGATACGCCTTATATCGAAGGCCGGGGTGAGCGAATTCGACTCTGCCAAATACACCAATCTCGGAGGGACGGACGCATGGGATGTGAACAAGTATATTAACGTCTGGTGCGTAAATTTTGACGGACCGTCGGTTTCGGGTTTAATTGGCGTAACGCAATCCCGTTCTATGGGGGGCGACAGTTCGGCCCTGGGTATCTGCATGCTGTACAATGTGCTTGGTCGCAGGCAAGACACCGCTCAGAGTTTCCCCGGAAATTCAAAAGATTCTACATGGTATGATCTGGGCAGGACATTAACCCATGAAATGGGGCACTTTTTCGAAATATGGCATGTTTGGGGAGACGATAACGGGCTGTGCCCCTGGAACCCGGATGGGCGCCGGGTTTTGCCCGATCTGCCGCCTCAGGGTGGTCAGACCACAACAAATCCCAGATATAATATTCCTGGCGGCACGATACACGATGGTTGTAGCGACAGTTCGGGTGTGGATGTGCAGCCGATTGGTATTGCCTGCCTCGATTTTATGGATTATACCGATGATTCGGGTATGCACTTGTTTACGCCAGATCAGGCGCTTGTGATGCGTTCCATGTTTGCCGATCCAACCGGCGAGAGTTATTCGCTAACACAACATCCCGAGGTACTGGAATGGCCGGTGGGCGCGCCGCAGATATTTAATGTGTTCCCCAATCCCACAACTGGCGTTCTTACGTTTTATTACGATAACAACACCAACCCGTTGCAGTACATCACAATTTGTGACGTCAACGGCATTAAGGCAGGAACCGTATTACCCACGGCCACACCTGATTTTGTATTCGATATATCCTGGCTAAGGAGTGGGGTGTATATCCTCAAAATTCAGTTTCTGCACAGTGTGGCCACCCAGAAAGTAGTACTGTACAAGCCGGGAAAATAAAGCAGTTTTCAGGCGCAACTTTTGCCCATATTTTCAAATTTATATCTGCGTTTCTGAATTTTGTCATAGTTTTGATTCAAACCTATGGATATGAAAAAATATCTTTACCTGGCAGCCGGAATTTGTATGTTTTTTCCTGCGAAAACCCATGCGCAGCGCACCTGCGGATTTCAGCAGCAGATGGACGTGATATGCCAGCACAATCCAACATTTGCCGGGCATTTGCAGTCGTCAAAATCGTCTCTGCAAACAGTTGCAGATCAATACAGACAAGGTCACCCCTCCGGTAGCCGGACCAGTTCCAGCGCAGCCCCTGTGCCAGTTGTTTTTCATATTCTGGTAGACTCTCAGCAACTTAATGATATAGGCGGCATTGCCGGCATCAGGCAGCGCTGCGATTCGCAGATCGCCGTTTTAAACCGGGATTATAACGCACAAAACGCAGATTCTACACTGATACCAACCGGGTGGAAACCGCTGTTCGGGTCTGTGGGCATCCATTTCGGACTGGCCAGGATAGACCCGTCCGGAAACCCCAGTCCGGGTTACGAACTTCGGGTGGTTTCGGTATCCGGATTCGATACCGGCGCGTCCGTAAGTTACGGATTCCAGGACCGTTACGCCAGTGCAAAACACCATACCACCGGTGGATTGGACGCTTGGGATAATACAAGGTATATGAACGTCTGGTGTATCAACTTTGCTGATAATACGCACTTGCTGGGAACCACCATTGCAAAGAGTTGGACACCTGCCGGTGGCTGCGATACCTCCTCCGGATTTTCGTGCCCTTCTAACGATGATCAGGGTATTTGCATCAATTATGAAGCATTAGGCAAACGTGCATCTGTCACTGATCTTTATCCGGCAGGTATATTCGACCAGGGACGGACGCTTACCCACGAAGTAGGCCACTTTTTCGAGATATGGCACGTATGGGGTGATGATGGTGGATTATGTCCCTGGAGTGGGGGCGCTGATGATGGATTCATGGATACGCCACCTCAAACTACCAGTACTTCCGGCAATCCGGGCTACACTCTAAGCGGCGGCACAAAGTACGATGGTTGTAAAGATAGTTCGGGCGTGAATGTGCAGCCACACGGTATTGCCTGTCTGGACTTTCTGGACTATACGGACGATGCCGGTATGCACCTTTTTACGCCAGATCAGGCTGCCGCAATGGCTTCAATGGTAGACCGCATAGGTGGGGAAAATTATGGATTGGTCAGGTATCCGGAGCTCACAGCGGCTGTGCCTGTCATTTCAGCCGACGATGTTGCGTTTTCCGTAAGTCCCAATCCGTCTACCGGTTTGCTTACCGTGGTGTATGACTACCGTCAGGCTGATTTGCGTAGTGTTGAAGTAACCGATGTCACCGGCAGGACAGTATTATCACGCACCCTAAAGACTGCTGCTGGCATTGTTTCACTGGATATGCGCGAGATGGCGAAGGGTATTTACTTTGTAAGATGTAACTTTGCGGCCGGAATTAACACCCGCAAAATATTGTTGCAATGATGACTACCCGTTCAAACCACACTGAAAACACCGTTTCTCCAGATCTTTTATTCTCTTTTTCAAACATCTCAGACGACCTGAAAGCTATTGCCGCAAAAGTGATTGGTGGTAAGCGCATTTCAGTCGAAGAGGGTATTGTACTGTTCGAAAAAGGTGACCTTGGATACCTGGGTATGCTGGCAGATTTCGTGGCAGCACGGTTGCATGGTGGAAAGGTTTATTTCAATCGTAATTTTCATATAGAGCCTACGAATGTGTGCGTGTTTACGTGCAATTTCTGCTCGTATTCCCGCCAGTACAAGCATCGTGACGACGGTTGGGAACTGTCGCTGGAGCAGATGCTGGACATTGTGAAAAAGTATGACGGACAACCCGTAACTGAAGTTCACATTGTGGGCGGTGTGCATCCTAAAATGAATCTCGAGTTCTTTTGTGAACTGCTCAGCCGAATCCATGCACATAGACCGGGCTTGCACCTGAAGGGCTTTACAGCAGTGGAACTGGACTATATGTTCCGCAAAGCAGGATTGACCACCGAACAAGGCCTGCGGAAAATGCAGGAAGCCGGATTGCAATCGCTGCCCGGTGGCGGCGCTGAGATATTTGACGAAGCCGTTCGCAATGAAATTTGCCCCGATAAGGTAGATTCCGCCGGTTGGCTCAATATTCACGAGACTGCACACAAGCTGGGTATGCATACCAATGCTACCATGCTCTACGGCCATGTAGAAAACTATGCTCACCGCATAGATCACATGAACCGCTTGCGCGAATTGCAGGATCGTACTGGTGGTTTTAATTGTTTCATACCGCTTAAATTCCGCAACGGCGACAACGATATGTCGCACGTGAATGAAGTGAGCATTATCGAAGACCTGAAACTATATGCCATCTCCCGGATATTTATGGATAATTTCAGGAATCTGAAGGCATACTGGCCCATGCTGGGTCGCCAAACGGCCCAGCTTACACTGGCTTTTGGCGTGAACGACCTGGATGGAACCATAGACGACACGACCAAAATTTACTCCATGGCCGGTGCCGAAGAGCAGAATCCTTCCATGTCCACCTCCGACCTGTGCAACCTCATACACGCCGCTGGGCGCACACCCGTAGAGCGTGATACGCTTTACAATGAGTTGCATGTGTTTAGTGGCGCGGAATAGGATGGTGATTTATGCCTTTTGAATGGCCCAATTTAGGATAGTTCAATTGCCAACTGTCTTCATTACACTTCCCCTATTCGGTCATTTTCGGCTTTAGTTTGTTGAAAAGCCGCTTAGGCAGAGGGGCTGGTGATTTGAATTACGAAGGATCAGGCTTTGGAAACCTCATTCGCTTTACCCGCAACGGTTGTTCATTCAGGCATTCTTCGTTTCTTTGTAATATGGTCAAAAAGTTTGCGATCGTTGCCCTGCTTGTTTCTGTTGTCAGTTTTTGCCGGGCGCAAATGCCCGACTCTTCTGCCCTTCCCGGTTCTCACCTGCGTATCAGCCTGCTCACCTGTGGGGTGGGGGATGAAGCCTGGGAGACTTTTGGGCATACTGCCGTAAGGGTTGTAGATAGCAATAGTGTGGGAGACCGCCGCGATGTGGTTTTTAATTATGGGATGTTCAATGGCTTTGACAAAGACTTTGAACTGAACTTTATGAAGGGGAAACTGCTTTATTATGTAGGCATAGAGACTTATCCCGATTTTATGTCCGAATACCTTGCGGCTCAACGTACGGTCTGGGAACAGGAGCTTGTCATGTCGCCAGCCTGCAAACAGCAGATATTTGCGGCCCTGATCAATAATTCCCTGCCCGAAAACAGATTTTATAAATACGATTTCTTTTTCGACAATTGCGCTACACGCATACGGGACATCATACCCAATACCCTTGGTGCCGGGTTTCATTATGGCAGTGCGTTACCTGTGGGCGCATCGCTTTCGTTCAGGGATATTATCAACCAGTATTTCTACTATAAACACTGGACGCGTCTCGGTGTGAACATTTTGCTGGGGAGTAAAATAGACCGTAAAATGACCAATGCCGAGATCATGTTCCTGCCCGATTTCCTGAGTAAGGGACTTTTAGGTGCTTCCAATAGCGGTGCTAAAGTGAGTGGTGAGCCCTTTGTGGTGCTTAACGGACGTCCGCAGCCCGATGCCGGTACCGACTGGCCAATGTGGATAATGTGGGTTGTGGTGGCACTCGCCATTGCAGGATTTTTGGTGCCGTCTTTACGTGTTATAGGACGTATTCTGTCTTCTGTGCTCTTGTTGGTCACAGGGCTGTTGGGTTGTTTGGTGCTGGTAATGTGGTTTGCGACCAATCATCAGACCTGTGCCGACAATTTTAATCTTTTATGGCTCCTGCCCACCAACCTTATTTTGCTGGTTGCC
>CAIYJV010000297.1 GCA_903926605.1 uncultured Bacteroidota bacterium
AGGAGTCTGTGGCTTTGTACTCCATACGGAATGTATCTAGTCCAACCCTTGCGGTTTGGTAGGTATATATCAAACCCACAGTGATTCCCCACGTCTTTTTTTCGTTAAGGAAATAACCTACTTTCCCTTCAAACCCGGTAGTTTTTGCATTGGTAAAACTGAGACTTCCTGGTTTGTAGTTCACGGGGTTTGAATACGCAGCAGACATGTCTATTCGGTTAAAGGTATTCGACATTCCCCCGAATCTCAAATCCAGATCTACATAGCCCTCGGTGTTTATGGCAAACGCATTACGCATCTGACCATGTACTGCCGGGAACGCAAGCGTAAGAATGCCAAGGAACAAAAAAACTTTTTTACTCATGATCGTTGTGTTGAATTAGTTTTTGACTACCGGTTTTGTGGTTACCCTTACTCCATTGCGTTCCAGTGCCACAAGGTAAAAACCTGCGGGCATAGCTTCAATAGACACAGTGGATTTGGTTTCAATAATAGTTTGAGTAAGAATTATGTGACCGGCAAGGTCCATAATTATCAATTTGTTGTCGTCACTGAAGTTGAGCCCGGATGCCTGTATGTTAAGCAATTCGCTGGCAGGATTGGGATACACTTCCATATTTACCGCGCTGGCAGTACCAACGATTGCAGTTTCCGATGGTGTATTGTAGTAAGTCTTCTGGTAACAATTGCCATATTTGGTGATCACCCAATAGTTTTTGTGCGAATAGTCTGGACTGGGATTATAATAGTTCTGGTTTATCTCCCCTGAAAGTTTGGTAGAATCTTTCGTAAATACATCATCATAGCCCCATTGGTAGGTAGTCGCGGTATTGTCGAGGAAGAAAAACTCTGAGGTATTATATATAATTTGTGTTGAAGGAGTGGAATTAGAAGATGATACATTTACCGTAAAGCTGGTACTGTCTTTGCAGCCGGTAGCTGTAATATTTACCAATAGCTGAACGGTGCTGGTACCAGAATCCGGGAAGTTTACAAGACAATATTGTTTGCTGTTTCCTGTAGCGTAAATGTCTGCATTAACAGCAGTCCACGCAAATGTCACTCCGGTTACGGGCAGAGTGTCTGCACCAAAGTTCTGATACATTGTTCCCAAACATACGTTTGTGAAAGTGTGTGTTGTAATGGAGGGAACAACGGGCATGGCATTTACTGTAATTATCTTCTTAGCCGTATCCGATCCACATGAGTTCGTAACCCTGTACCGAATTGTATCTTTACCTACTGTGTTGCCTATTACTAAACCCTGAGAGTTGATGGCTGTATGGGTGTTCAAATGACTCCATACGCCGCCGCTTGCGGTGTCGGTCAATGTGATCAAGGCACCCTTACACAACTGAGATGGGCCAGTGATCGCGCCCGCATGCGGTAATGGTGCGATCGTGATTTTCTTCCAGGTTGTATCGGTACTACAGTTGTTAGTCACTACATAGAGTATGCTGTCTGTACCCGAAGAAATCGCTTTTACCCTACCGGTTGTAGTAATAGTGGCTATGCTGTTCAGCATGATCCATGTGCCGCCCGAAGTGGTGTCATGGTAGGTTAAGGTGTCGGACTGACAAAGGGTTGAACTACCGTTGATAATTCCTGCGTCTGCCAGAGGCATCACTCGTACAACAATGGTATCAAAACCGGTACCGCATGCATTTGTCGATGAACATTTGATCGTGTCTAAGCCTGCAGACATTCCAAGAATATGTGCATTAGAAACCGTTGCGACAGAAAATGTATCTGTCACTTTTGCCTTGTTGTTAGAAGCGGACCATTGGTAGCTCTGTACAGGGTCTGTTAATACGATGGTGTCACCCACGCAAACATTCTGTGTTGTAGCGGAAATAAGCCCTGAATATGGAGCCTGCATCACAGTAATGGCCTTGAAGGCCGTGTCTGTACCACAATTCGTAGAGGTAACAACAAAGATCACCGAATCGCTTCCCGCAGCAATACCTGTGGCCACGCCACTGGATGCCACGATGTTGGCAACGAAGGGATATTTACTGTACCACCGCACTGTACCACCGCTGCTGCTGGCATCGGTATAGGTAGTTGGAGTATTCACACAAATTGTGCTGAGCCCTGTGATGGTACCCGCATTAGGTGATGGCTTAACGGAGACTGTAAAAAACGCGGTGTCTATTCCGCAATTTATTGTGGATAACTTAAACATTATCGTATCTGTTCCCTGGCTCACACCGGTAACAACACCTGTTACAGAGTCAATACCCAGAATACTTGCGAAGCTGTTTTTGCGAAGCCATACGCCACCTGTCAGGTTTGCGGTCAAGTCTTTTAGTGTATCAGTAGCGCCAGTGCACACTAAATTACCACCTGTAATAGAGCCTGCATCGGGTGATTGGCGTACAGTAATATACTTCTGTACACTGTCTATTCCGCACACATTGCTTACAATAAATCTTATTGTGTCCGTTCCACTGGTAATGCCCCTAACTACTGCACTACTGTCGCTAAGCGTCGTGATTGTAGCGCCAGCTGGGTTCAGACTCTTCCAGATCGTGGTATTACCGTTATAGGCTGTGTTTTTCAATGTGTCATAGGCACCTGTACATACATAGTTGCTACCCAGTATGCCACCGTGTTGTGGTAACGGACTCACGGTCATAGGTATTGTTACTGTGTCGTCGCCACAATACGCTGTATGAACGCGATAATAAATAGTATCGAATCCGGCAGAATTACCCGTTACAACACCACCGGCTACGTATGCGTTGGTATTGGTTCTTACCCAGTAGCCGCCCGGTACAGAAGGAGTAAGTGTATCTGTTGCACCCTGGCAAACCATTGTGCTGCCTGTTACTATTCCAGCATCGGGTATTGGGTTAATTGTAACTGATTTGGTGACGGTTGTAGGTCCGCAATTATTGGAATCGGTATAACTGATGATCACAGATCCAGCGGCCATACCTGAGATCATGCCAGTGGCACTTATTTTAGCAATAGTGGTGTCATTGCTTGTCCAGAAACCTCCGGCCAGCGCATTGGCCAGCGAATCAACCCCTGTTCCGATGCAGGTATTTACCAAACCGGTAATTGCAGGCACTGTGGGTTTTGTCTTAACGAAAACAGGTTTTGTTACGTTAGCAGAACATCCGCTAGCCGAAACAGTATAGTCAATTGTTGTGGTGCCAGCAGTCAGTCCCTGAAAAGTTGCAGAGTCAGTGGTACCAACTTTTGCTATAGTGCCACCGCTTGAAGGAAACCTTGTCCATACTCCGGTGCCGGTAATGTCGGACAACGAGATGGTTGAATTGAGACAAACTGTATCAGGTCCTACAATTGGGGCAGGTGCCACAGGAGAAATATTTACTGTAATAGTCTTCGTAGCCGAAACAGAAGATGCACATACTCCATTTTGTACATAACTGATTATTACTACACCGGGTGTTTGTGTTGAAGCATTTCCTGTTAAGGAATCTATCATCACAATATTGGTATCACTTGAAAACCAGTGTCCGCCTGGAACGCTTTCAGTAAAAGTATAGCTGTTGGGCCAGCAAGCAATGGAAGGTGCAGTGATTTTTCCGGCATAGGGTGCCACTACAAAAGTCTGAGTAGTGGTCGAAGTACAATAAGCAGTATTAACGGTATAAGAGAGCGTGTCAATACCAGCAGATTGTCCTGTAACATTGCCAGATCCATCAACAGTTGCACTTCCGTTAGACAGGGTCCAGTTACCACCTGTTGCGCTGCTCGTAAATAAAGACGCAGCCGTGATACATACAGAACCAGGTCCTGTAATGGTGCCAGAAGTTGGGGTGGTGTTAACGGTTAAAGTTTTTGACGTCGAAACAAGTGACCCACAGGCTACAATAGTATATTGTATAGTTACTACACCAGCATTAACTGGGGTTACGACTCCATTGTTCAGCACTTTGGCAATTGAAGTGTCGCTCGATGACCAGGTGCCGGTAGCAACAGAGTCTGTGAGTGCAACGGGTATGCCGGTACACAATTGCCCGGATGGAGCACCACTGATGGGGCTAACATAAGGGTTTATTACAAATACTTTGCTGGTGCTGGCTACACAGCCTTCACTGGAAGTCAGGGAATAACTAAGTGTGTCCAGACCATTTGCTACACTGGTTACTGCCACGTTATTTGTAGCGGCAATAGGACTCGCCGTAGCGTTCCCATTGCTTAGGCTCCAGGTACCACCGCTTACTGTTTCTGTAAAAGTAATTGTAGAAGCCAGACACAGACTATAAGACCCTGAAATCGTTCCTGTATTCGGTAGTGGGTTTACAGTAACAATAACAGTGGCAGAGTCATACCTGAAACCGTCGGTCACTTTTACCACAAAAGTATCATTGCCAAAAAAACCATTGCCAGGAGTATAAGTAATACCAGAAGGCATAATTTGTCCGCAACCGGTAGCGGTGGCCGATGCGCCGGTTACCAGTGTGCCGTGACGGGGGGCAGAACCAGTGGTCCACGTAATAACCTGACCGGAAATGGTATCTGTGGCAGTCAGATAAGAATTAATTGGTAAAGCAGCTGCGTTCTGGCATAGTGAAAATGAAACGCTATTGCCATTGTAAAGTTTGGGTCCAACATCGTTAAATACTTCGCGTATGCGTTCGTTGGCAGAGTCGGTAACATATAAGATGCCGGTAGTCGATCCGCCCAAACCAAAAGGTCCGTTCAGTTTGGCAGCAGTTGCTGATCCCTGATCACCGGAATAACCGGAGGAACCAGTACCGGCGTAAGTAGAAATAGTCGTTCCGGACACTTTCCGAATCACATTATTCCCGAAATCGGCAATAAATAAATTGTTTGAAGCATCGACATAAACGCCGGTTGGGCCGGATAAAGTAGCGTTGGTAGCTGCACTACCATCACCGGTATAACCGACCGATCCGTTTCCGGCTACTGTAGTGATAATACCGGTTGATACGGTGATCTTGCGCACTTTATTGTTACCAGCGTCCGCCACATAAATATTACCAGATGCGTCAACGGTTAAACCCTGAGGTTGATTTAAAAATGCAGCAGTCGCTTGTCCACCATCACCAGTCAAACCGGCAGTGCCATCCTGTGCACCCGCGAAATGAGTAATGGTGCCGGACGTTGAAATTTTCCTTATCCTGTTGTGTGCGATATCTGCAAAATATATGTTGCCTGCAGCATCTGCTACAATGCCGGTTGGTGCATCAAAGGAAGCCAAAGTTGCCGGACCGTTATCGCCATTATTACCAAATGTTCCGATTCCCGCAAATGAGCTAATAAACCCGGTTGAGCTGCTGATCATACGAATGCGCTTACCGTTGTAGTCACTGAAGTATATATTGCCAGATCCGTCTATTGTGATTCCTGCTGGCCCATTAAGCCTTACCGTACTGCTGGTTGCTGGCAAACCATTTCCTGAGTTACCAGCAAGGCCATTACCCGCAACGTTTGATATGATCCCACAGGGATTAACCATACGGATTCGGTTGTTCGCAAAGTCTGTAAAATATATATTTCCCTGAGCGTCTGAAGCAACTGCATAAGGATTGTTGATCATCGTCTGAAAGGCAAGCCCACCGTCTGTTCCGTAGCCACCGGTACCGGTACCAGCAACAGTTGCAATAACTTGTCCTTTTGCATGAGTACCCGATAACACTACCAGCAAACACGCCGCCCTGGAAATTAATCTTCTTATGTTCATAAAGTAAAAAATTGAAACTTAACTCCGCTTTTTTTGTGAATTCTTAATCCTGAAACCGGTATTTATATTGTAAAAAAAACAATGCCAAAAGAAGGTGTATTTTCTCCGCCGCTACAAAT
>CAIYJV010000298.1 GCA_903926605.1 uncultured Bacteroidota bacterium
ATAACCCCATGTAGTGTGACGTTTACCTGAACCAGTAAAACCTAAATTGATTTTTTTATGTATTTTTAGGCCACACGATGTGGCCATAAATCACATACACCACAAATGATACTGAACGCCCCTGCCGCCGGTCGTATTTACGCCAAAGACAGCATAGTGCGCTTTTCGCTGCGTTTGCTGCTTGCGTTGCTGGCAATTGGGATCCCGGCATCCGATATAGACGCACAATCGAAGCTTAAGGGCAATTCTTTTACTGACTCTTTAACCCGGACAGTACCAGGTATAAAAGCAGATACAGATAAAATAAAAGCACTGCACCGCCTTGCGGACGAACTATATTCCAGTAATCCACAAAAAAGTATCGAATTCGCGCAACAGAGTTTAGAGATCGCGACACACATCAATAACGCGTTTCTGACTGCGCTTTCGTATAATCACATAGGGACAGGGTACCTAAGAATGGCTGACTATCCAGCGGCTCTGGATGCTTTTTTTAAAGGATTGAAGACATTTGAAACCCACAATATCCAGAACAGGCAATTTGGATACATGCTCAGTAATATTGGTACAGTGTACCTGAACCAAAATAACTACCCAAAAGCAAAAGAATATTATGGCAAAGCCATACCTATTTACCAGCAATTTGTCGACAAAACGGGGCTGGCCAATACCTACAATGGGCTTGGTACGGTAAGCGCACTGGAACAAGACTATGAAAAGTCTTTTGAGTATTATACCAAAGCCATCGCGCTAAACGAAGAAGTGGGAAACAACAGGGAGATCGCATTGATTTTCGGCAATATAGGCGATAACTATAAAGACCAGTTGCAATATCCCAAAGCCATGTCCTACTACGACAAGGCACTGAACCTGTACCAGTTACTGGACGATAAGGATGGTATTGCTACCAACGATTGCAATATAGGAAAGTGTATCTTCCTCATAGCAACAAATCCCACCTACGACGGCTACAGAGATTCTCTGATCACCCACAACAGAAACGCCAATTTGCAGAAAGCCATTACCTATCTGGAACGCGGGATCCGCCTGAGCCGCGAGGTTGGTGATGTGGCAAACCTGATTGATTTTCTTCCCGCTTTGTCTGATCTGTATGAGTTGACCGGAAATCTGCAGGGATCGTTGGAGCAATTCAAAACTTTTGCAAAACTTAAAGATTCCGTTTATTCTTCAGAGAACTCCCAGAAGATCGCCGGGTTGGAGACCCAGCGCGAACGCGAACTGAAGGCCAAAATAGAAGCCCTCAACCGGTCGCAGCAAAGAATAAGGAACGGGATAATCATAGCGGGATTCGCAATACTGCTGCTGTTTATATATGTGGTTTACTCCAATTTTCTGGCACAGAAAAAATCAAACAAATTGCTGGCAGTGGAAAAGCAGGTATCAGAAGATCTGCTGCTTAATATTCTGCCTTCAGAAGTGGCCGATGAACTGAAGAAAAGAGGCATAGCCGAACCGCGGTATTTCGAAGAAGTGACCATATTGTTTACAGATTTCGTGGGATTTACAAAGGTTTCAGAAAAAATGTCACCCCAGGAGCTGGTGGCAGAACTGGACTATTGCTTCCGCGGTTTTGACGAGATCATGGAGCGATATGGCATAGAAAAGATAAAAACTATTGGCGATGCCTATCTGGCGGTATCGGGCTTGCCGGTGCGCAACAACGACCACGCGTTAAATATGGTGATGGCGGCAATAGACATAAAAAGATTCATGTACGAACGCAGGCACCAGTTGGGTGAAAATACATTTGAGATCCGAATCGGACTGCATAGTGGTGGTGTGATAGCCGGTATCGTAGGCATGAAAAAATACGCCTACGATATATGGGGTGATACGGTGAATACGGCAGCACGTATGGAACAGAACAGTATAGCGGGTAAGATAAACATTTCGGAATCTACCTATCAGTTGGTTAGACACAAGATAGAATGTGTGTACCGGGGAGAGCTATCTGCCAAAAACAAAGGACTTCTGAAGATGTATTTCGTTACCGTATGACCTCCAAATAATCATTTACAGCAGCCTATGTATCTTTGTTTTTAACTATTATTCTTTACTCGTTTAATTAAACATTTTTTATTACTTTTACTTAAATAGGTAGTCAACTAAAATCGTAACACATTATGAAGCTTGTATGGTTTGGAATTTTGTGCTTTGCTGTAAATTTTTCCTCAACCCGCACAGAGGCTCAGGTAGTCGTGACAACGGCCGGAACAGGGTTAGCCGGATTTGCAGGAGACGGGGGCCCTGCTACTTCGGCTAAGCTGAATATGCCCTCTGGTGTAGTAGCCGCACAGGGCGGAGGCTTTATCATATCCGACCGCGGCAACTCCTGCCTGAGAAAGGTGAACGGTACTACGGGAAATATCACCACTTTTGCAGGCATCGGGACGATTCCCGGTTTTTCAGGCGACGGTGCCCAGGCAACAGATGCACATCTGGCATATCCCATAAATATTGCGCAGGCTCCAAACGGCGACATCGTGTTCTGCGACTCTGGCAATGCCTGCATACGCAAAGTGGAGTTAGCCACCGGCATCATCAGCACTGTTGCAGGCAACCAGTCTCTCGGATCAGGGTACAATGGGGATGACGGTCCTGCAACCGCCGCTCAGATCAGCAATGCATGTGCTGTGGCTGTAGATTCTTTCTATAATATCTATATAGCCGACGGCGGAAACAACTGCCTTCGGAAAGTAAACGGAACTACAGGTGTTATTACACTCATAGCCGGAACACCGGGTTCTCCCGGTTTCGGAGGCGATGGCGGGCCGGCAAGCTCAGCCCAGCTGCGCAATCCATCTGCAGTTGCTATAGACAGTGCAGGCAACATCCTGATCGCAGATGCAGGTAATTCGTGCCTGAGGAAAGTAAATGGTACTACCGGAAACATTACGACCATTGCTGGAATACCGGGTACCACCGGCGCGTCAGGCGACCTGGGACCGGCAACTGCGGCTACGCTCAATTACCCTACCGGATTGGCAGCAGGCAAGCTGAACAAGATATTTGTTGCAGACCGCAACAACCAGACCATTCGGGTGATCACTTCCGCAGGCACCATAAAAACAGCAGCAGGTACCGGAACAGGAGGATTTAACGGCGATGGAAACAGCGCGACGACGCAACTGAATGCACCGGAAGGATTGAGTCTGGACTCGGCGCAAAACTGTTATATGGCAGACGCACAGAACAACCGGATACGCTATGTGGACTATAGGCTGTCTGTGCCGGCGCTAACTGCCCAAAATAGTTCCTTACTGCTGACGCCAAATCCCGGGCACCAGAATTTTAATATCCGGTTAGACTATCCCGGAAGTTTATTACTAAAGATCGCAGTATACGACTTTGCTGGCAGGCTGATTAACACCTTCCGGGGAGACACCAACCAGGATATTCCGTTAGAACTTAAAGTGGGTGCAGGAGTATACATGGTCGTAGCAGAAAGTGATTCCCGGAGGTGGGAAAGGCAACTTGTTATACAGTAAAACCTGCGCGCTTGTCTGTTATCAAACACACTGGGCGAAACACATACATTTTAATCTGTACTCAATTTGTAACTACGCAAATTTGAATTACAAATCACTTGCCTATGAAACGTATTTTACTTGCCTTGACTTTGTTTCCTATTGTTAGTTTTGGGCAGATCGTTCCGGCGGCAGCAACTATAGACTCCACAGTCTATAACTTCGCTATAGGTGATTCGATGCATCATACGATCAGAAATTTCTTTGGCGGACCGGTAGATACAGCAGTTATGATGGACACAACCACGGCTGCAGGACTTTGGCAAATAGGCCAAACTACAAAACCGGGTTTTACCGGCGGAACCGGTACCATAAGGGGTATAATGACCGACACCACCGGCAATTACCCGCCCAATGCCAATGCATGGTTCGCCATAGACATTCCTCATCTTCCCAATGTGATCGTCACTTTGTGGCATCGTTACCAGATGGATAGTTTGCATGCCGGCGCATTGATAGAATATTCTCAGGACAGCGGTGCGTCCTGGATGAACGCAGGAACATGCCCGTTTATGACTTACAACATGTATACATCCACTGATACCATTTTGGGAGGTCAGGCGGCATTTACAGGAACCAGCAACGGCACACTGATGACACAGTTACAATTTACGAATTGCGTGGGTGTGCGTACCACATCTACGCAATGCTATCCAGACTTTTCCTATTGGGGCCATATTTGGCTACGGTTCCGCTTCCTGAGCGACTCTTCATCCGCAGCAATGGCAGGCTGGATTATTGACAGTATAAAAGTTGGAGAATACGGATGCCCCGGATCAGTGCGTAATAACATGCCGGAAGTGTTTTCAATGTCACCTAACCCCACAAGTTCCACACTGAGCATATCGTCTCCGGAAACGATCAATGATATCGAAATCCTTAACATGACCGGCCAGTTGATATTTCATAAATCCGGCATCAATTCATACACTTTGGATCAGGACTTATCCCATCTACCCGAAGGTTTCTACATGCTGCGTGTGAACAGAATGATGATGGGTAAATTCCTGAAGTACTAAAGTTTAGCACCATAAATTTCAAACCGAATACAGCTCCAGTATTAAATGGAATTATTTATTAACCCAACTTTATGAAATGATGTCTCCTAAAAATTATGGATAAGACATTACTTTTGGGAAAATTAAATCGTTCCTGTACATGAAGAATATTCCTTTGGTATTGAGCAGCCTGGCACTCGCCGGTGTAGTTGTACTATTTGCAATGCGCGGCAGTCAAAATAAAAAAGACAATGCCGGATCGGGCGCTGTGTCTGTAGCCCCTGCAGCTTCCGGAGGCTGCCACCTTGCGTATGTAAATATAGACTCATTGGAAATGCATTATGAACTGCTGAAGTCTAAGCGCGAACAGTTTAAAATGCGCCAAAGTCAGATGGAGGCAGAATTGCAGCGTTCGGCTCAGCAAATGCAAAGCGACATAGAGGCGGTTCAAAAGAAAGCGCAAGCCAACCAATTGAGCCAATCGGAATACGAAACCGCCCAGAAACGCATTGGCCAGATGCAGCAAAGCCTGGAAAACAGAAAGCAGTCTATGACCGAGCAGCTGATGAAAGAACAGGACGAGTTTAATAAAGATCTGAAAACCCGCCTGGACGCACTGCTTGAGGAATACAACAAAACACATCATTACGATTTCATCCTCTCCTACTCCGGCACGGGATCAGCCATACTTTACACCAATAAAGCACTGGATATTACAAAAGACATCATAGACGGCATGAACGCTACCACCAAAAAGTAATTCCGGGCGTTTATAATTTTTGCTATTCCAGATATCATGACAGAACAATCAACCGGCAGCGACCACCAGGGCCATTTTCACCGTTCACTGTCCCTACTCGACGGCGCCCTGATGGTGATCGGGTCTATGATAGGTTCGGGTATTTTTATTGTGAGTGCAGAGATATCACGTTACGTAGGCAGCGGTGGCTGGCTCATTCTGGTATGGCTCATTTCTGGATTTGTTACATTGACTGCGGCGTTGAGCTATGGCGAGCTGAGTGGGATGTTCCCTCAAGCAGGTGGCCAATATGTGTATCTCAGGGAAGCATTTGGCAAATTTTTTGGATTCCTTTACGGATGGTCTTTTTTCGCGGTCATACAAACGGGCACAATAGCTGCGGTTGGCGTGGCATTTGGCAAATTTGCAGGATACCTGATTCCCCAGTTGGGTGATGGTAATATTTTGTTTGGTGCGGAAAAAGGATTCCATATTTCTGCAGCCCAGATCGTGGGGATCGTCACAGTCATATTTCTTACCTGGCTCAATACCAGGGGTGTGAAAAGTGGCAAATGGGTGCAGTTCATTTTTACGTCTGCTAAACTGGTTGCAATAGCTGGACTTATTGTGTTTGGATTTTCAAAAATGTCGGATCCATCCACTTGGAACTTTAACTGGGCCCACCCATGGCAGGCCACTTCAATTAGTGCTGACGTAAACGTGATCACACACGAAAGTCTTTCGGGAATGGCCCTTTTGCTTGCACTTTGTGGTGCCATGGTAGGAGCCCTCTTCAGCAGCGATGCGTGGAACAGTGTTACTTTTATTGCAGGAGAAATACGTAAGCCGGAGCGCAATATTGGATTAAGCTTGTTTATTGGTACTCTGGTTGTTACGGTGCTTTATGTCACTATGAACTTTATGTACCTGAGCGTGATGACGGTACCCGAAATCGCCCATGCGCCCTCCGACCGGGTCGCAACAGCTGCTGCATTAAAAATATTTGGAGATAGTGGCGCACGCATCATTGCCGTGCTCATCATGGTGTCCACATTCGGTTGCAACAACGGTCTTATACTTTCTGGTGCGCGAGTGTATTATACCATGGCGCTAGACGGTTTGTTCGTGCGAAAAGCGGGCATACTCAACACCTGTGGCGTACCCGCAAACGCGCTCTGGATGCAGTGCGCCTGGGCATCTGCACTCTGCATAAGCGGGCAATATGGCAATTTGCTGCAGTATATCGTTTTTACAGTACTCATTTTTTACATCCTCACAATATGGGGGATTTTCAAATTACGCCGCGACCGGCCGGATATTCCTCGCCCCTACAAGGCTTTCGGATACCCGGTTATTCCATTTTTATACATCTTGATGGCCGCCGCCATCTGCCTAGGCCTGATTTACAGTCAGCCATTGTATTCCGGTTTGGGCCTCGCGATCGTGCTAACGGGAATTCCCGTTTTCTATTTCACGAAAAACAAAAGTGAACTGACTCATGAATAGTACCGAACTACAGGAGCTTTTCGACCGGATGAACGACCTTGAAGTGGTTGTGATCGGCGATGTGATGCTGGATACCTACTGGTGGGGCAATGTAGAACGTATCTCTCCCGAGGCCCCTGTACCCGTGGTGGCGTTGCACAAACGCGAAAACAGACTGGGCGGCGCAGCCAATGTGGCGCTGAACTGCCGTGCCCTGGGCGCCAAGGTAGCCCTGGCAACCATAATAGGCAACGACAGCGAAGGTGTAATGGTGAAAAGAATGGCCCATGAGGCTGGAATAGACACTTCTCTGGTCATGGAGAGCGCACTTCGCCCCACCACAACCAAGATACGCGTGCTGAGCCGCAGCCAGCAAATGCTTCGCATTGATGACGAAGTGACCGACGATTTGTTTACAGATGAGGAACACCCGTTCATAGACAAGGTGCTCCGTTATCTGCAACGCGTAAAGCCGGGCCTCGTAATATTTGAGGACTATAATAAGGGCGTTTTGAAAGAAAATGTGATAAAGCGCGTTATGGAGCATTGCAAGGAAATAGGTATTGTGACTGCGGTGGACCCTAAAAAACGTAATTTTCTGGCATACAAAGGCGTGACCATTTTTAAGCCCAACCTGAAAGAGGTGCGGGAGGGTCTGAATCTCTTTATAGACAAAGTGGATGCAGATAGCATGAACATGGTACACAAAGCGTTGCGGGAGCAACTGGGCCATGAAATCACTTTTATTACACTTTCCGAAAAGGGCGTCTATTTCAATAATGGGTTCAATTCGGGTATTCTCCCATCCCACGTGCGCAACATATCTGACGTGAGTGGAGCCGGCGACACTGTAATTGCCACGGCCGGTATTGTTTACGCGCTGACTCAAGACGAAAAACTCATGGCCGGAATGGGAAACCTTGCCGGTGGACTGGTTTGCGAAGAGGTCGGCGTAGTGTCTGTAAACAAAGAAAAATTGAAAAAGGAATGCGCTGAGGTACTTTTATAGGTAAAGGACACTCCATGCAGACTTTCTCAACGCCAAGCAACTTTTTGCGGACTAATTTTCTATTTTTGACCAATGACGTTACGCTATCTGGTTATATTTCTGCTGTCGCTGGTTCTGGATTCAGTGCGCAGTGATGCCCAGACTCCTGACAGCGTGGCTGCACAACCGCTGCACGTGCGCATCAGTCTGATCACCGGTGGACCAGGCCTCGACCCCTATGAATCTTTTGGTCACACTTGCATCCGTGTCACCGACAGTACCAAAACCGGACGTGACCGGGACGTGATCTATAATTATGGCTTTTTCGACCCTGCAGAAGGTAGCGCGACCTACAAGGCGTTGAACGATCGTATCAGGGTTTTTCTGGAAAAGACCACCTACGAAGGCCTGATAGTAGAATATACCGACAAGAAAAGAAAACTCGAGGAACAGGAGCTATTGCTCACCGATGCCCAGAAGAAAAAAATGCTTGACTTTCTGGCCTGGAATATGAAACGGGAAAACAGGTATTATGACTATGCATCACTGACGGACAATTGCAGTACCCGCAATTACAACCTGTTCCTAAAAACATTGAATCCCGGCTTTGTTCCGGGAAAAGTGTTGCCTGCAGATTCAAAAATTACATATCGGGATATTTACGTACACACATTTTTCCGCTATGAACGCAAGACGCTGGTTTGGTTTACGTCCAGCCTGTTTCATGCGCACCCAGCCGATCTCCTGATCAACGATACCACTGCTTGCTTCATACCCGAAATACTTAAAGAAACAATGGCCGGTGCTACCATCAACGGACGCAAGGTTTGCGCCCCTTCAGTGGTCTTACTGGAAGAAAAAATAGACTGGCCCGCCGAAGCTGACTGGCCCCTTTTTATTTTTCTTGCACTGGCATTAATGGCAATATTGGGAGCAGTTACTCCCCGTTTTGTGATGATTGGAAATATTTCTGCCTTTATCAGCCTTATTTTCACAGCACTGCTGGGCTTATTTATTATACGACTTTGGTCACTGGATGGCGGAGAGCCGGCTTTTAAATACAATTTCAACCTTTTGTGGGCGTTGCCAACCAATATTTTGTTCCCTTTTCTCAAGGGCAGAGCCAAGGCAAGGTATTGCCTGGTCGGGATAGTTGGAATTCTGCTTTCCCTGCTGGTACACCTTTTTCGCATTCAGGACATGCCAGTCAAGGAATTGTGCCCGCTTTGGCTGGCACTCATCTTCGTTTTCGGCTATCATTACCGCAAAGGCCGTATGCGGGAAACATCCAAGGTATAAAACGTATATCAAATGAACGCAGGTAAACAATTTGCAGTCGGCGACATTCATGGCTGCAAGCGCACATTTGAAACATTGGTCTGGAATAAACTGAACATTACCAAACACGATACGCTATACCTGCTGGGTGACCTGGTAGACCGTGGCCCCGACAGCAAGGGTGTGTTGGACAGCGTAATGGATATGCGCAGTCAGGGTTATAATGTCCGTACCCTGTTAGGTAATCACGAAGAACTGATTCTGAACATTCTGAGTGGAAAACATGCACAGGAGTCGTGGAAAAAAAATGGCGGGGATACGTTTTTAGAAAGTTTTGGAATGAGTGATGTGCGTGATATTCCAAGCGTCTATATTGATTTCCTGAAGAAGCTGGAATATTATATCGCAACAGATTCGTTTGTATGCGTACATGCAGGACTGAATTTCAGTCGGGAAGATCCTTTTGAGGACAAAACCGCAATGTTGTGGGACCGAAAATTTGACTACGACAGCCTGAAGTTAGGCGGA
>CAIYJV010000299.1 GCA_903926605.1 uncultured Bacteroidota bacterium
GTGTAAATACGCACATTTACATAGTCGCACCAACGCACATATAGCATTTCTGCGGCCGGTGTGGGATATATTTTCAGATCGCTGACAAGGCAGGGAGTTAGATCGGATACGTCCAAAAAAGCTGCCTGTGTGGCGCATCCTGCCTTATTAAACACCCAAACCTGATAAACGCCCGGCACACTAGCCGTGATTGTATCTGAAACCGCATGCTCGACGGAAATTCCATCAATAGTCCATTGATAAGCGTAGTAACCCGAATCTACCCGTAATAGGTTTTCGTTTCGGGATATAGGAAGTACGGGCGGGTTTGCATTTACGGTCTCGGTAAAAAACACAGAATCGCTACCGCATATATTTGACACTTTATAAATGACTATGTCGGTTCCAGGCGCCAATGCAACCAGGTAGCCACTATACCTATCTATGTCTACGAAAGAATTCTGCGAACGCCAATATCCACCTTTTACATAATTAGTCAGTGTTGCTCCCCCACCCACGCATACAGCATCGGGTCCGGAAACCAGCAAACCACTGGGCGCTCTTATTACTTCAACAGTCTTTGAGGTTGTTTTAGAACCACATACATTCTTCATGTTGAACGTAATGGTAAAAGGACCAAACGTAGAGGTATTGAACACGGTGTAAGTTGAATCATTTGCCATTGTTCCGGAGGCCCAGTAACCTGGTCCGTTGGCCGTGGTATCTGTGTAGGTCACAGATTCTCCTACGCAGAGTGTATCCGTACCCGTTATTGCACCTGCATTAGGCAACGGGTTTACCGTCATGGCCTTGGGTGTCGAGGCCGCACCACAACTGTTGGTGCAGGTAAAAACGATAGTATCGGTTCCGGCAGTAATGCCGTGTATTAAACCCGAATTATTGATGGCAAGCCGCGGGTTCAACGCAGACCACGAAAACGTACCCATCGTAAGCGGTACCGTATCCCGTGCCGTAGCCGTATAATTGACACAAACACCATCCGGCGCAATTATGGGATAAACTACCGGAAAAGAATCCACCCTTATAGATCGTATATCGTTGTAAACGCCGCATCCATTCACGATGACATATAACACAGTATCCAGCCCGGGCGTAACCCCAGTAAGTATGGCTGTAGTATCATACTGTACCATGTTGATCTTGTCGTTGACTACAGTCCAGGTTCCACCTTGCTTGCTATTGGTAAGTGTATCCGTTCCACCAGCACAAACCCTGAACACGCCGGAAATGGCAGGGACAAAGGTTGGCGTATCCACAGACAAAACATAAAAAGAAGTGCGGGTACCACATACGTTGGTCACACTATAAAATACGGTATCCAGCCCAGGCAATTCACCAGTCACCTTCCCAGAATCGGTGATCATAGCATTGTCATTTGCCAAATGCCAGACACCTCCGGGAGCGGAAGCAGACAACAGGGTCTCGGAACCCACACAAACCGGGTAGCCCAGGATAGCACCCGGAACAGCCAGGGGGAGCACTTTTAGTGTAAAATGAGCGGTATCTGCCCCGCAACCGTTTGTGACCACGTATAAGACCGTATCCCAACCTGACAACACCGCAGTGGCCAGACCCGGCTGCATCACAACGGCCAGATTAGTAACCGTCCAAATGCCGCCCGTCACGGATGCAGCAAAATGCAAGGTATCTCCCTCACACAGACTATCGCGCAGTGCGGAAATTGTACCAGCATTGGGAAAAGAATCTATACTTACAAGGAATTTTAGCGTATCCGTTATTCCGGCGTTTTCCACCAACACAGAAAAAGAATCGGCCCCTTTATATCCGCTTTCCGGAATATAATAGCAAGCTGAGGGGCGAAGGGTATCTCCGTTAGATATTATACTATCTTCCGCTACCAAAATGCCATGCTGTGGTTGAATGCCGGCTGTCCAGCGCACCGTATCTCCGGTTGCTGTGTCGCCGACCGAAAGCCAGTACCCCAGTTTTGCTGTATCCGTATTTTCGCACAGGTACAAGAAATTTGTTCCCGCATTCACCACCATTACTTTCTGGAGGCCAAATGTGTTTAGTCTCGCTCCAGAGTGCTCTGAAGTACTATTATGCCCCGGTCCCGCCTGAATTTCAGGGATTGCGCAGCAACAAAGCAATACTGTAAAAACGATCCGGGTAAAAATACTCATCTGAATACTGAATAGGCAAAAATATCAAACCATGGTTAAACTTCCGGCAAAACGGTAAAAACAGCATATTTATTGCTGCCCCCGGCGCATCAGTCAATCCCCCCCTTTTCCTTAATATAACCTGGCGAGGCAAGCCCTGGCTTCAACAACCGCAGCATTTGCAGCAACACAGAAAGCAAAATTAGGCTCATCCCGCCAATGAAACCCAAATTAAGGTCGTGTGTACCTTTAATAAAGATGATCTCCCGGTTTTCATTATAAAACACAAAAGCCAGAATGATCCCGTAAACCGGTTCCAGATTCACCGAAAGTGTAGCAGTAAATGATGTGAGCTGCTTCAGTGCGCTTAACGCCAGACTTTGTGCCCATACGGTACAGCAAAGGCTTAGCACCACGATCCATAACCAGTCGTTACCGGCCCATGCATCAGAAAGCAGCGAAGGTGACGCTGGCAGAAAGCGCATAGTGGGCGCATAGTGAAAAACCAACGGCAGCAAGAATGTGATAAATACAAAACCCGTGGTCATTTCGTAAAACACCATAATGCGCGTGGGATAATTATTTGCGATTTTTTTGTTGAGAATCGTGAATACCGAACTGAGGATGGCAGCGATAACGCCAAAAAGTATGCCCACGCCAAACGAAACCTGGTATCTGTAGATCAAATAAACACCGACTATAGCCAGCGCACCCAGCAGTATTTCTTTAATATCGTGTTTACCCTCATTTACCCAGGGATCCGCCAGTGAAGTAAATATACCCGCTGTAGAAAGGCAAACCAACGCCACTGATATGTTCGCGAACTTAATAGCTGCGTAAAAAGCCACCCAGTGCAGACAAATCAGGCAACCCACAGTAGTGAACTTCCGGATGTCTGTTTTTTTTACAGGTATCCATTGATTGCGGTAAGAAAGAATCACTGCCATAAAAACTGCAGTGAATAGCATTCGGTACCAGACCAATACCGGAGAATCCAGTGATATGGCTTTACCCAACACACCTGTAAAACCCCATAACAGGACCGCAATATGCATTTTTATCAGGGCGTTCTTCATATAACCTAGGTGTGTGCAAACATAGTACAAGTATCGCTCTCCTCCACTTTTACAGTTCATGCCACTGGAAATCCGGCTGCGAATCCTGTTGTTTGTCGTAATTTTAAAGACAAATTTTTAGCATGATCCGAAGTCTGACCCGGTTGTTCAATGTATTTGTTTGCGCTGTCGTAATCGGTAGTAGTCCCACCCTTGCTCAGGCCCCACTTTTGCGGGTAAAACAAGGCATTGTCCCCACTCAAGCTAATGCCCGCCGTTGGGTAGACAGCTTTGCCAGGACTGGCTCCGGTGAACCTGTACAGGTGCTGATGCAATTTGGTGTCACCCCAGACAAAAAAACCACTACGGCACTGGAAGCAGCCGGAATTCGGATACTGGACTACGTACCCGACAACGGCTACATAGTTATCATTCCGTCATCATCGGTGGCTGGAGCGCTTTTTGCAACCAGCAATGACATTTCGGGAATATCCCCCGTAAGCCCGGAATGGAAAATCGACGAGTATCTGGCGCGGCAAATAAGGAGTTCAAATACAATTGTAAACGTCCTCCTTACTTTTTGGACGGGGATTTCCAAAACAGACATTGTTGAATTCCTGCACCGGAAAGGTGTCGTGATAAGTTCATCGCCATTGGAACGTTACAATATTTACAAGGTAGGTATGCCCTCGAACCGCGTAAAGTCGGTTGTATCCTGGTACGGAATAAAAAACGCGGGGCCTGCCCACGAACCTGTACCCTGCGATCTGGAATCCCGTCCGGCAGTGAAAGGAAATATTGCAGTAATGCCGGTCGCACTGGGCGGATACGGACTCTCTGGTGAGGGCGTAACAGTGGGTGTAGGAGACAATGCCTCAGGCATTTTCCATGCTGACCTGAAAGACAGGACCACAGACTTTAACCCGGTGATGGCTTCCCGCCACGGCGAGCATGTGAACGGCATTGTTGGTGGTGCCGCAAATGTGGATCCGCTGGCCGAAGGGATGGCGCCACACGTATCCTTGGTAGATCATTACTTCGACCTCATACTACCCGAGACAAAGGCGATGTTCGACAACTACCAGATGACCATTACCAATAATTCTTATGGAGTGATATTGGGAGATTGCGACTATTCGGGAACCTACGACGGATATTCGAGGTTTATAGACACATTGGCGACCGAAGACCCCTATGTGCTACACGTGTTCGCAGCCGGCAACGACGGCGGTATGAATTGTAAACCTTTTTTGCAGGGATTCGGGACAATAGCCGGTGGCTATCAACCTGCAAAAAACAATCTCGTGGTGGGCAGTTTTACCGATTATATGGTCCAGGCAGGCGATGAGTCGCGGGGGCCAACAAAGGATGGACGTATCAAGCCCGAAGTAGTTGCCACGGGACTGGGGGCATATTCCACGATTGATGTGGATGGTTATGCATGGGATGCGGGTACCAGCATGGCATCGCCACATGTGGCCGGCGGTCTGGCGGTGATCACAGAAAGATACAAACAACTGAATGGAGGCGCGCTGCCCAATAACGACCTGATGAAGGCGCTGGTGATGAATGGCGCGCTGGACCTGGGCAACCCCGGGCCTGATTTCAGCTATGGGTTCGGGGCAATGGATGTGTACCGTTCATTGTTGATGATAGACAGTGCACGTTACTTCAGAAGTGAAGTGA
>CAIYJV010000300.1 GCA_903926605.1 uncultured Bacteroidota bacterium
CGGGGGCTGCTTCCTGTCAGGCAACAACATTTTCAGCAGCAGAACCTTCCTTGGGCGACATCGGAAATGTTATTGCCTATCAGGAAGCTGAAAACCAACTTAAAGTATCCAATTACCTGTCCTAAAGATGGGACCATCATAGAGAAAAACAATTTTCTACATAGAAAGGCTAATTTGTTCAATCGATGAACAAATTTATGGTTTCAAGTCAGACTTTAAAGGTAAGCTAATAAGTCCCTTAAGAACTTACAAAGGTTTATTTCCGAAATCTCTAAAAAATGATTTGAGCATTCAAGACGAAATAATGATTAGTAAAAATTTAAGTGTATTTGCAGGAATTGTAAAATTTACCGATAAGCACATAGAAACCTCTATGGATTTTTTTAGCAACCATTTTGGCGGCAATTCGTTTATTGCGCAGTCTAATGACGATACTGTATTTTCTAAAGGTTTCCTTAATTTTGTCGTCAACAAATGTATGGAAAATCGCAGCGTGTCAACGTTAAATTACATTACCCTAATAAATTTATTTTGTGAAAATTCTGGCTTATTAATAAAACTTGGAGGAGATTATGGGGTAAATTATTTTTCTATACAGGTCTTCTATTCAAGGGATAAATACAGTTTATCTTATTTTATTGATATGCTTAATAGCACTAATGCTGATTGACATTAATAAGGGCCTTTTTTATTTTCATTCATGTCTCTATTTTGGGGGTTGTAACTATGCCTCTATTAAATACTGAAAGTTGGATTAGGCTAAGTTGCGTACAATTTTATTTCCACCTTTTTCCAATTATGAGCCCAGCAAAAATATTAGCCTGCCAAAAAGTGGTTGTTTGGTCAACCATAATGGGTAATGGTTTTGCATAAACTGCCGCATTAACCCCAAGATTTAAAACCTGTATAAATGTCTTTGCTTTCCCGGGTGTAATATCAAAACTCATTTCAAAATATCCACCAGCCACATAATGTATCTCAGTTAGGCTTTTACTCCATGTAGAAGCACCCATTATGGCACTTGTTTTTAAAAAGGTAGCACTATCAGCCTGCGAGTATTTTTGTTGCTCTAAATGGTCTATCTGGGTGGTGCCTACATAGTCGGTATATACCAGCTTTAGGTAGTAAGGTTTAAGCATGGCAAGGCTAAACCCATAATTGCATCTAAAACTTAGCGAGATATTTCCCTCCATCACAGACGGTAATAGCAATTTTTCTTGCCCCCAGCCAATTTGCAAAGTGTAAAGGTTATTGATCTTACCGAAAACATAAGCGGAAGGGTTGCCAAATTGCGGGTAACTGCCCGTACTCATTTGCTTTACCTGTTTTTCGCCTTTTATTTCTGAAAAACTAATTTGCCAGAAATTGTTGAGATTGTAGTTTTTCCGGTGAGCCCAATTCATGCATCCGCTCCAGCCATCGCTATTTAATTTACCGCCAATCAGGAATGCGTGTTTGTAGTTGGTATCAAGCCCCCAATTTTGCACCTGTTCTTTCAGATTTTTCATTTTTTGTTTGGTGCCAGCTACCTTTTTGCCAGCTTTACCTTTCACGTCGGCAACACTTCCCCACACGCTGTTCTGCGCCATGATTCTCATTGGTGTGCAAAAAAGAACGGCGAGCAAAACCAAATACGTTCCGTAATATAAAAATGAGATTTTCGGATTCATTTTACTATGCATAAAAATAGCAAAAATCTCAGTTATTTTTTACATTTTTGTCAGTAGATCCCAGACCGCCAAACATTGAACAAATCAATCCTCATTTTAATAATAATATTCAGCCTGTTGCATATAAACGCAAAAGCACAGGATGAAGAAGCCCGATTTTACCGGTTTCAATACCAACGGTTTCAATGGAGGGCCTATCACCAACCCAAATACCATTTGTATTTCCCTGCAAACGCAGCTGATAGCCTGTTCCAGTTTGTTGCCAAAGAAATGCCGGATGCAATGGCAAGGATAAAAGCTGCAACCATTCTGGAATTACCCAAGGATCTAAACATTATTTTATACCCTTCCGTCACACAATATTACGAGTCTAACATCGGCGGATATGAGCCACAAAAGCTAACGTTACCCACGTTTATACAAAAAGGCAC
>CAIYJV010000301.1 GCA_903926605.1 uncultured Bacteroidota bacterium
AACTTCGGTACCGCCTTTACCGATAATGATACCGGGTTTTGACGTGTGGATGGTAACGATCAGTTTACCCAGAGTGCGCTCGATCACAATCCTGGAGATGCCTCCTTTGTTAATACGTGCATTCAGGTAATTACGAATTTTGTGGTCTTCTACAAGCTTCGCTCCGAAGTCCCTTTTTTCGCCATACCACATTGAGTCCCATCCCCGGATGATTCCCAACCTGTTACCTATTGGATTACATTTTTGACCCATTTTCTCTTATTTACAATTTCTGGTTTAGACCCTTCGTTACCTACAGGCCCGAAAAATATTGTTTTATGCTTCTGTTGTAGTGCTTACGGTAGCTTCACTCCTGCTGTCTACGATAATTGTAACGTGGTTGCTACGCTTGCGTACCCGGTAGGCACGGCCCTGCGGAGCTGGACGCATGCGCTTCAGAACGCGGCCACCGTCTACAAAAATGGTTTTTACATACAGATTTGAGTCAGTTACGTCGGCACCTTCGTTTTTCACTTTCCAGTTCGCAATAGCGCTCACCAGGAGTTTTTCCATAGCAACCGAAGGATCCTTGGTACTGAACTTCAACGTATTCAATGCAATTTCCACATCCATATTGCGGATCATATCTGCCAGCAAACGCATTTTGCGAGGCGATGTGGGCTAATTGCGTAAACGAGCTACAGCTTCCATTTCTTATTGTTTTTCACGAGCGTCTTACGAACACCCTTTCTGTTTTTAGTTTTTTACTTCTCTTCCCTTACGGGCATTTACTCACCTTATTGCTTGGTACCGCTGTGACCCTTAAAGTTACGGGTCGGGGCAAATTCACCCAGCTTGTGGCCAACCATGTATTCCGTTACGTATACCGGAATAAACTTGTTGCCGTTGTGCACCGCGAACGTCTGGCCTACAAACTCCGGAGAGATCGTACTCCTACGGCTCCAGGTCTTGATTACACCCTTCTTGGCCTTGCCGTCTGCGATGGCCATCACCTTACGATCCAGTTTAGCATCTATATAAGGTCCTTTTTTTATCGAACGAGCCATTATGTTGACTTATTTTGTTTTATTTATTCAGGTTGTGATCCAACCCTTTAGTTTTCTTTATCAATTAGAGTTTCTTACCGCCTTTCCGAACCAGGATGAGCTTATCAGAACCCTTTTGTTTCCTGGTCTTCTCGCCCTTGGCATACTTACCGGTACGGCTACGTGGATGACCACCTGAAGATTTACCTTCACCACCACCCATTGGGTGATCTACCGGGTTCATTGCAACACCCCTGTTGCGAGGCCGAATACCTTTCCACCTGTTGCGGCCTGCTTTACCCATAGACTGCAGTGCGTGGTCGCTGTTTGAAACGATACCGACTGTAGCCATACAAAGGCTCAGTACTTTACGCAATTCGCCGCTGGGCATTTTCAGTACGCAATATTTTTCTTCCTTGGCATTCAGCTGAGCATAAGTACCTGCCGAACGTGCCAGCGATCCGCCTTTGCCGGGCTGCAATTCAATGTTGTGAACTACAGTACCAAGAGGCATATTCTTAAGAAGCGTAGCATTGCCTATTTCTGGAGCTACATTATCGCCGCTTATTACTTTAGCACCTACTTCCAGTCCCTGAGGAGCAATGATGTAGCGCTTTTCGCCATCTACATAATTGAGCAACGCGATAAATGCGGTACGGTTGGGATCGTATTCGATTGACTTCACCGTGGCGGGAATGTCTTTCTTATTACGTTTGAAATCCACAAGACGATACATCTTCTTGTTGCCGCCACCGATATACCTCATC
>CAIYJV010000302.1 GCA_903926605.1 uncultured Bacteroidota bacterium
AAATAATAGGCTACACCGACCGTTTCCCCATATTAGATGGGCACAAGGAACAAGCCGACAATTAGCTAATGAAGCTTGTGCCATCAATTATAACTTACCTGCAGCAACCTTGATGTTTTAAAATCGCTGAGTAACTTATAATATTCTTTGTCAGAAATAATATCGTTGTTGCGGAGGTAATTGATACGTTGGCTGAAGTCGCTCTCAGGCGTAAAAGCGTCATATCTTGCGTACTTGTTGCGTATACAGCTTCTCGATGCTTTTATCACTTCATTGGCAAAGGCTTCCACCTGTTCTTCGTCCGGGATATTTCTATAAAAAACAAGATGTTGTTTGCCCCCTGTCAGGTAGAGGTCGTCAATCTGTTTCTTGAAATTGAAAAATGTGGCCAGCGCCCCGCACATCAGGGTAAACAGCACGGTGGGCAGCCAATGCAGGTTATGATCCTGGATACCTGAAATAACATAGGTTATGGGTAGCAATACGCATATACCCAGAAAAATTTTATGCCCCCAGGGATTTACGCTAATGTACTCTTTATGGTAGCCCAGATCTTCAAGGCTTATCTCGTACCGGTGCGTTTTGGCAATGGTTCTGTATTCCACTACAATCCGGTCACTATAAAGCGTGTGTTTGCGGTAATTTATTCCTTTTTGTTGTAATATTTGACGTAACACGACCTGCGCTCCTTTTTAAAGCACAAATTTACAAAAAAGCCGCCAGTGTTGTTATGGTATTCTCGGTCAGCGGTGCCAGTTTATGCCAGCAAGAAGACTGAGTGTGGTAGCTGTTCTCGTTTCTCTCACCAATCGGGCATTGCCGGAAAGCAAACGGGCTTGTATATCTATTGATACATGTTTGCGGTTGTATACAGTGTACCCCGATGCCACGGACACACTGCCTCCGGTAAAGAACATTTCTGTGGTGTTGCCGTTTTTTACTTCATAAAATGCAGCGGCGTCAAACGTCATTCCGGCACCAGCCAGGATCCATAACCTCTGGCAGGGCCAGAAAGCAACACTCGGAATAAATCCCTCGAAAGACCGGTCAGTTTTTTTACCGTTTGTGGTATAGTAGTACATAGTGCCCGGCACCAATAGCGCAACTTCTACTGTTTTACTGATCCGGTACCCGATTTTTAAATTGGGCAGCGAAAAAGAATTTTGACGACCAGCCGGATCACTGCCTGTTTTTGCCCATATTTGAGAGGGCCCCACTGCAATGCCGGCAGTCAGCCCCTTCACCCATAAAGTGTCAGACGCCTGTGCAAGGCAAGTGGCTGCCAGTAATACCAAAAAGGTGATCGTTGCGAAGGTTTTTTTCATTGCCAGTATTTGATAGCAAAAATCGCACTGATTTACCTCCCAAATTTTACCCTATGGTAAATTACGCTTCCGGCTGATGCCTTTCCTGATCCGGCTAAGGCTTTGGGTGGTGATGCCCAGATAGGAGGCAATATATTTTTGTGGTATCCTGTTGATGGTAACAGGTTGAGCGTCCAGCATTTCCCTGTAACGCTGTTCGGCAGTTTTTACCAATAGGTCAATTTGTTGTTGTTGTTTTTCTACAAATGATGTTTCCGCAGAGAAGAGAAAAATGGTTTGTCCCATTGGTGTATTTTTCAGAAGGTCCATATTTTCAGCGGAAATTCGCAGCATTTCAGATTTTTCCAGCGCCATGGTCATAAGTGGCGATACCTGCCGGCTTATAAGCGACATATAATCACCAAAAAAGAAATCTTCGAACATGATGTCAAGGCACACTAGTTTTTCTTCTTTTTCAAGAAAGACCCCGCCTATCCCGGATAGGATAAAATACCCGTACCGTTCAATTTTGCCCGGCGATTTAATGATCTCATTTTTTTTAAATTCTACGATCTCGCAATAGCGGGCAAATTCTTCCCAGGCTTCTTCCGGTGCAGGGTAGTAACGGTCGAAAGCCATTTTTAGACGGGAAGCGATGTGGTTCATGGAAAATAAAATTTGAGTTCTGAATTTGCAGACCAAAAGGTACATTTTTTTTGAATAGTCCAAGTCTCTGCTTTCTGTCTTTTATACACCAATGCCCGGATGGATTTTTGTTTACAGACAGCCTTTTTTTAATATCGTGATCCTTCTCTCGGTTGTGTGGTGATTAAAATCATCTCGATGGGTTCCTAATGTCTGCCCAATAACGTAGTTTTGTAAAAATTATACATCAATGCCGTATTACCATTCGCTGGGAAATATTCCCCACAAAAGGCACGTACAGTTCAAGAAACCGGAAGGTGGTCTGTATGCCGAGCAATTGTTCAGTACAGAAGGTTTTGCCTCCAACTATTCGTTGCTGTACCACATCAATCCGCCCACACAGATCATCCGTACCGATGAGCCAATTGATGTTTCGCCCAAGAAAATCACGTCAAATATCCTTAAACCGAGGTGTCTGAACGGTTTTCAGGTAAAGCCCGGACAGAACTTCCTGGACAGTCGTAAAATAGTACTGTTTAACAACGACTGTTATTTGTCGCTGGCGGCACCTGAGACCGGTTTTGACAAAAACGTTTTCTACAAAAACGCCGATGCCGACGAGGTGATCTTTGTTCACGAAGGCAATGGCGTATTAAAAACGCAATACGGACAAATAAAATTCGGGTATGGAGACTATGTGGTCATACCCAGAGGCACCATCTATCAGGTAGAGTTTGAACAGAAAGGCAACCGGTTGTTCATCGTAGAGTCTTTCGCACCCGTTTCATTCCCCAAACGGTACATGAGCCGTTATGGACAATTGCTGGAGCATGCGCCCTTCTGCGAACGCGACATACGCGTGCCGCGTGATCTGGAAACGATTAACGAAAAAGGAGAATTCCTGATAAAAGTGAAAAAGCAGGGACTGATGTACGACTTCTGGTATGCTTACCATCCATTCGATGTGGTGGGCTGGGACGGTTGCGACTATCCCTATGCAATATCCATACACGATTTTGAACCCATCACCGGCAGGGTACACCAGCCACCGCCCGTGCACCAGCAGTTTGAGACAAGCACTTTTGTTATTTGTTCATTCGTACCCCGTCTGTATGACTATCATCCCGATGCTATTCCTGCACCCTATAACCACAGCAATATAGACAGTGATGAGGTTCTGTACTATGTGGATGGCGATTTTATGAGCCGCAAACATGTGGAGCGTGGAATGATCACGTTGCATCCGGCTGGAATCCCGCATGGTCCTCACCCCGGTGCAGTGGAACGCAGTATTGGTGCCAAAGAAACCGGCGAGCTGGCAGTGATGGTTGACACCTTCAGGCCCTTGTCGCTTACTGCCGCAGGTGCAGGTATAGAAGATGAATCTTATGCGTTTAGCTGGATTGATTGATTTGATTGAGTATTAGTAATTTTGCAAACTAATTATAAAGAATAAAGCAGCACTTATTATGGAAGCAATGACAGTAAGCCAGAAGATGAAGCAGGCTAAAGATTTTTTGCCGATAAACGGTACAGATTATCTCGAATTATATGTAGGCAACGCCAAGCAGGCCGCGCATTTTTACAAAACAGCATTCGGTTTTCAGTCACTGGCCTATGCCGGACCGGAAACAGGGGTTCGTGACCGCGCGTCCTATGTCATCCGTCAGGGGAAGATCACCCTTATCCTTACATCTCCCATGCACTCGGATAGCCCCATTTCAGAGCATATCAAAAAACACGGCGATGGGGTGAAAATACTGGCGCTGTGGGTAGACGATGCTTACAAGGCCTATGAAGAAACCACTACCCGTGGCGCAAAATCGTATATGGAACCCGTGACCATGACTGACGAACATGGCGAGGTAAAGCTGAGCGGCATTTACACCTACGGTGAAACGATCCATATTTTCGTAGAACGCAAAAATTACAATGGTGCTTTTCTGCCCGGCTACCGCCCCTGGAAGAGCGAGTATAATCCTACCGATTGCGGATTGCTATTTGTAGATCATTGCGTGGGCAACGTAGGTTGGAACCGCATGAATCCTACCATGAAATGGTACGAGGATGTGATGGGTTTTGTGAACATCCTGTCTTTCGATGACAAGCAGATCAACACCGAATACTCCGCTCTTATGAGTAAGGTGATGAGCAACGGCAACGGATACGTGAAATTCCCGATCAATGAACCTGCGGTTGGAAAGAAAAAATCGCAGATCGAAGAATACCTCGAGTTTTACGAAGGCGAAGGCGTGCAGCACATTGCTGTAGCCACCGATGATATTGTGAAAACAGTGCGGGCTTTGAAAGCTCGTGGCGTAGAGTTTCTTCCATTGCCACCTGCTGCATACTACAACAGCCTGGCCGACAGGGTGGGGAAGATAGACGAAGATATGGCCCCGCTTCAGGAATTGGGTATTCTCGTAGATCGTGACGAAGAAGGTTATTTGCTTCAGCTTTTCACAAAGCCGGTTGAAGACCGTCCAACCCTGTTTTTCGAGATCATCCAGCG
>CAIYJV010000303.1 GCA_903926605.1 uncultured Bacteroidota bacterium
AAAGACGGGCAACTGACCAAAAATCTTGGGAAAGATAAAATATTTATTATTTTACTATTTAACATTATGATTTTTGCAGTCAACTTATGAACACTGGTTTTCTAAAAATATTTCAGCTCAATGACTTTTTGTTTCGGAAATTAATTATTTTTGTTCTATTACGTACCCTTTTGCAAAAGAATTACAAACCGATACGGCTATTATGAAGATAGTCTTCGCCAATAAATTGATTTAGAAGCACTTAAAGAAGCATGGCCGACGTCTACCCAGCTCGGGAAATCACAAATCTGAAAAGGCACTCTATTTTGTCAGGGTTTTTTTATTGTAGCAAGGATCTTACCTACAATGGTATCACGTTTATATCCTCGGGTTGCAGGGCGCTGACAGGATATGGGCCTGAAGATTTTTTGTGCGCGGACCCCATTAAGTTGAATGCACTTTTTGAGCCTTTGGACTATGACGAGTTCAGGAAGAAACGGAAAACCGAACTGGCAGCGGGACGCAGCTGGCACCATAAATTCCGGATCGGCTTGCCTACCGGCGAACTGGTATGGGTAATAGAAGAATCGGCGGCAGTGTTGGACAATCAGGGGCAGGTGCTACAAGTGGAAGGTTTGATAAAGTTGTGGGAAACCGAAGCGGCAGAAATAAAGGACGAACTTAAAACCGCTTATTTCGATGCCGCAGACAATGGCCTCATCGTATCTGTTACCGACCGCCATGGAATCATAAAATATGCGAACAAACTTTTTTGCGAGCACGCCGGTTTTGAACTTCATGAAATAATAGGAAAGACCCATCGGATATTGAATTCGGGTTTTCATCCGCGCGGTTTCTTTGAAGATATGTGGCGTACGATCTCTTCGGGAAACGTGTGGAAGGGAGAAATCAAAAACAAGTCGAAAGACGGCGAGACAACCTGGTTTGCTACGACCATCTCGCCCGTACGTGATAATGATGGAGGAATAACCGGTTTTTTGTCTGTTCGCAGTAATATTACCGACAAGAAAAATGCCGAAGAAAAACTGGACCGGGCAAGGCAGCGGCTAAAATTTATTAATGAACATTCTCCAGACCTGCTTATTACTGTTGACACCCAATTCAGGATAACCTATGTAAACCACACGAGGTCCGGATTCCGGTACGACCAATCGGTGGGTGCTTCGTTGCTGGACTATGTCGCTCCTGAGTTCAGGGAACAGTTTTCCAGCCATTTGGGCATGGCCATACGCGGCATACCTCAGGATTTTGAAATGCCCGGCTTTGCAAACGATTTTCATCTGGTATGGTATTCGGTCCGCATATCGCCGATCACCAAAAAAGATACACCCGACTCGCTCCTTATTGTTTCTACCAATATCACCGATAATAAACTGGCTGAAGAAAAAACCGCCGAAAGCGAAAAGAGATTCCGGACACTGTTCGAACGGAACCTTGCCGGAGTGTACCGTGCCAGTCTGGATAATGTAGTAACGGAATGCAATGACGCATTTGCCAGAATGATAGGCTTTGAATCTGCCAACGAAGTCTTGGGTAAGTCAGCTTCCGAACTTTATACCAATTTGTCTGACAGGGATTTTGTAGAAGAGGTCAGGACAAATCTAGGTGTTGTATCCAGCCACGAAAGCTTTCTGGAATTGCGAAACGGCAAACGGGTGTGTGTGCTGGAAAACGCATCCATGATCATGAATCCGAATGGCGAACCTGCATTTATCGAAGGTACGCTTATTGATATTACAGAACGTAAAGAAGCTGAACGAGCGCTCCTGAATAGCAAAAAGCACTACAAGATGTTGTTGCAGAACATGAACGATGGCTTTCTTGTGGATGATACGGAGGGCAATATCAACTTCGCGAATAGCCGGTGTTGTGAAATATTCGGCTATGAAATGTCCGAACTGAAAGACATGAACGTCAAGGAACTTTTTGATCCAGAGTTCCATGAGCAGTTACTGGAGCGGCACAGCAAACGAATAGCGGGCGAGCTTTCTTCTGAAAGTATGGAATACGGCGGCATACAAAAAAACGGCACCCATATATTTCTTGAGGTTCACGTAACCCCTGTTTTAGAAGACGGCGTAGTAGTGGGCACCCAATCTGTGCTACAGGATATTACCGAAAGGAAAAAACATGCGCTGGAGTTTTCTAAACTTGCAGAGCTGAACCGCAAAATCATTGATTCGTCGGACGAGTTGTTTTATGTCATTGAGCACGATACGGCCCAACGCGGTAACTACCGTATGGTGTATATATCCGACAAGGCCTACGACTTTTCCGGTTTTACCGGCGAGCAGATACTCAGCCACCCCGGTCTCTGGTTCAGCAGGCTGCATCCAGACGATGTGCAGCACGTACGCGACTACACTTCGAGGTTATATACATCCACTACTCCGCTATCCTGTATATACAGGATCAACAACATCGCCACCGGAGAATTCGTATGGCTTTACGATTTCGTAAAACCCATTCTGAACAGCGAAGGCGTTCTGGTGGAACTCTACGGCTCGATGAAAAATATTACGGAACTAAAGAACCGTGAAGAAGAACTGGAAAAAACCTCCCGCGACCTGAGCAACCGGTACAATGAACTGATGCAGTTCAACTACATCGTGTCGCACAACCTGCGCTCGCCTGTGGCCAACATCATGGGCATGGTAAGCATTTTTAAAATGCCGGAAATGACTCTTGAGGATAAGGAAACCTGTCTGGACCATATTAATACGGCGGTAAACAGGATGGATTATGTGATAAAGGACCTTAACACGATACTGGAGACACGTTCGGCCCTGAACGAGAAAAAAGAACTGGTGTACCTGCAGCGGATCATCGAAAATCTTACAGCCACGCTGCACAACCAGATCACCGACTCAGGAACTACCATACACGTACAGATAGCAAACGATGCCGACACCATTTTTACCATAAAGGGTTATCTGGAAAGTATTTTGTACAACCTGATCAGTAATGCGATCAAGTACAAATCGGCTACAAAGCACCCGGAAATAGACCTTATAGTGCGGCGGCAACGCGACCAGATCATTATTTCCGTTACCGACAATGGCCACGGCATAGATCTGAAAAAATTCGGTAAGCAGATATTCGGCCTTTACAAGCGGTTCAACACCGAAGTAGAAGGGAAGGGACTAGGTCTTTATATGACCCGTACTCAAGTAGAGACGCTTGGGGGCAAAATAATGGTGCAAAGCACCCCTGGCAGCGGTACCACATTTACCGTAAACCTACCAGCAGAATAATCCTTATCCAGCCGCATTTATTTTACCTTTGCCGCATGGAACTCAACGTACTTACAGCCATCGGGCCCATAGACGGCCGTTACCGCAGTCAACTGGAATCTCTGGCCCCCTTCTTTTCCGAATTCGGACTCATACGCTACCGCGTACGCATTGAGGTAGAATATTTCCTGTTCCTTGCAGAAAAAAAGATCATTACGCTGCCTGCAAAAGTTAAGCCCGCAAAGATCAGGGCTATCTGGCAGCAGTTTACAGAGGCGGATGCCCAAATCATAAAAAATACAGAACGCACCACCAACCACGACGTAAAGGCGGTGGAGTACTTCCTGAAAGATAAAATAAAGGCCCTCGGGGCCGAGGATAGTGTGGAGTGGATCCACTTTGGGCTAACCTCGCAGGATATTAACAACACGGCAATCCCCCTGCTCTGGAAAGAATGGCTGGAAGAGCACTACCTGCCGGCCATATCGAACCTGGTGCTGCACCTGCGCAAACTGGCCGTGTCATGGAATGGCATCCCCATGCTGGCGCGCACCCACGGACAACCTGCGTCGCCAACCACGCTGGGTAAGGAATGGATGGTCTTTGTGGAACGTTTAGAGGGCCAGGTAAGGTTGTTTGGGGGCATACCGTTTGCCGCAAAATTTGGCGGTGCTACCGGAAATTTCAACGCCCATTATGTGGCATTCCCCAAAACGGACTGGCAAAAATTCGGGAACGACTTCGTACAACATAAACTGGGTCTGGAGCGCATGACATTCACGACTCAAATTGAACACTATGACAATCTCGCCGCCCAGTTCGACACGCTGAAGCGTATCAATACCATTCTGATAGACTTTTGCCGCGATGTATGGCAGTACATATCCATGGAGTATTTTAAACAACGCACCAAAGAAGGCGAAATAGGCAGTTCGGCTATGCCACACAAGGTGAACCCCATAGACTTTGAAAACGCGGAAGGCAATCTTGGTATGGCCAACGCCATTTACGAACATTTGTCGGCTAAGCTTCCCATTAGCCGCCTTCAGCGCGACCTTACAGACAGTACGGTGTTGCGCAATATTGGCGTACCCATGGCGCACAGTTACCTGGCTTTGCGATCGTTAGAAAAAGGACTGGGCAAACTTCTGCTCAATGCAAACCGCATGGAAGCCGATCTGGAAGCCAACTGGATGGTCGTGGCCGAGGCCATACAAACGGTATTGCGCAGGGAGAACTTCCCCAAACCCTACGAGGCCCTGAAAGACCTGACCAGAGGCAAAGCCAGTGTAACTAAGGATGATATTCACAAATTCATTGACTCCCTGAAGGTAACGGCGGCGATTAAAAAAGAACTGAAGGCAATCACGCCGCAAAATTATACCGGGGTAAAATTCAATTTTTAGAACCGGCTACTTGTTGTAGTATTTGTTGGCCAGTATGTATTCCTCCACAACGGAAGGAACCAGGTATTTAATGGACTTTTTCTCCCGCACCTGCTTGCGTATGTAGGTTGACGAAATATCCAGCAACGGTGCATCGAGCAGGGTGAGGTCTGCACCATAGGTCTCCTTCACCAGATGGCCCGGCCGTTGATACACGATCACTGGATACTTGGCCAGGAGCAACTCGTAGTTTTTCCAGCGGTGAATATTCTGAAAACTGTCTGCCCCCATGATCACTGAAAATTTCTCGAGCGGAAATTTTTCTGCGAGATAGGTAAGCGTGTCTATGGTAAAAGACGGTTTGGGCAACTGAAATTCTATATTGCTACCGCGAAATTTAGGATTGTCCTCGATGGCCAGGTTCACCAAATGCAGCCGGTGATACTCGTTGAGCAGTGAATGCGACTCTTTGAGCGGATTGTGCGGACTGACCACGAACCAGATCTTGTCCACCTCTGTGTACTGGATCACGTGATTGGCAATAATGAGATGCCCGTTATGTATAGGGTTAAAACTGCCAAAATATAGTCCGATGTGCATGAGGCTGTAAAACTAATCAATCGGTCGCGAATTTGGAATGCACCCATAGTTACCGGATTATGAAAATCTGATAGCCCCGGCGCTGGCCTCTACTCTTTTACCACCTGCGTGGTGCCCAGAACGCGCCCTTTATCATATACGATCAGCAGGTAATACCCCGACGGATAACCAGTTATGTCAATTTTTTCCGGAGTGCCGGCAACTATTTCTGTTTTTAGCAGCGTGGTGCCTTCGACGGATACTACTATGCAACCATAAGCTCCGGGTGCAGTCCCGTTAAGCCAAACGGTAAGTGATCCCGCTACGGGATTTGGGTAGCAAACCATGGATACGGAACGGATTGCGGTGTTAGTTATACCCAACGGCCATTGTGTTATTTCGCGAACCCGGTTGTTACGGGTATCGGCAAGGAGAATACCCCCGGAAGCAGCCAACGCAATACCCGACACACCACCCAGCCGGGCGGCCGTAGCGGGGCCATTATCGCCGCCATAACCGGGCGTACCATTGCCCGCGATCGTGTGCACCAAACCTGCTGCGTCGACGTACCTGACCCTGTCTCCTTCGGAATCTCCGAAATATATCTCACCTGTTGGGCTTATTGCAACGCAAACCGGTGTGTCGAGTGAAGCAGATAGTGCATCGCCATCGTCTCCTGTAAAACCGGTATAACCGCTGCCAACCACCGTGGCAATAATCCCACTGGTATCTATTTTACGGATACGCTGGTTGTACTGATCTGCGAAGTAGACATTGTCCCACTGGTCTACAGCCATTCCGGCGGGCCAGTTCAGGGCTGCACCCGTGGCCACACCATCGCCGGTCCAACCTGCAACACCATAGCCTGCGAACGTATGTATGATACCGGAAACATCCACACGGAAAATTTTCTGAAGGCCCGGATCAGACATATATACGTTGCCACGGGAGTCTGCCACCACGCCATATAATCCTGAGAACTGAAATGAATCGGCCTGGATACCGTCGGTGGTATGGGTTCCCCCGCCCGCAACTTTGTAAATAAGCCCTGTGGTATCTACCTTCCGGACCACCTTGTAACCCTTGTCGGCAATAAACATTACGCCATTGGCATCTATAAACAAACTCTGTGCATTGCTGATGGCACATGCTGTAGCAGCGATGCCATCTGCAGTTCCGGTACCGCCACCAGCGACGGTGGTGACAACGCCCGCAGTATCTACTTTACGGATGAGTGAACGACTGGTAAAATAGAAATTACCTTGGGCATCTGTAGCGACCGCAGTGGGCTGCTGGATGGGTGTGGCAGTGGCAGGAGCGCCCGAAGGACCACTACCAAAAACACCTGTTCCGGCCACCGTAGCAATGGTTTGCGCGACTGCCGAAAGGCCACAAACCACCATATAAAATCCAACTGCAACCGCATATCTAATGCCCACTGTGTGTTAGTTTTTTATGAAGGACAAAGGAACATTACCAGTAGCCGACAAGATGTGATAACAACCGGGAGGCAGGATGCCGGTTTGTATACGAACGCCCATGCCGTTGGAGGTGCATGGCAAAGACCATTTCTGCCCAAGGGTGTTGCAAACCGTAACAACAACTTCCGAAGTAAATGCAGCTGGGCCATTGACCTCGATCCAATCTGACGCAGGATTAGGATAAACATTATATCCACCGGATCGCAGCGAAGAATTCTGAACACTTGCGGGTATTGCATTGTGAAAAACACTCCATGCAGTATCGGCATAAGTCTTTATGCTATCGAAAGTGATGCCGGGGCAAGCGTTGAGCGAATCCGGCCAGGTGGTGATGAGCGCCATGGTGATCCTGAGCGTGGCACCCACGTCAAGTGTCATATCGCTGGAGGAAATGATGAAGCGGCGATCGCCAGGGTTATTGTTGCACACACATTCAGACCATTCGGTGCTGTTTCCGGGATTTCCGGTAAACACATAATTGGAGTTAGGCCCTAGTCCATAACCTTTTGAGGCTACACCGGGCCCCTGAAAATCGTTGGTAAAATGCGTACCGTTTTTCAGTTTCGCGCGCATATAATTGTTGTATTCGGTATCAACCTGTGGATTGCCGATAATGGAATTGTCATTATTGTAATAATCAAAACTGCCTACTGGCACATAGTTGGTGCCGGCGTCACCGGGCATACGCACCATAGAAACGGCAGCTACAGGAATATGAGTGCCGTAGTGGTTTGGGTCGGTGGTAAGTCCTGTACCGTCGGCATTGGTGCCGTTGTAAATTATACCCATACGGTGTGTGGAGTCGAAACCAATAAAATCGTCCATATAGTACCCGAGATCCATGTCGGCCCATTGCGCAAACCTGAAGTTGTCGTATTTATGCGTCGACCGGTTTACCACCTCATAGTCATAATAGACCACATTGTCAATTGCCGTATTTCTGTGATAACCATAGTTGAGTACATGAACCTCCACGCCGAGCGGAACAGCATTTGAGGTGCTGTGCGTGGGTCCGTTGTCGCTAAAAACCCACCAAATGGCTTCATCGCCATTGAAGCTGGGATATTCTCCCAGCAGCGGCTCATAAGTGCCGTTGCCGTTCAGGTCTACAAACGGTGCCATGCTTGTGGGGATGGATAGAGAAACGCCGCCGGCTCCTGTAGCATAGGTATTGCCCTTGCCCGGCCAGTTGAGAATACTGGCTGGAGTATTGGATGTGGTATGTGTACCTATGGCCAGAAAGGTGTTGATATCTGAACGAAGCACTTTCCAGAACTTCGCCCATTCATTGCTGGTTGCATACGTGAGCGTATCTGTGGGATAAAGCGGACCAGGCCAATAATCGTTTCCTGTTTGGCGGTAGGTCTGAGACGCCACATGCAGTGCTCCACCCTCGTCATACCCACCCATCCACAGCGCACTGGTGAAGGCAATGTTTTTTCCCGAGCCCGATGGGAATTCACACTTAGCCACTTGTTCGGTCGGGTCCCACCACATATCGCCATGCAGCAAGATCGAAGCATTGATATTGTTGATATTCAGGGAGTCCCGGTTTATGAATGGTGTTTGCGCTCTGGCAATCTGAAAAGAGCACGCGAAGAAAAATATGGGTAAAAAAAGTTTGCGCATATACATACGTTTGCAGATTAAAAAATAAAGTGTTATTCAGATAGACGAATAAAACAGGTTACATCTTGGGTAAGGTAGGAAAATTTTTGGTGGAACGAACAGATGTGTCAACCAAGCAGCTTCTTTTTTACAAATGGCTGGTACTTCAACTCCAAAAAATAACTGAGTCCAAACAGCAATGCAAAAAAAACAATCAACTTCAGAATCCAGTACCCTACACCTGGGGTCTCAATTCTGCCGAATAGCACAATAACGGGATAGTGAACGATATATAACGCATAAGAAACTTCGCTTATTCTGCCTGTGGACTTAATTAGTCCCGCAATACGCTGACCGATACTAAAGTTAGATAGCCATAGCACCAGACTCAACACAAATATGAAACAAGGTGCCACGAGCCCGCGTTGCACGAAGTAGGCCGTGCCGTAAATCCAAACAAGTTTCAGCAGCAACAGCAAAATAATGCCGTAGGTAAAACCAAATAGCATTTTTAAAAATCGGGTTCCTGCATTGGTCAACACATAAATCACCAGCATACAATAGGGCAGGTAGGCTATGTCTGCAAACTTAATAGACTGCTGAAACCATGAATAATTAGTCAATAGCTGCGGTGTAAGGTGCACAGCCTTGGCAAAAATTTCGAAGGCGATGGGGTAAAAATACTCGAGACACAGGAAGAGTGCGATCAACGATGCTTTGCGGGAAAAGCGCAACCCCGTGGATACCAGATTTTTTGATTTGGCTATCATGGCACCCGCTATCCAATAAGCAAACCCGATGATATAACTGATAATAAGCGGATGAAAAAAAATCTTTTTTGACGTCACGAACAATAACGCCGTTATGACCAGCAAACCATACAGCAACTTCCGTAAACTGATCTGGAAATAACTGATGATTATGAATACCAAATAATACAACAGTTCATAGTTAAGCGACCACAACGGCTGATTATCATTTAACACATTATCGAGCGGAACACTGACGCAAAACAGATTTGAAAGTATGACCGGCAAACTATAGGTGCCGGGCTTAATGGCCACCACCAGCAATACCGCAACAATATAGATAGGGAAAATGCGCACCAGCCTTTTCCGGGCGTATTGCGCTATTTCTTGTTTATTAGTCAGCTGACGCGTGTTCCTGCTGATGACATAACCCGACAACACAAAGAACACCAGAACGCTGAGATGTCCCGGCATATCGAGGGTGAGATAATCCCCAAGAAAAAAACGTTTGTCGAAAAGGGTTTTGTTGTAACTGTTGGTAAGGTGATGAAAAACAACGGTAAGTGCCGCGATCCAGCGAAGTATGTCTAAATTAAGATCGTGACTTATTCGGTTTGCTTTTTGCATCCTGTATGTTGAATATTAAAGTAATGCTGCAGTCAATTGCCCTTCTTCTTTCCTTGTCAACGGCTGCTATACAGGTATCAACACGGGAATGGCAAAAAACAACTGCAACGGCAATAGGCTGTTACAGTTCGTAAAAATAGCGGTTAAGGTCTAAACCACAAAGGAGGATAATGTTTCGGTATTCGCCGGCTGATTATCAATATTTTTTGTACTTAGCTGCAAAAATCCGGAATGCCTTTATATACATATTGTCCGGGCGTGCTCCGACTTATCAACCGCTTTTCCCTTACCTTTATTTACATTTTAAAAAGTAAACACAGGTAATTTACCAGTATGCTCGTAAAGGTATTTGGCAGTGCGGTGTATGGAGTGGAAGCGCTTACCATTACCATAGAGGTAGACCTTGCACAGGGAACAACAGGATATTTTATTGTCGGGCTGCCCGACAACGCCGTAAAGGAAAGCATAGAGCGAATTCTGTCGGCTATTAAGAACACCGGATATGACAGGCCGCGCACCAAGGTCGTGGTGAACATGGCTCCGGCAGACATAAAAAAGGCAGGCTCCGCTTACGATCTGCCCATAGCCATTGGCATGCTTGCGGCCACCGGACAGGTACAAACTGAAGAACTTGGGAAATACATCATTATGGGCGAGCTTTCGCTGGACGGAACCGTGCAACCCATAAAAGGAGCACTACCCATAGCGATACAAGCAAGAACTGAGAAATACAAGGGACTGATTCTACCCAAAGAAAACGCCCGCGAAGCCGGAATGGTAAACAATCTGGACGTGTATGGTGTGGAAAATATAGCGGAGGTGATCGCGTTTTTTAATGGCACCGGAACGCTGACCAAAACTGTGGTGAACACCCGCGAGGAGTTTTTTGAAAATCAGGCCGCCTTCGAAATAGATTTTAGCGATGTTAAGGGACAGGAGAATGTGAAGCGGGCGCTGGAGATTGCAGCTGCTGGTGGCCACAATGCCATCCTCATTGGCCCTCCGGGAGCCGGAAAAACAATGCTGGCGAAACGACTGCCCACTATTTTGCCGCCGCTGAGTCTGCACGAAGCACTGGAGACCACCAAGATACATTCGGTAGCCGGCAAACTGGCAATAAATACGTCGCTCATCGCACAAAGGCCCTTCCGTAGTCCGCACCATACAATAAGCGACGCCGCTCTGGTAGGCGGGGGTGGGATACCCCAGCCCGGCGAGATATCGCTGGCGCACAATGGTGTACTTTTTCTGGACGAGCTACCCGAATTCAAGCGCTCGGCACTGGAGGTGATGCGGCAACCCATGGAGGAAAGGAAAGTGTCCATTTCACGCGCCAAGGTCAGCATCGAGTTCCCTGCCAGTTTTATGCTCATTGCCAGTATGAATCCCTGCCCGTGCGGCTACTTCAACCATCCGGAGAAAGAATGCACCTGCGCACCGCTCATGGTGCAGAAGTACCTGAACAAGATAAGTGGTCCGTTGCTGGACCGAATAGACCTGCATGTGGAGGTGACTCCGGTACCGTTTAGCGAATTGTCGTCCACGCGCACATCCGAACCCAGTCAGCAGATCAGAGACCGGGTACTCAAAGCCCGCGATCTACAAGCCAAACGATTTGAGGGGCAGACCGGTATCTACTGCAACGCCCAGATGAGCAGCAAGCAACTCAAGGAGATTTGCGTCATCAATGCTGTGGGCCAGAACTTATTGAAGACCGCTATGGACAGACTGAATCTTTCTGCGCGGGCCTATGACCGTATCCTGAAAGTATCCCGCACCATTGCCGACCTAGCCGATAGCCCCGACATCAGGCCGGAGCATCTGGCTGAAGCAATTCAGTATAGAAGTCTGGATAGAGAAGGATGGGCCGGGTAGGATGTGAGAGCGAGAAAGAGAGCGAGAAAGAGGAAAAGTAAGAGGGGGCGGTCCCTGGCTCCTGATATTCTCCCGAAGGAGACTCCCCGGCACAACAAATTGGTCAGCACTGTGATTACTGATATTGTTTGATTTCTGGGATTGCAAAATTATTTCAGGACGAGACAAAACCTTTAACTTCGGGATTGCAAATGCGGAAGCCACCTGGCATTCGATACAAAGCCGGATATCGGGATTGGAGCGCGGGTGTCTGAAAGGCGCAATTGGCATGAGTGGGAGCATTTTGAATTCGGTGTGTGCCCGCGACCAATTGCTGCATAAACACAAAACAATGGAGTCGTACGAGATATTTGTTTTTATCATCTGCCTGGCGGCTGTATTCTCCTATATCAACCACAGGTTCCTCAGGTGGACGCCTACCATAGGCATCATGGCATTGTCGCTGCTGTCGTCGGGGCTCCTGCTGGTGGGCACAAAAATATTTGTACCCCAATCAGAAACCCTGATCCACCTTGTCACTTCTATAGACTTCCACACCTTGCTGATGAATGGCATGCTGAGCTTTTTATTGTTTGCCGGCTCCATACATATAGATGCAAAAAGCCTAAGGAAAGAGCAGTTATCCATTATCTCTTTGGCCACTATCGGCATCCTCATTTCCACCTTTATCATAGGCAGTGTGCTTCATTTTGTACTCGGCGCGTTTAAGGTTGATGTGGCCTATATCCACTGTCTCCTCTTTGCAGCACTCATATCCCCCACAGACCCGATCGCCGTGCTGGCCATATTAAAAAGGGCGGGTATAGAAAAATCGCTGGAATTAAAAATAGCCGGAGAATCGCTGTTCAACGATGGTGTCGCGGTAGTGGTATTCCTGACTATACTGGAGGTGGCGCAGATCGGGGTTGATAAAATGACGGTGATGGATATTTCTACCCTATTCTTAAGAGAAGCGGGCGGAGGGCTCATCTTCGGCCTGTTATTGGGGTTGCTGGGCTATTCCGTGATCAGCTCGATAGACAAGTACGAGGTGGAAGTACTGATAACCATAGCCATAGTAATGGGTGGCTACCTGATTGCAAACAAACTGCATATTTCCGGTCCTCTGGCCATGGTGGTAGCTGGCATAGTTGTTGGGTCGAAAAGTAGGCAGTCCGGAATGTCTGCTACCTCGCTGGACTACCTTAGCAAGTTTTGGGAACTGATAGACGAGATGCTGAACGCTCTTTTGTTCATGCTGATGGGTTTTGAAATGCTGGTAGTAAAAGTAAACCCGACCATCATGATCGTTGGCCTGATCACGATCGTCATTGTACTGTTTGCCCGTTGGGTGTCGGTCGCGATACCGGTGTCTATGCTGCGCTATAAATTGAATTTCGAAAAAAACGCAATCGCCATTCTCACTTGGGGCGGATTGCGGGGAGGGCTATCCATTGCGCTGGCATTGTCCCTGCCTGCAGACATACACCGCGATCTGTTTGTTTCCATCACCTATATGGTCGTGGTGTTCTCCATCATCGTTCAGGGATTGACCATTGGTAGTTTTTACAAAAAGCTCACGGCACGATCCAAGCACTAATTGCAGATCTCTGGCAGCGGCTAATGGCGATGTTACAAATTTGTGCTCCGTAGTATTGTGGCATTACACCGGCCGGGACAATTGGAAAAACCTGACATAAGCCACGAGCGCTGCGAGTGTGAAGATGCACAGAAGCAAGGGCAGCATTTTGTATTCTTTTTTACGAACGTGTACGCCTATTCCCATAAGCATGACCAATGAGAATCCTACGGCTGCGAACGGAGTAAGGACAGGTAAAACACCAGTGACCCAGGGTACTATGATGCCAATGCAGCCCAACCATTCGGCAATGCCAAGGATCCGGATGGGCAGAACGGACGAATCGGGCCCGATGTGCCCATCGGCTATATGCTGACTGCGGCTGGCGCTGACCTTACCATAGCCTGCCATTGCGAACATGGCCGCAAGTGCGAATTGAACTGCCCAGATCATGATATTCATATTGCTGATGTAATGTACAGCAGAAAGTTCGTTCGGAATTGAAACGCAGAGTCCCTCTGAGGAGATTCTGCGGGGACTGAATGCAACCGAGCGATGGATGCCCCTCAACCGCGCAGTCGGCTCTGCATATCCATTCTGCTGTGGAGTATTCTTACTACTAATATTCCTTGGCTATTTGGGGTGTAAAATATTATGTGTTGATTTACTTTAAATCCCAATAATGAAACGTGCACGTTATCATACTTTTTTCCCAGCTTGGGGTTTTCTGCCAGTTCTTTACAAGTGTTAAGCAACAAAGAATAATAATGATCGGCCTGCATTTCCGACCAAGCATCAAAAGTATAGTTCCAGATTTCCGAAAGGTCAGCAACCGCCTTATTGGTCAGGTAAAAATTAGCCATTCACCTGACTTTTAGCCTTCAGTTTTTCCAGATGTAGCTGGGGATCGAAGTCTGTTGCTATTCCGCTATCAAACCCTTCTGCGATTGCTTTGGCAAGCAACGAAAAACGATTTTCTTCCTCTTCGAGCAATCTGAGGCCGGCCCTTATTACCTCGCTGGCGTTTTGATATCTGCCTATTGTCACTTTTTCTTCAATAAAAGCCTCGAAGTGATCTCCCAATGATACAGATGTATTTCGTCCCATGATATTGCCTTTACTTCAAAATTACCAATATTTGGTAACAATGTATCTTTTTGGCTAGCCGGGTAGTCTCAAAACGCGACGATCCGGCACCGTCTTCAGGTACACTAGAAAGTTCGTTCGGAATTGAAACGCAGAGTCCCTCTGAGGAGATTCTGCGGGAATGGAACACCATCATTTGTTCAACGCTTCCAGCCTTGTGGGTGGGGACGATATGCCATCCTAGGGTTTCACCCTCGGCTATTCGCGTTTTAACCCATTCGGGCTAATGATGACTACGATTTTATACTGATAAATTGAAATGCACCAAACCCATTCAAAGCGATGAAGCCAGTTGCAACCTTTTGTTGGCTTTTATGCGGCCTGGGAGCTTTCCAGTATGAAGGCGGGTGGTAAAATTGTCTGAATCAGGATAGCCCGGATTAAAGGATTTTCAGGAAAAGACATGGGGAATATCCGCGACTGAGTTAAAATTTAACTGGTTTTTCGTCGTTGAATTCCGTTCGGAGACCTGCCTGCCGGTAGGCGAGGCGGCAGGTTTAGATTAGACAAATTAAAAAACGACATTTCGACCCAGCCTTCTGTTTCGGCTAAAGCCCTAAAAAGAATGGCTTTTGACCACGATCTAAAGATCGTGGCAACTATTTTTCATGCCAATTTTTGTTGTCTAAATGGTATTAGACAAGGATAATCCTAATGGAAAATCTGCGCAAGTGGGTTCTCGGGAGCAACCTATAACATAGCGTCCAGTTCAATAGACGCTGCAGCGACGGAAAACAAAAAGCCCCCCGATTTCGCGGAGGGCTTTTCTATGACTATTAGATGGTTCCTTATTTTACAAACTGTGGAATCAGTTCCTTAACCAGTGCCTGAAGTTTGGCGATGCCATCTTCGGGCAGGTTACCTTTCTTGAATTCCTTCAGTACATCGGGCAGTTTCACTTCCATCTGCTGCAGGAAAGTTTCTTCAAATGCCTTTACATTGCGTACCGGGATTTCTCGGATCAGGTTGTTGGTACCCAGGTAAATCATAGCAACCTGTTTTTCTACAGGGTATGGATTGTACTGAGCTTGTTTCAGGATTTCCACGTTACGGCTACCCTTGTCGATGATGGTTTTGGTAGCAGCATCGAGGTCACCACCGAATTTGGAGAACGCCTCCATTTCTCGGTATAGCGCCTGGTCTAGCTTCAGCGTACCTGCTACTTTCTTCATGGACTTGATCTGCGCGTTACCACCCACACGGCTTACCGAGATACCCACGTTGATAGCGGGACGGATACCGGAGTTGAACAGATTGGATTCCAGGAATATCTGACCATCGGTAATAGAGATCACGTTGGTTGGGATGTATGCAGATACGTCACCAGCCTGAGTTTCGATGATCGGTAACGCAGTAAGCGAACCACCACCCTTCACCATGTGGCGTATGCTCTCCGGAAGATCGTTCATTTTGCTGGCCACGTCATCATTCGCGATCACCTTCGCAGCACGTTCCAGCAAGCGGCTATGCAGATAGAATACGTCACCGGGATATGCTTCACGACCCGGAGGACGACGAAGCAGCAGTGACACCTCACGGTAAGAAACGGCCTGTTTAGACAGATCATCATATACTACCAGTGCAGGGCGTCCGGTATCACGGAAGAACTCACCTATTGCCGCACCAGCGAAGGGTGCGTAGAACTGCAACGGAGCAGGATCAGCAGCTGACGCAGCCACGATCGTAGTGTATGCCATAGCGCCATAATCTTCCAGAGTTTTCATCACACCGGCAACGGTAGATGCTTTCTGGCCAATGGCTACGTAGATACAATATACAGGCTTGCCTGCAGCATAAAATTCTTTCTGATTGATGATGGTATCTATACAGATCGCTGATTTACCCGTCTGGCGATCGCCGATAACCAGCTCACGCTGTCCGCGGCCGATCGGGATCATGGCGTCAATAGCCTTGATACCTGTCTGCAGTGGTTCCTTTACAGGCTCACGGAAGATAACACCGGGTGCTTTACGCTCCAGCGGCATTTCGTACAGTTCACCCTTGAGCGGGCCCTTACCATCTATGGGTTCACCCAGCGTATTCACTACGCGGCCCATCATACCGTCACCTACCTTGATAGATGCGATCTTGTTGGTACGGCGCACTTTATCGCCTTCACGGATGTTGGAATATTCACCCATAAGTACCACACCCACATTGTCTTCTTCAAGATTGAGGGCGATGGCTTTTACACCGCTTTCAAATTCCACAAGTTCACCCTGGCGTACGCTGTTCAGGCCATAAACGCGGGCAATACCGTCACTGATCATCAATACGGTACCAACTTCCTCGAGGGCAGCAGCGCTGTCTACGTGGCTCAACTGCTGACGCAGTATCGCTGAAATTTCATCTGGCTTAATATTAACCATATCTTTTTGTTCTTGAGTTAAAAATTTTTATCTACTTAAATCTGGTTTCTACATTTTTTGTACATAGCTTGTATCTACCACGCTCGACCTCACGTCGGCCAAACGTTTCCTTATACTCGCATCATAAAGCTTGTCCTCTACCTCTACCACAAAACCACCAATCAGATCGGCGTTTACATTCGACTTAAGATCTATGGTGTTGCCGGGCAACATGGTACTGATTTTCGCAATAATGGAATCTCTCAGTTTGCCGTCTATTGCCACTGCGGTCGTGATCTTTACAGTAGTAACGTGCTTCAGTATGTTGTACTGGGTTACGAAAGCGGTAGAGATCTCGCCAAGGTTCAACTCACGACCCTTTACAATGAGCAGGTGAATGAACCGTCTGGTAAGATCGCTGATATTTTTGCCTAAAATTTCATCTATGACGGCTATTTTCTTTTCGCTCGTAATGATAGGACTGCGCAACATATTCCGGAAATCTGCGCTGATGTTGCACACATGTTCTATCAACTGCATATCGGCCAGCGAAGTCTCCAGACAGCCCATTTCGTTAGATAGGTCTATCAGTGATTTTGCGTATCGTGTGGCCAGACGTGGATTTAGCATACTTTTTAATTTCTAATTTTCAATTTCTAATGTGCTAATTATACTGAATTTGCACCGTAAAACTAACTACTCTTAGATGTCGAAATAATCTTTGATAAAATTAAAATTATTTGACTTAGCTCTTCTTTCAACTCCTTATTAAAGTCAAAACTCTCTACTCGTTCGCAAATAATCATCCAGTATAAACTTTCATTTGCCTCTTTGGACGCAAGTTTCATTTTGTGGATAAAATCTGCTTTGCTCTCAGCGTATTGTGCTTCAAAAACATTGGCCCCAATCGAAGTACCGGAACGCAATAATTGATTTGCAACTACATATTTTCTTTTACTCTCTAATACTTCACAAAAATTGACAAGTTTTACCGAAAATTCAATTGTCTTGCTGACAATAATATTTTCCTTGTCGTTTTTCATTGTAACTTAAATACTGAACCTAAAATGACAATGCGATCAATACAATTAGCACATAAGCACATTAAAAATTAGCACATTAATTAAGCTTTATTTCTTCAGACAAAAGTTGGTTGTACGCATCTTGTCCGTCGGCTGAACTCAGTTGTTTACGCAGTATTTTTTCTGCTACGTCTACAGCAAGTTTGCCAATTTCGTTCTTCACTTCGGTCATCGCAGCCATTTTCTGCTGCTGGATCTGAGCCTGTGCTTCCGCAATAATTTTGTTTGCCTCGGTCTTAGCCATTTCTTTGGCATCGGCAATCATTTTATCCTTAGCTTCTTTTGCTTCCTTCAGCATCAGCGTGCGCTGTTCGCGTGCCTCGGCCATCAGCTTTTCGTTATCCGATTTGAGCTGGCTCATTTCGCCCTTTACTTTTTCGGCCGTAGCAATTGACTCGGCGATGCCTTTTTCGCGGTCACCCAGCGACTGCAAAATGGGTTTCCACGCATATTTTCCCAATATGTAAAGTACTGCCAGAAAGGCGATCAGCGTCCAGAAAAATAAACCAAGTTCGGGGGTTAATAAATCCATAGTTTGATGTTGTAAATATTTTAAAAATTATATTCAGTTTCCTAAGAAACAACTTTTTGTGTAAAAATAACTGCACCCTCGGCCCTTTGCGTTGGATGCAGTTATTACTGCGTTTGCCTGCTACTATACGAAGATAGCGAGGATGCCTGCGATAACCGCAAACAGAGCCACACCTTCCACGAATGCAGCAGTCAGGATCATGTTTGCGCGGATGTCGCTCATAGATTCGGGCTGACGTGCAATAGCTTCTACTGCACCCTTACCGATCTGACCGATACCTACACCGGCGCCTAATGCGGCGATACCGGCGCCAATTGCGCCACCAGCTTTTGCTACTTCGCCGGCTAACATTACTGTGTTCATCAATACTGACATGTTGTTGGGGATTTTAATTAAAAAAACTCTTTATTATTACTATTTACTTTTTTCGTTTTTAGTGATGCGCATTTGCTGCTTCATGACCGTGTGCTGCTTCATGTCCTTCTTCTACAGCCTGGCCGATGAAAACCGCTGTAAGATTTGCAAAAATGAAAGCCTGTATAGCCGCAACCAGCAACTCGAGCATAAACATGAAAACTGAGAATGCAAGTGACACAGGTACAAATCCATAACCGACATACTTATTGAGCATACCGAAAATGAATATCATACAGATCACGCTCAGGATCACGATGTGACCGGCCAGCATGTTTGCAAAAAGACGTATCATGAGTGCTACGGGCTTGATACACAACGACATAACCTCGATCAGGACCAGCAGACCCTTTACTGCGATCGGTACATTGGGTGGATTGAGCAGGTGACCCCAGAAATGCTTGTTACTGTTGGCCATCATTACGATAAACGTAACAAGCGCCAGACAGGCTGTAACAGCAATATTGCCTGTAAAGTTTGCACCACCCGGCAACAGACCCAAAAGGTTGTTGATCCAGATAAAGAAGAAAATGGTGAGCAAAAGCGGCATGAACTTCACATATTTCTTACCCAGGTTGGGGCGTGCCACTTCGTCCCTTATGAACACAACCACGATCTCGATGAAATTCTGAAATCCGGAAGGTGCCTTTTGGGTTCCGCCGGCCTTGTAAGCCTTTGCCACAGAAGACATAGCCCATAACAACAGGAAAACCCCGACGAGCATGGACAATACGTTTTTTGTTACAGACAGGTCATACACCTTCATACCACTGTCGGCGATCACCTTTTCCTTCATGTCCATTTCCAGATGGTAGCCATTGTAGGAATTACTGATATTGGTGTGGCCATCGGCAGATTTCTGCCATTCTTCAAAATGATTGGACAGGAAAAAGGAAAAACCCTTGCCCGGTTCAAAAAGTATCATTGGCAGGGGCAATGCAACCGTAGTCTCCTCGCCTTCTTCCTTTTCATTTTTTATACTCCACAGATGCCACTCGTGCGAATCAGAAACGTGACCGAATACAAGCTCCGTAATATTAATTCCTTTCTTTTCTTCACCGGGGGTTTCTGAAGCGGCTTCCTTGGCCGGCTCCGTATTTTCGTTACCGGCACCGGATTGCCCTTCTGCAAATGAATGTTTTGCAAAACCAGACAGTCCAAAAACGAGTACCAATAAGAAAACTAAACGTTTATAATTCATTACCTCGCTCAAATTTTGCGCAAAGGTATAAGTTTATGTTTAAAAAAAATAACGTTTTAGAAGATTATTAGAGAGATAGAAATAAAAATAATATCAACCATTCGGGCACGGTTTCAAAAATACCTCTAAACGGGCCCTACAGTCAGAAAACAAACGAAGTATAAAATTATTTTTTATAAATATCCTCATTTGATCCGTACCGGTTCAGCTCTGCAAGGATACCAATAGAAAGGAACACACTGGTGGCAAACAGGTATATGTAAGGCACGATCATAAAGTTGAGAAATATGGTAAGATAGACCTTGAACGAGGCCATGAGGAATATACGCATATTGATGTTCCGGCGCCGCGGATAATACCATGCCGCCATAACTAACGTGGATAGTAACGGAACGACCATCAGAACTTTTTTCAACAAATAGAACCCTTTGGTCTTGTCTACGGCGGCATAATGACTGTAAAAAAGGTAGGCGAACCCATGCCCGCGGAACAGGTGGTAAGGAAGTCCGTCTTTATTCATATTCTTGGTCCATTCTGATATTATGGCCAGGTCGTAGCCATTGCCGATAGAAAAAAGTGTGCTCCAATTGTGACTGAGAAAAGGCACCACATAAAGCAAACCTACACCCGCCGCCACCACCAAAATAGTGCGAATGGCATATTTACCCTCACCGGAAGCCAGGATCACAAAAAGCCAGAGCGGCAACCATACTGCAATATAGTAGCGTGACAGCAGGCACAGGGTGAAGGCAAGTCCGGAAAACAAAAAGTTCTTCTGATTCAGCGAGGTAAGAAACAAAAGATAAAACCCGATGATCATAGGCTCTATCGTTACCCCTGCCACGAAATTGGCTTTCTTAGCCATTATGGCGCTGGTGAGCAGCAGCAACAATGGTATGGCCATCTGCATACGCGGATCGACACTCTTGCGGGTGCGAACCAGCACGTAGCCGGCCGCCAGCACAAAAACGGTGATGGTAACATACCGGGGGTCCATATGAATATATTCCGACCCCAGAAACGGCAGCCAGTGCATGGGCAGGTAAAACGGATAGTATCGCCCATAGGTGGTTTCCTGCCAGGCCTCGAGGGCGTATACAGTTTTTCCGTGCAGGAAACGTTGTGCCAGGATCTGTATATTGGGTATGATGTCTGAATAGCCCACATAGTTTACCTTGTGCATGGCATAAAGATGCGCACCGATGCAGCCTGCAACAGAAACGACAGCAACAGGATAAAACCATTTTCCCACCACCGGCAAAACAACCGGATCGCCGACCGGATGTGCAGAACGGCGCATGACGACCAGCCCAAAACACAGCGACACCAGAAAAAATGCTGTGGAATTGAAAGCTTGCCTGGAGGGACTACACTCGATGGGCGGAAAAAACAGGAAGAACAGCTCCGCGAAAAGAAGGAGTACTAAGAATAAATTTCCGTGTCTTATGTTTGGTTTGTCCACTGAGAGTCGTGCGCGGTCTAAAATTATGGAAAATGAGAGAATGCGATGAATGACGGCACAAAGAAAACTTAAAAACAAAAGCCATTTCCACCGATGTAGCCGGAACAAATGGAATTGAAAATAATTCGGTGTTGCTTCCTGACGCCAATAAAAAATTGTTGGAAGTTTCCGAGATTTTCCTTCGTCGGAGTTTCAAATTTTCAATTCCCATTGAAGGCCAAATTTATCAGTAGTTTCTTATTTTTGTATTAAATCCGTGTTTATGCTTACAAAGGAGGAGGTGATCAGTACCGTGAATGCCATGCCAAAAGAGTTTGAGGCGGAAGATGTTATTGAAAAAATTATTCTGCTTAATAAGATCCATATAGGCAGGAAACAGTCTGAATCGGGTACTGTAATTTCAATTGAAGAAGCCAAAGAAAAGCTAAAGAAATGGCTGTAATGGTTTCATTTACCGAACAGGCATTAAATGACATTGACGAGATCGCAGAATTCATCAGTCTTGATTCGAAGCGTTTTGCATCGTTGCAAGTAACCAAATTCTTTGGCAGAGTAGAAATGCTACACC
>CAIYJV010000304.1 GCA_903926605.1 uncultured Bacteroidota bacterium
GGTAGGCATACCCTTTGAGACAGGACTGAAGAAAACCGACCGAGATAATATACATTACATAGAACAGGTAGTTTTTATCTCTAACTGTAAAATATATAAATATATTATAAAAAACCATCACAAATATGATACCAAAATAGATCCCAAAAAACAACTGATCGAGACTAATGGCTGCAAAAACCCGGAAGCCTGTATCAATGGTTATAGGCAAGTCAAGCACGCCATTGGTAGCTACCTTTAAATAGAATTCCCGGGTGGAATCTGGATTTAGTTTTAACCGGAATACCGGATATTGACTTTCGTACAACTTGTCTTTTATGGCAATTGATGTGCCTGCTTGCTGCACCTCGGTTTTACCACCCTCGATCGTGTACAGATCGGCATAGGTAATGGTACCATTTTGAATTTTGAGGAACAAATTGCCTTTTCGGCCCGGAGCAGGATGTACAGCTATACGGAACCAGTAGGTACTGTGCGTGAGCCCAAGATTGAGATTGCTGATAGAGACGGGTGCGAAATTTCCTACCACCGCCTGGGGTATATCTATTTTACCAGTTTTGTCTTCCAGAATAAAAAACTCAACACCGGCAGGCACAGAAGCAGACTCACTTTGCGCATATACAGGCGTACAAAATGAAAATATCTGTAACAGCAAAAAAAGCCCCAAAAGAAATCGCTTTCTGTTCATCGCGCTACGTTTAATCGGTAATCAATCAGGATCCCGCCCTTAGGACCCGTAGTCTTCAACACATTGAACGGGTTTTGCATCAGGTCAAAGATATGGCTACGGTCTTCATCCCTGGCAAATTCCATGGTCTTCAGATCGTTGATCACCATGGCCGTGGCCACGAGGTCCAGCTTGGGGTAATTGAAGAAACCATCCTTTCCCAGATTGGTTTCGATACGGAATCCTGCATTCAGGCACATTTGTACCGTGACCGGAGCCGCCAGCGCATACAATGTATGCACCTTGAGCTGGTAGGCAAGCGCAATAGCGGCACGAAGCAGGAAGAAACTAAAGCCGAAGCCGGCAATTTCCTTGGCATTCCACAAGCCACAGGCTTCGGCTATTACCTTGTCCTTGTCTCTTGTAATGATGTCAGTAATTTTTTGATCTACTTTTCCCACTGCATGAACTATAGGCAGCGACAACGTATCATCGGCAATTTGCAGCCGTACACCACCCAGCGCCCTGTGGTCATCGGGAGACTCGGCCAAAATGACATAGGTGTTTCTATGCGCCGCCCAATTTGCGTTATTGGAGGTGATCATGGTAATACCATACGCCTCGAGCACGCTTCTATGTCCGGCTACAAATTTTTCACAGGATTCCCTGTCATCTACTGCACGATATGCCCTGAATACAACCGATCTCATCCAAATTTCTATGTGTGACTGAATAGGTCATCATTACCGAGTCGTTGGGCTATAAGTTTCGGAGGCTCCGCATAGCACAACCTCATAAAGAATAAAGGTACTTCAGTTAAGCCGGAATAGTCGAATATTTTTAAAAATTCCCTGTGTAATACCAGGAATTCGTGCTGTATGTCTTGTGGTATTCCTTCGCCCCCGCCCTGCACGATCCGTGCAAAATGCAATACCGATGCCAGCAACGGCTGAAAAGCCACACCGTGGGCTGTTGCTGTAAGCCACACCCGCTCCACGGCCCTGCCGGCCTGGATCATGTCTTCTGCTGCAAATCCGGGCATGGTTACTATGGCTGCTGCCGAAGCGGATGCTACCAGATCATGAGAAACGGCTTCCAACGCCGAACCTCCATTCCAGGCGGCAACAAGCTTGATGGCCTTCAGGTCTTTTATCACCCTGAAACCCACCTGGTCTTTTGGTTTCAGATCCAGTGTCCGCACGTCCAGACCCTCTTTTATATCATCGGGGTTCTCCTCAGAAAATTTCAACTCTTTATTGAACAAATCAAAGTGCCCTTCCTCAATAAATATCCTGAGTTTGTCTGCTTTACCGGCTATGTCGGCAAGGCGCTTCACTTGCTCTGGGTCATCTACAATAAAAATCCGGGCTCCCGGCACTGCCTTTACTGCCTCGCGCATGTCTTCCAATACATCGGCCGGAATTGGTTTGCTATTGCCAAAGTTGCGGTTGGTACGTCTGTATGTAAAATACTCTGCAAGCAGATCTTCCTGTGCTCCCGGATCGGGAACGAAACGGAACGCAGCCACCAGCTGATTTTTATTGTCTACGCCCAACGGAAACATATGGGTTTCCACAGCCAGGTTTTTTCGTTTGGCCTCCAGGTATACATGCTCTACCGCAGTTCCGCTAGAGAGGTAGGATGTCATATTCCTAAAGTCGGCCAATGCTGCAGAACGCTCCAGATCATGAAACAAATACAAGCCCGTGCCGTCGAAAAACCATTTCCACGGTTGCATATTGCCCGCCGAAGGAGCACTCTGGGCCGCTTTTACCAAAGCCGCCATAAGGTCCGGCCCATTACCCTCGGGAAGTGAACCCTTCCATGCCACAAGTGCTGCGGATTCCTGCATCCGGGCTATAGTAAGAGGCTCTATTACCGGCAGTTCAAATACCCTTTCGGCTTCTGCAGGGTCAGAGATCAAATCCTCCAGATCTATGAAAAAACGCCCGGAAATATGTAGGTGACCCAGCAACACGCGCCGGCAAATATCTGCTGTCACACCGCCACCCATGGTCACGGCGCTCGCGAGTTGTGGCCAGGTAGATATGGTCTGCCCTACCTCCACCGCAGAAGCCTTGAGCCTCGTAGACATGGTTTCTATACCTACAATAGGAAGAATGTAAGGCAACTTTTCCTCCATGGTTTTCAACCCCTTCACTTTAGAAATGTCAAGGTGCTCCACATACCCGTGCAGTATAGGCCTGTCGGGCTCAAGGTCAAATCGTTCTATGTCTATTGTCCCCCTGTCACTGGCCTCCATCAACACGGGTATCTGGTGTTTCTTTGCGGCTATCCTGCAGTTTATCTTTATGTCCACACTGTCGCACTCGTCTATCAGCACATCCAACTTACCGTTGTCGAGCAGGAAGGACTCCACATTTTGTTCGGTAATGCCTTCGTGAAAGCAGGTGACCTTCAGAAATGGATCTATTTCAGCTATCTCGCGTGCCACCAGAATGGTCTTTTTCAAGCCCATATTGTGTACACTGCTTCGCAACCGGTTCAGGTTTGTGATTTCCAGCTCGTCGAAATCGGCAATGCGCAACTCACCAAATGTGCGTTCCATGGCCATTGTCAGCGACACCGACTGCCCCACCGACAAGCCTATAACCCCAACTTTTTTCTGGTAAAGCGTCTCCTGTTCCGGTCCGGTTATCTTGTATTTGTTGCGGTTGGTGCGCAATTCCACAAACTCAGCTTCGTCCAGAATATGTACCATTCGGAAACTCCATGGGTAATATACCCATACGCCATAGTGCGATTCCGGCAATCCGTTCAGCATTTCAACAACCTTCTGATCTGCTTCTGCGTCCGTGAGCGTTTTACGGGGGCTTCTGGTCTTCATCATCTCCCGTAACTGAGAATGCAGCGTGTCATAAACCTGAATATGGGAATGTTTCGAAAGTAAGGCTTCCATCCTCGTCCGGTCTCCGGCAATCGACAACCTGAAAAAATCGGGTCTGTGCACGTCCCTCATATCCAATCCCTCACGGATTTTCGAATGAATAAGTTGATCTAACATTTCAATGCTTATTTTATGATCAAAAAACGCTAATTTTACTGAACTAAACTAACAAAAAAGGGCGGGTGTGAGATCAGAAAAAATCATTGTGAAAGTACAATATTTTTGGTTTTAAATTTCTGTTTTAGATGGACGTGGAAAAAATAACGATACTCTACATTGACGACGAAATGAACAACCTTATTGCGTTTAAGGCTGTATTTCGTATCAAGTACAACATACTCACGGCAATTAGTGCGGACGATGCGCTAAAAGTGCTTAAAGACAATACGGTGCAGATCATTATCACCGACCAGAGAATGCCCAAAATGACGGGAGTTGAATTTCTCGAATCTATTCTCATAGATTATCCCGACCCAATACGAATTTTGCTCACCGGTTATGCAGATATGAATGCGGTCATTGATGCAGTAAACAAAGGCAAGATTTTCCACTATTTGTCCAAGCCCTGGAACGAAGAAGAGCTGGATATGACGATAGCCAAGGCTTATGAGGTGTATCGTAAAAAAATGGACCTTGTAGAAGAAAAAGACCAGCTGAGCGTAACCGCCGAACAACTGGAATTTTTATTGCGACAGAAATTGTTGTCATAAGGCACTGCAACCACACATATTTCAATAAAATTGAGGCAAAGTCAAAAAAAATTGTTGTTTATTATTTTTTTTATAAATTTGCATAAATTTTTAACTCATGAAAAAAATATTTACAACTGTTGTTGCCCTGGTTATGGTGGGCACTTTGAGCTTTGCTCAGGACGCTGCTAAGAAAGCAGAAGCTAAACCAGCAAAAGCTAAAACTGAAAAGAAAGCTGAAGCTACAAAAGCTGATGCGCCAAAAACTGAAAAGAAAGAC
>CAIYJV010000305.1 GCA_903926605.1 uncultured Bacteroidota bacterium
GCTTGAAGAAAACGGTTATATTGACGAAGTAAATCAGTGCCTGCTGGAGCGTAAAATCATAACAAAACCGTTGAGCAGTTCTGAGTTGTGGAGCATAACGGATCTTCACGTGGAAGGGCAACCAGGCAATTTTGGTCGCGGCATTTCGTTTTTGCATATGCAAAATGTTTTGAATATGTACATTCCGGTTTTACGTAGATCATATGGATTCTACGGTCGGTTAAAATCAGAACTCCCTGCTGCCTTTGCTGAACGAGAGGAAGAAATGATACAGGAAAAAAGGATTGACGGGCGTCAACTGAGCGTTGTTTGGCGCCGCCTGAACGACAGTAAATAACATTCAACTGTACATTACCCATGGTTCATGGGTGTTTCGTGCTGCGAGAAACTGCTACAGTTGCTGATAGGCCATGTGACAGCATATTTCAAAAAAATAATTAGTGATCTGACTTTCTTAAAGGAAAGCGATAAAAAACTTTTTTTGTAAAAATTAGGTGCATTTTCTTCGGTTGTCCATTTGCAAAAGTTAATTTTGAGCGTTAAAATATTCCTAACCAGTACGAGCGTGTTTGAACATAGTTTGAACAAAAACAAACAAAACGGCTAAAACCATTGCCAATAAAGGGATTCAGCGTTCTCCGATACTGACTGTTAATCAGAGGGTCTCAGGTTCAAGTCCTGAAGGGAGCGCAAGACAGGAAAGGGTTTCAGACGATTCAGTTTGAAACCCTTTTTTTTATTTGCACGATTTTTGATTCCTACCTTGGTTTTCTGGCGTTTGGGTTGCCATTTCCTTACCACCTGATTTCGGTCTGTAAATTCGAAATCGCGTTAGCACAACTGTTGTGCAAATCACTCATACCATACCGTGCAGTATTCAATTCAGCACCACTATTTTCTCCTGCAACACATGGTCATGTTCTTTCAGGCGCAGGTAATATTTGCCGGCGGGTGAATTTGATGATTCAAATTCCACACCAAAAACATGACCAGCCCGGCCAAATTCCTGATCTGCAAATACCTTTTGTACCATCTCGCCGGCTTCATTAAAAATGCCCAGAGTCAATACTTTGGGTGCGTCAAGCAGAATGGTGAATTCACCTACGATCTTCAAAGGCCTTGGGTCGTAGGCTGTTTCTCCTGGATTCTCTGCATGCCGCAGCACTTTGCGCACCTCCGGCTTCGCCTTGCCCGTGAGCCTGCATACCAGCGCTACCAGATCTACAGCAATCGGATTTTGAAAGTCGTTTATGGAGCAGATGTCTTCGTTGTTTGTCAGGATCCAGACTGCATCCTGGCCGAGGTAGTCGTATAGCGAATGTGCTTTGATGAACGTAAGTAACTTCACCATCGTGTCGCTACCCACGTGCGAAAAAGAGTATTTTGCTCCCTGTGCAGGGCAATGCTTGGGGCAGTTTCCGCAAAACGTCATTACTTGTATTTCCCGGGTTCCATTGGGTGCTACATAGACGTGTTCTCCACCGGCCAGTACCATTGGTTGATACGAGGTGTCGTCGGGCTTCAGGATAGCGCCCAGATCTACTGTAATGTCAAATTCCTTATTGGTCTTGTTGGTTATTTTTATTGCCGTAGTTTTTCCACAGTAGCGTCCCGAGAAATTCCGGGCTGTAACATCTATTTTGCCACTACCAATTGCCTCAGACAAGACCATTTCCCTGCCTTTCGCAATGCATAGAAAAGGTAAAAGCACAAGCATGCAGACAACCAGATTTTTTTTGACCATAACGAGTAGAATAAGATTGCAAAATAAGCCAATATCTTGATTTTCAGACATAGCCTTGAAGAAGCCTTGCCCAGACAGGTGCCGTATTGCAAATCCGAAATCGCAGGTGTGAAATTTGCAAAGTATGCTTTTCTTTTTGTAAGTCTGGCGGTACCGCACAACACTAATTTTGCGATGTGTGGAAATTCTTTCGCATAATAAATTTAGGGCATTGAAAAAGTATATTGTAGTCGCTATTATGGCAATTGGATTAAGTTCAACTATCTCA
>CAIYJV010000306.1 GCA_903926605.1 uncultured Bacteroidota bacterium
CTCTCAGAAAATGGGGCGTGGAAAAGTATCTATCTCAAAACGTGTGAAAAACAGTGTTAAAAGTGCTGTGAAGTTCATAAACGACTTTGAAACCACGGTGTGCGAAATTGCTGGTGAAAACGAATACGATTATGTGATCTGTGGCCATATTCACCATCCGGAGATAAAGGAAATGGCCACCAAAAACGGAAAAGTTATGTATATGAACTCCGGCGACTGGATAGAAAACCTTACCTCGCTGGAATATTCAGCCGGTAAATGGAGCATTTATAACTATTTCGCAGATCCGGTTGCCCAGGCTATCGACATCAATAAGAAGAAACAATCGAAAGAAACAGCCAAGACCCTGATGGCAAGCCTGATGATGGAACTGAATATGCGCCCAAAAACACCGGGCTTCGAAACCGAAATGTCTGATGCAATAGAGGCCGCATAAATACTTCACTCACATCAAAACAAAAACGACAATTTGAAAATTCTTTTTGCGATCCAGGGTACCGGCAACGGTCACCTGAGCAGGGCCAGAGACGTATATCCCGAACTGGCCAAATATGGAGATGTAGATGTATTGATTAGTGGTATCCAGGCCGACGTAACCGCCCCATTCCCTGTCAAATACAAAATGTACGGGATGAGCTTCATTTTCGGCAAACGTGGTGGCGTGGATATTCTGCAAACCGCCAAAAAACTCAAGCTTTTTCGCCTGCTAAAGGACATCCGTGAATGCCCGGTTGAACAATACGACCTTGTGGTAAACGACTTCGAACCTGTGACAGCCTGGGCTTGCAAACGCAAAAAAATACCCTGTGTTTCTCTTAGCCATCAATGTGCCGTACTACACCCTTCAGCACCCAAACCACCATCCACAGACCCAATGGGGCTTGTTGTTCTTAAATATTATGCACCTGTAACCGCTCAATACGGTTTTCATTTTCAGTCCTACGGCGAAAACATATTCACGCCTGTGATTCGCAAAGAGATCCGCAACATGAAAAGTGTAGACAATGGCCACTACACGGTATACCTACCTGCATACGACGACGAAAAACTTCTAAAACACCTCTCTGCGTTCCCCGATGCCCGTTGGGAGGTTTTCTCCAAGCACAATACAACCCCCATTACACTGGGAAACATCTCTATACGCAAAATAGACAACCGGGAATTTATAGAAAGTATGGCTTCCTCTACAGGCGTACTTTGTGGTGCGGGATTTGAAGGTCCGGCGGAAGCTATGTTCCTGGGCAAAAAAGTTCTGGTCATACCCATGCTCGCGCAGTATGAACAACATTGCAATGCAGCCGGTGCAGCAACCATGGGTGCCACAGTGGTCAATACACTCGAAGAAAAAAACTACCCCACCATCCGAAAATGGCTGGACGAAGGCAAGCACTTGAATACTATCTATCCAGACATCACGGCGGCAGTAATAGCGAAAATGATCGGTGAACAGTGTGGCGAAAAACAGAAAAAAAGTGCGCACCTTCGATAAGCTGGATACCATAGTCTCGTAATAAAGAACCATAACGCTAAAAACAAGGTTTAACCATAATTTGTCTGCGTTTTTTATCTTTGGGCAATGCGAACACTGCTTATTTTCCTGTTTTCCTGTCTTGCATTTAGTGCTTGTCACCGTACTGCAAACTGCACTAAAACACTTGTGTGCACACACAAGACCATCACTCCAGTACTCGGTGGTTTCGACTCTTCGCAAATAGACACTGTTGTCTTGTACACATTCACCGCCGACAGCACATTCAACACCCTGCTTAGCCAACGTGTGTGTACACTGCCACATGTGCTCAGCAACATACCCGGGAGCACCACTGATACCATAGCTTTTGCATTCGACAGTCTGGAGCTAAAAGTGGGCTACGACTACAAGTTGTATATTCCTCATGCCGGTGCCTCGTATAGGTTTTACCACATCGCAGACACAGGATTTTCTGTCAATGCCCCTTGCGACAATGCCTCCACTACCTGTTACACGGTGATCAATAAATGCACAGTTACCGGCAATAATTTCATTTGTGGTACTGGTGGCGCCTCCGTTTATGTGATGCTGAAACCATAGTTGGAAATATTTACGGTCGCTGTTTTTTTTGATTTGTCTAAATATCGAGCCGGGTATTAGCGTCAATTTTTGTCGTTCAACCCGAACACAGTTGAAAAATGCCGCATTTACTTATTACTTTTACCGCCTATTTAAAAAGCAAAGAAATGAAAATCAAGATTTTTAGTTTTCTGTCACTGGTGGGTATGTTCGCCTTGGTAGCGTCCTGCGGCCACCGGCACCAGATTGGTGGCAGTAGAAAAGTTGACATGACAAACAATCCGTTTTTAAAGGAAAGTACACTCCCATTCCAGACTGCCGATTTTAGCAAGATCAGGAACAGCGACTTCAAGCCTGCTATCGAAGAAGGCATAAAGCAACAACAGGAGGAAGTAGAAAAAATCGCTAACAATACTGAGGCGCCCAACTTCGAAAACACTTTGGTGGCCCTTGAAAAAAGCGGTCAGACTCTGCGCCGGGTGAATCTGGTATTCAATCTGCTTGCGGGTGCCAATACCAATCCGGATCTTCAGAAATTAACAGAAGAAGTAGCTCCCAAACTGGCGGCCAGCAACGATGCCATCTTCCTCAACACCAAATTGTTCAAGCGTGTGGAAGCTGTGTATAAACAGCGCGCCAAACTGAAGCTGGATCAGGAGTCAAACCGCCTCGTAGAATTCTACTACCAGCGGTTTACATTGTCTGGCGCAAATCTGAAAGATGCCGACAAGGAAACGCTGAAGAAAATAAACAGCGAAGAAGCGACACTCAATGCCAAGTACACAAACCAGCTGATGGCGGCCGCCAAGGCATCTGCCATCGTGGTATCAGACAAGGCTGAACTGGACGGCCTCACCGCTGGCGAGATAGACGCAGCCGCACTGGCCGCCAAAAACGCAAAGATGCCCGGCAAATGGATGTTGCCGTTGCAGAATACCACACAGCAGCCTGCTTTGCAGTCACTGAAAAACCGCGCTACCCGCCAGAAGCTGTACGAAGCTTCCTGGAACCGCGCTGAGAAGAACGACTCGAACGATACTCGGCCCACAATCTCCCGCATTGCGGAGATCAGGGCACAAAAAGCCAAGCTGTTGGGCTACGCCAACTTTGCATCCTGGCAGTTGCAGGACCAGATGGCCAAAAACCCTGAGGCTGTAGAACGTTTTTTCGCTCGCCTCGTGCCTGCTGCTACGGCAAAAGCCAATCAGGAAGCTAAAGAAATTCAGGCCCTGATAGACAAACAAAAAGGTGGTTTCAAACTCGAACCATGGGATTGGAACTTCTATTCTGAGCAGGTCCGCAAAGCCAAGTACGATCTGGACGAAAGTGAGATCAAGCCTTACTTCGAGATCAACAATGTTTTGGAAAATGGTATCTTCTTTGCTGCCAACAAACTTTATGGGCTTACTTTCAAGGAGCGAAAAGACATTCCTGTGTATCAGGAAGATGTTAGGGTATTTGAGGTATTTGACAAGGACAACACCTCTATGGCTCTGTTCTATTGCGACTACTTTAAACGCGAAAACAAAAACGGCGGCGCATGGATGGACAACCTTGTGGTTCAGTCTAAACTCCTTGGCACCAAACCTGTTATTTACAATGTCTGCAACTTCACCAAGCCTGCAAAGGGACAACCTGCCCTCATCAGCTTCAGCGACGTGACCACCATGTTCCATGAGTTTGGTCATGGCCTGCACGGCATCTTCGCCAGCCAGCAATTCCCTGTATTGTCAGGATCGGCCACCGCTCGTGACTTTGTAGAATTCCCATCGCAGTTCAACGAACATTGGGCTTCAGAACCTACAGTATTCAAGAACTATGCTACCCACTACCAGACCAAGGCTCCAATGCCTCAGGCGCTTGTAGACAAAATTAAGAAAGCGGCTACCTTCAACCAGGGCTATATGCTTACAGAACTGCTGGCTGCTGCAAACCTGGATATCCAGTGGCACAAGCTGACCGTGAAAAACGCAAAACAGGACGTAGACAAATACGAAGCCGAAGCGCTTAAGAAAACACATCTTGACCTCCATAGCGTACCTACCCGCTACCGCAGCAGCTACTTCCTCCACATTTGGAGCAACGGCTATGCATCAGGTTACTACGCCTATCTCTGGACCGAAATGCTCGACGACGATGCTTTCGCCTGGTTCCAGGAACATGGTGGCATGACGCGCCAGAACGGACAGCGTTTCCGCGACATGATCCTGTCCCGCGGCAACACCATTGAACTGGGCAAAATGTACCGTGAATTCCGTGGTCACGAACCCAACATCGCCCCCATGCTCAAAAACCGCGGCCTCAACGCCAGCACCGAAGAAAACCCGGAAGAGCAACAGTACTAATTTCAGATAAATAAAATAGAAATGCCGCCCATGTATGAAGGGGCGGCATTTTTTTGTGGGATGATCGCGGTTTTTGGGAAATAGACCTTTGATGGGGGAGCTTGTCTTCTGCCGATTGGGAATCTTTGCACGCCCACCATCAGGTTATTTTCTCATCAATATATCCTCTATATTTTCGGGCGTCACCACTAGATTTTCCTTAGGAGAATAGCTGGTGGTAAACGTCTGAGGAAACCGGACTCTTTGGCTCTTTCCCCATTTGAACTCATAGGCATTCAACTCCTGGCTCGTTTCTTCGATGAGGTCTATTTCCTGCTGTTGTGTGGTCCTCCAGAAATACATTTTGGCATCAATATTATGGTACTTCAGGAATTTCAGCCGCTCTGCAATCACATAATTTTCAAACAGCGCGCCGCAATCGGTCCGGGATGTCAGCGGGTTGAAATTGTTAAGAATGGCATTGCGTATACCACAATCAAAGAAGTACACTTTTTTACCCTTCTTTATTTCGTTTCTCACATTCCTGTTCAGCGCAGGAAGCCGGAAAACAACATAAGCTTTTTCTAACAGGTCAATGTATTTTTCAACCGTTTTCCCGTCGGTGCCCACTGTTTGCGCGATCTCCTGATAGTTTACCTCGCTACCTATCTGCAATGCCAGCGCCTTCAGCAGTTTGTCCAGCAGCAATGGCTTCCTGATCTGATCTATCATCAGCAGATCTTTGTATAAATAACTTCCTGCCAGCAGTTTCAGCAATTCTGCTTCGTCTGTTGGGTTTGTCACAATTTCGGGATAGTAGCCAAAAATCATTCTGTGCCCTATCTGCCGTTTTTCCTGCAGCAATCCGTCTTGTGCCACCATCTCACCAAAACTCAGCGGGTACAGCGTAAATTCATATTTTCTTCCCGTAAGGGGTTCATTTACCTGGCTGGATAGCTCAAAGGCAGACGACCCCGTCGCAATTACTTGTACATTCTTTATCTGGTCAGTAAACAATTTCAGTGTCAGCCCGATATTGGGAATACGTTGTGCTTCATCTATAAATACAATTTTCTTATTCCCGGCAATATTCTTCAGTTTGGCTGTGGTCGTATTCGTCAGTGCCTCTCTCACATCGGCATCATCACCATTCAGGTAAAGCCATTCCTGGCCCTGCCCTTCCAGCAAAGCATCCATTAATGTGGACTTACCACATTGTCTTGCCCCAAATAGCAATATAGCTTTCCCTTTGAAAAACCTTGACTGAATTGCCTTTTGTATGCTCCTTCTTATCATCTCCCCGTATTCAAACCTCAAAATTACATAACTTTTTCGGATTGTAATCCAGTAAAACCATAATAATTTCGGATTACAATCCTATAAAATCATAATTATTTCGGATTACAATCCAGTATTATCATAATTATTTCGGATTAAGCCATGCAATTACCTAATAAATTCAGGATCAAATACCGACAGACGATGACAAGGAATTGCAAATAAAACCAGCCCCTTTTTGCAACAAAAAAAACCACCATACGTTTTTGCCCGTATAATAGATTATGACTACCTTTGCACCCCTGAATGCCAAGGTGGCAGATTAGTGACCTAGCACGTGATTTGATACGGTCTGCTTACTGAATTCAGAATTAACCACAACACTCAATTAATTTTTTCAAAGTATATACAAATGATCGGTATTCTTTCCAAGATCTTCGGCGGAAGTAAGTCTGAAAAAGACGTAAAACGCCTGCAACCTATCGTAGCCGAAGTGAACCGTAATTTCAGCGCCTACAAGTCGCTGTCCAATGATGAACTTCGCGGCAAAACCCAGGAGTTCCGCCGTCGCATTGCCGAGTACCTCCAGGAGATAGATCAGGAGATCGCATCAAAGAGAGCCGAGGCCGACCAGCACCATGAAGAAGACATAGCCTCGCGCGAATCTGTCTATAACGATGCCGACAAACTGGTAAAAAAACGCGACGAAAAAATAGAAGAGATCCTGCGCGAAATTCAGGCCGAAGCATTCGCTGTCATTAAGGAAACATCGCGCCGTTTTAAGGAAAACAAAGAAATGATCTCTACCGCCACCGACCTCGACAGGGAATTTGCAGTAGAAAAGCCATATATCCGCATAGAAGGCGACCAGTCTTTCTTCAACAATAGTTGGGATGCCGCCGGCAACCTCGTGACCTGGAACATGGTACATTACGATGTGCAGCTGATAGGCGGCATGGTGCTGCACGATGGCAAGATAGCAGAAATGGCCACAGGTGAGGGTAAGACATTGGTGTCTACCCTGCCCTCTTACCTCAACGCACTAGCCGGAGAAGGTGTACATATTGTAACCGTGAACGACTACCTGGCCCGTCGTGATCAGGAATGGAACGGCCCCATATTCGAATGGCTGGGTCTCCGTGTAGACTGCATAGACAAGCACGAACCCAACTCACCCGAACGCCGCAGGGCATACATGGCGGATATCACCTACGGCACCAACAACGAATTTGGTTTTGACTACCTCAGGGACAACATGGTACATCACCCCAGCGAAATGGTACAACGCAAGCACCACTACGCCATGGTGGATGAGGTGGACAGTGTGCTTATTGACGATGCGCGTACGCCCCTCATCATCTCTGGCCCTATTCCCAAGGGAGACGAGCAACAGTTCCACATGCTGAAGCCCCGTATTGAGCGTATCATGGAGGCTCAGCGCCGCGTAGTGAACCAGAGTCTTATAGAGGCTAAAAAACTCATTACCGAAGGCAAAAAAGACCAGGACACAGGGGGCTTGTTCCTCTTCCGCGCATTCCGCGGCCTTCCCAAAAACAGTGCCATCATCAAGTACCTGAGCGAGGAAGGAAACAAACAAATATTACAAAAAGCCGAAAACCACTACATCACCGACCACAACCGCAATATGCCCAAGGTAGATGCCGAACTGTTTTTCTCTATAGACGAGAAAAGCAATCAGGTAAATCTTACCGAGAAAGGCACAGCACTGATTACGGGTGCCGGCGAGGACCCTCAATTTTTCGTGCTGCCCGATATAGGTACTGAACTGGCCGAAATTGAAAAAACTGCTGAATCGGCAGAAGAAAAGCAACAGCGCAAGGACGCCATCCTTCAAGACTACGCCATAAAGGCAGACCGCATACACTCACTCAACCAGCTGCTTAAAGCCTATACCTTGTTCGACAAAGACGTGGAATATGTGGTTATGGACGGCAAGGTGAAGATAGTGGACGAACAGACGGGCCGTATTCTGGAAGGCCGCCGCTATTCCGACGGTTTGCATCAGGCCATAGAAGCCAAGGAAAACGTAACAGTAGAAGCAGCCACACAAACGTTTGCAACCATTACCTTGCAGAACTACTTCCGCATGTTCCACAAGCTGGCAGGTATGACCGGTACCGCAGAAACGGAAGCAGGCGAGTTCTGGCAGATCTACAAACTGGACGTGGTATCTATCCCCACCAACGTAAATGTGATTCGTAAAGACCAGCAAGATCTGGTATACAAGACCAAGCGCGAAAAGTACAAAGCAGTGATAGACGAGGTGGAGGCACTGCGTGGTGTGGGTCGCCCCGTACTGGTAGGAACCACATCGGTAGAAGTCTCCGAGTTGCTGAGCCGTATGCTGCAGCAGAAAAAAATACCACACAACGTACTCAACGCCAAACAGCACGAACGTGAGGCCCAGATAGTGGCCGAAGCCGGTTTGCCGGGCAACATCACCATAGCCACCAACATGGCAGGCCGTGGTACCGACATTAAGCTGGGCCCTGGTGTGAAAGACGCGGGTGGTCTGGCCATCGTGGGCACGGAGCGCCATGAAAGCCGCCGTGTAGACCGCCAGTTGCGTGGTCGTGCCGGTCGTCAGGGCGATCCGGGTACGTCCCAGTTCTTCGTATCGCTCGAAGACGAACTGATGCGTCTGTTCGGTTCAGAACGTATCGCATCACTCATGGACAAAATGGGGCATAAAGATGGCGAAGTACTGCAACACAGTATGATCTCCAAGTCTATTGAACGGGCGCAGCGCAAAGTAGAAGAAAACAACTTCGGCACGCGTAAGAACCTCCTTGAGTATGACGACGTGATGAACGCCCAGCGTGATGTGATCTACAAACGCCGCAGGCACGCCCTGTTTGGTGAGCGCCTCTCCATAGACCTCGACAATGCCATCTACTCTGCATGTACAGGTTTTGCAGAGCAATTTGCAGGCAAAAACGACTATCAGGGCTTTTCGCTGGAGGTAATGAAACACCTTATAGTAGAACCAACCATCACAGAAGCCGATTATGCGAAAGCTGAAGCGCCGGTACTGGCCGACACGCTGTACCACCAGGTGAAAGAGTTTTATGTACGCAAAATGAATGCGCTGCGCGAACACATGATGCCTACGCTACGGCTGGTACAGGACGACAACGGCGCTAACATAGACAATATCGTGGTTCCGTTCACCGATGGTATCAGGGCCATGCAGATCTATGTGCCACTGCACGAAGCGGTAGCACAGGACGCTCGCCCCATTATTCAGTCGCTCGAGAAAAATATTACACTGGCACTGATAGACGAAGCCTGGAAAAATCACCTGCGCGTAATGGACGACCTTCGCCATTCGGTGCACATGGCGTCCTACGAACAAAAAGACCCGCTGCTCATCTATAAGTTTGAAGCCTTCAACCAGTTTAAGCAGATGATGCTGGACACCAACCGCGACATCATCTCCTTCCTGCTCAGGGCTGGAATACCTATACAGGAGGCTCCGCAGGAGGCCCACCAGATACCTGCAGAACATACCGATATGAGCAAGATGCGGGTGAACAAAGCAGAGATAGATGCCCGCGGACAGGCTTATGGCGCCGATGAAGAAGACTACTATAGCGACAACCCCGAACAAGAAGTACACAAACGTGCACCCGTGCAGGCCGGCCCCAAGATAGGGCGCAACGACCCTTGCCCCTGCGGATCGGGCAAGAAATACAAAAGCTGCCACGGAAGGTAATTCCCGCAGTAATATATTAAGCAGCACAGCCACC
>CAIYJV010000307.1 GCA_903926605.1 uncultured Bacteroidota bacterium
GAACAGGTAAAACATAAATATTTGCCACCTTCTACTGAAATAGAAGAGGTGTAGGCAAGGATTTGGCAACAGGTGCTCTCTGTAAGGGCAGTAGGTATAGACGACAATTTTTTTGACCTCGGAGGGCAATCTTTACTTGCCGTAGAGCTGACCCACGAAATAGAAGAAAAAACTGGTGACAAGACGAATATTTATACGCTGTTCAAGTACCCTACTATCAGAGAATTGGCAGCTTTTTTACAGTCAGGAAAGGGCGGGGCAGCAAAAACAGAAAAAACATATAAGTCTTTGGTTCCAATAAGGTCTACAGGAAGCAAAGTGCCCTTATATGTGGTGCATGGAGATGGCATGAACGTGGCCAATTTCGGCAATCTCGGTGCATGCATGGACGACGACCAGCCCGTTTTCTCACTTCAGCCCAAGGGAATGCTGGAAGGAGACGAACCCTGCGACGACCTGGTGCAGATAGCCCGGGAGTATGTGGACGAGATACTGGATCAAAACCCAACAGGGCCTTATGCGCTGGCGGGCTACTCATTTGGTGGTTATGTAGCGGTAGAGATGCTGAAATATATGCAGGAATTGGGTAAGGATGTACGCATGTTGGCAATATTCGATACAAACGCAGAAAATACAGAATACAATAAGGGTTTTTTCGAAAAGCTGCCGCGAAAACTGGGCAGACAAATACCAAAATTCCGATTTATAACCGGGCAGTTTTTGAAAGACCCCCACACGATTTATCAATACCAGTTGGGTCTGCTGAAAAAGAAACTATTTGCAAAAAGCGTGAAGGAAAAGCCAGCTTCGGAAATGGCAGGACTTGATCTGAAACTGGACAAAATAAATCAATGTCACATTCGGGCATTTAAAAACTATTTTTTAAATCCATTCGATGGTTTTGTGTATGTCTTTAAAGCGCAAACCCGTATCTACTTTGTGGACGACTTTAAGTTTTTAGGCTGGAAAAAATATGCCAGAAAGGGAGTAAAGGTTTATGACGTGCCCGGCGACCACAAGACAATGTTCTTACCACCAAATGTAGCCGAATTCGGACGTAAACTTCAAGAAGCACTGAACGGTTGTAACAATTGATCTTTCCCGGTTATTCGTATTTTCAATTTCCCGTAACGAAGTGGGGAATAATTGTTATTTTGCCTTCGATAAAGCCTTTTTCATCATATTAAGATTCATACCTTATGAAAGTAAGACCATTTGAGCCCGGCGATATCCGGGGGTGTGCGCAGGTATTTATGGCAGCCTATAACGGATTGCCCTGGAATTACGGATGGAAAGAGGATGAAGCAGTGACCTATCTGTCAGAATATTCTGGTTCGGCTCAGTTTGTGGGCTTGGTTTTGATGGAAGGATCAGAAGTTGCGGCTGCACTATTTGCCCATCGGAAAACCTGGTGGACAGGAAATCAATTGTTTATAGATGAGTTGTTTGTTGCGGGAGATAAGCAGGGCTTGGGCTATGGTAAAGTGCTGATACGGCATGCGGAAGAATATTGCAAGGCAAATAGTTTGGACATGATTACCCTGATGACCAACAAACTGATGCCAGCTTTGAAATTTTATGAGTCAATAGATTATACACGGGTAGATCAGTACGTTTTCCTTTTCAAACAGGTTTAAACAAAGTTTTAGGTTCACAATGGCGGGATTCGATTTTCAAAAGTTCAGGAACAAGCATTTTCTTGCACTGGCTGGAAATGGAGTGATCTCTGTCATGCAGTTGGTGCAGATGTCCCTGATTTACCATAAGCTGCAAATAACAGATGTGGGAAACTGGGTTTTTTTCCTTTCCGCGATAGGGATAATCGAATCTATCCGTACAGGATTTTTATCTACTGCAACTGTCAAGTTTTATGCAGGTACCAAGGGTGACAGGGCAAACGAGGTGTTGGGTTCTATTTGGTATCTGGCTTTGGCACTTACTGGGATACTGGTGGTTGTGAATATCTGCTGTGTGCCATTTTTGAAGTATATACCTCAGCAGGATATTCAGGTAACTATCAATTGGGTGGGTATAACCTTCTTAAGTTCATTACCCTACACCCTTATCGCCTGGGTATTGACGGCAGAGGAGCGATATGATAAAATTCTACTGCTCAGGATGGTGAACAGCGGCTCCATGATAGCAGCGATCATTATAGAAGTGATGTTCGACAAACTGACACTTGAACGCATTTTGTGGATCAATTTTATCACCAATATGATCACCAATGCGGTTGGCTTTGCTACGGGTATGGCTAAGTTCGGCACCCTGTTCAAGCGGTCTAAGGAAAGCGTGGCTGAGATATTTCATTTCGGCAAATTCAGTCTGGGCACAAACTTGGCCTCCAACCTTTTGCGCAACACAGACGTGTTCATCATTCGTTTCGTACTGGGGCAGGAGGCAGTAGCCATTTATAATATTCCGGTTAAACTGATGGAGATTTTCGAAATACCGCTCAGAAGTTTTGTGGGTACAGGTATGAGCGGAATGGCTATTGCGTACAACAACAATAATTTTGCGCGTATAAAGGAGATCTTTGTAAAATATGCCGGGATGCTCACAATTGCCTTTATTCCGTTGGTGTTTTTTTCGGCATTTGTGGCCAAGTTCGCGGTGTTTTTAGTGAGCAGTAAAACATACCTGGGTACCGACGCAGTAGCGCTTTTTCGTATATACATTTTCTTTTCCTTGCTTTACCCCATAGATCGTTTCAATGGCACTACGCTCGATGTGATTCACAAGCCCAAGATCAATTTTTACAAGGTATTGGTAATGCTGGTCGCAAATGTAATATTCGATTTCGCGGGGCTAGCCGTATTTCATAGTATTTATGGCATTCCGCTGGGCGGGATATTTACTATTTTGTCCGGCCTGTTGTACGGTTATATACAACTCAATAAATTTATTCCATATACAATCGGAGAGATATTGCGCACCGGTAGTCATGAATTTCTACAATTTGCGACCCGAAAAATTGCGCCCGGTAGAAAATAGCAGGGACGCCCCAGTGAGTCCATATACAACGCCCGACATACTAAAATTGATAAGGGTAATGTACGATGGGTTATATCTTAGAAGGTATAAGCGTATGCAAAACACAATGAAAGCTATTGCGGTAAAAATACTCCAATATATGTTGCGCATTTTTTTGTTCCCGCCGTGCTCATTGGCAGCATTATATGTTATGGGTAATCTGTAAAATGCCCCAAGGCATACGATCAGACCGAATATTGTAGATCCATATTGCAGGAGATCGTTGTTCCCAGTATGAGTTATATATTCAGTGCTGTCCAGACCATGTGGGTGGGCGAGACTCCAATGGGTGAACGCATCCCACAAAAGATGGCTAAAGATGCCAGTAAGTAGCGATATAATGATCATTACCGTATGCTTGCGGAAGTGACCGATCCAGTCCAGATGCAAGTAAGGGGAAAAGCGCTTCCGCAGGCATTCTGGCAAAAATGGTATAAGGGTTTCTCGCACCCAGATATGGTATACAAACATAAGCAGGAGGCCCATCGGGAAGTCGTACCAGAAAATACCGCTCCAGGAATGACTGTATGTTTTCCGCTCATTGAACATCACGAACGATTCAAAATCCGGTGTCATGCTGCCCGTGATCAAAGCTGTTGCGGAAAACAGGTTTTTCCACCTGCGTAGCAGGGGTAAAATAATAGCCGGATGTGCAATAGTAAAAGGCATTTAACGATAAACCGCAAACACGGTGGACAACGGCAAAATACGGCTAAATTAATTTTAGGAAAACGGGCTTTGCAAAAATAAATTTTGTAATTTGCATGCTGTAGCTATTTCTATGTGTAAATAGTTAGTTGCGATATAAAAACAATTAAAATTAGATTTCTTTCCGAATTGTTACCGTCTGTAATACAGGTGGTAAGGAACTAAAAATACTAAATGCCGGCAATATGAGTAACACACATGCTGTACTTCAGAAAGTAATCGTTATCGAAGATGATTTCGCAATTAAGATGTTGATAGGTGCTGTGCTGGAAAATAGTTTTGAGGTAACTTCTTTTGAAAATCCGGTAGAAGCTCTTGCATACCTTCACAAGGGTAATATGCCGGATATCATCATTTCAGACCTCAATACGCCAGAAATGAACGGATATGACCTACTGGTACAGCTGAAAACAAGCAATTTTTTTAATACTATCCCTGTCCTGATCCTTTCTGGCGAAGAGGGGTCTGAAACACGCATAAAATGCCTTGAAGCTGGTGCGGACGACTACATATTGAAGCCATTCAACCCGCGGGAACTGGAGGTGAGACTCAACGTGATCCTGAAAAGATACGGTAAAACACTGATCACGCATTCTTATTAATTGGCTAGCCTATGTCGGATATCAATGACGGGATCATAGCCCTGTTGCACGTAGAAGAGACAACTTTCGAGATACTCAAAAGTTGCAATTTCGGGAACAACAGGTTGGTACGCTTCGAAAATGTAATTGAGCTTTGCAACGATAGCCGGGAGCTCAAGTTACGTATTTCCGCTATTTTGTCCGAGAGCGAAGTAATGGGGGTTTATGGTGCAAATCTCGTTGAGATTCTCAATAAGAACGGGTTGCAGCACATTCCGTTTTTTCTCTTGGTCGAGAACCTCAATGAGCAACTTACACGTGTTTGCCTGCAGTCTGGAGTGTCGGATGTTTTTATTAAACCGCTTCGCAAAGATATTCTGGAAACCAGGGTCAATTTCCAGATCAAACACTGGAAATCTATTCAGGAGATAAACCGTAAAAACGAAGACACACTATACAAGACAGCCTTTGCAAAAAGGCTTTTCGACATTATGTTTGCGTCTTTTGCGCTGTTGTGCCTTTCACCTTTCGTCCTTATCGTCATAATTTGTATGAAGATAGAATCCCGGGGGCCTGTGTTTTATTATTCTCTAAGGGTAGGCACGGGTTACAAGGTCTTTAAGTTTTACAAGCTCAGGTCTATGTTTGTGAACGCAGATAAACGCCTTAAGGAACTACAACATTTGAATCAGTACAATGCCGATGGCAAAAAGGCTGCGGCTGCGGATACTCTTGTGTTGTGCGATGATTGTCGTGCGGCTGGTGTAAAGTGCCGGAACCCGCTATATGCTGACAAAAATACCTGGTGCGAAAAACAATATATGACCACCAAAAAACAACAGGCCGGATCTGCGTTTTTTAAGCTTAAAAACGATCCCAGGGTTACTAGGGTTGGTCTTTTTATACGTAACACCAGCATAGACGAACTGCCTCAGTTATGGAACGTAATAAAAGGCGATATGAGTATTGTGGGCAACAGGCCGTTACCACTTTATGAAGCCGAAAAACTAACTACCGACAAATATGCCACCCGGTTTCTCGCTCCTGCTGGTATTACAGGTTTGTGGCAGGTGGAAAAACGCGGCAAAGGAAAAATGAGCGAAGATGAACGATTGATGCTGGACAATACCTATGCATTGAATCACAATTTCTGGTACGACATTAAGCTGATTCTGAAAACCATTCCTGCACTTTTTCAAAAAGAAAATGTGTAAATTATGGTACGGCCATTTTCGGTCCCGGACGAAGTGAGAAAAGTACTCGGTCTCAACGGGTATGGCAGAGATGCTATGGTCATTCAAATTAACTATAAATATCTTCCCAGAAAGTTTCAGGATCCCGATGTTTCCATTGTTATACCTGCATTGAACGAGGCCGAGATGATCGTATTTACTTTACTTTCACTTTGCCAATCCAATACCAGTCTGAAGTTCGAGATCATTGTAGTAGATAATAATTCGCGCGACGACACTCAGTTTCTGGTCAGAAAAATGGGTATCCGGTGCCTTCACGAAACCGTACCCGGCATTACAGCGGCAAGAAATGCCGGACTGGGTGCTGCAAGGGGCAAGTATATTCTGAGCGCCGATGCCGACACTATTTATCCTCCCGGGTGGATAGATGCGATGGTGAGGCCGCTGATGAATCAAAACGATGTGGCGGCAACTTATGGCAGATTTGCATTCCTGCCGGGGGCGGGAAATGGACGTCTGGGTTATTTTTTGTACGAATATTGCGCAGATATATCCAGATGGATAACCGGAAAATTCAGCGACGAAGCTGCAAATGTGTATGGCTTTAATTTCGCTTTCCGTCGCGACCAGGCTTATGCTGCAGATTGGTTCAATCATCCGGGAGGGGCAAAGGAAGATGGATGGCTGGCGCTGAAACTGCGCGACAAGGGTTTCGGAAAATTGATTAGAATAGACTCGGGAGGGTTCGTATGGACCGCCAACCGGAAAATACAAAAGGAGGGGGGCTTACTGCGTGCTTTTGGCAAAAGGGTCGCTGGCTCCCTTTTTGACAGGAAGGTATGACCACTATCTATTGCTTCGTTCTGAGTTTGATGAGTGCAAAAACAGTAGACATCATACCCAGTACAATTCCAGACAATATACCGATAACAGGGCCGAAAAGCAGCATCGCAGATGTCATGCTTAAATGGTAAATTTTATAAAGATTGGCGTAAGACATTGCCTCTTCCGGATGGTTGGCCAGATATGATTTTGATAACACAATGTGCGCCGCAGTTACCCAGACACAGTTCAAAAGCGATACCAAAAAACCGTGCAGAAAGAACTTACCGTCGGCATATTGCTGGATGAACCATGCACAGGTGCAGAATATGGCAAGCCATACAAAAACCTCGATACTGGAGGGTATCAGGTACACCGTGCCTATAGCCATTAAAAATCCGAAGCCGGATAGAGAAAAAATGAGTTTCCAGTTCATCTCAATGGTTTTCGGCCAAAGGTAATGAAAAGTAACACAGGCTCTTATCCTGAGTTAGTCCTGGGTGCGGCAAAGACCTTGCAGGCTATTGTTTATTTTCGGCAACGGGCACTGCGCGTGCCCTGATAGTATCAGCCGTTTTGGTAACGGTACTGGTAAAGTTTCTGTTCTCAAACATATCAAACCAGGATTGATCCTTTGTACAAACTGCCTTCGCCAGGTAGTCAATGGCATCCGGATAAAAAATCCAGAAAAGGGGGCGGGTAGGGGTTGCCCCGGATTTGTTGGTAACCGGTGCCAGACCAACGATTTTTGTTTGTTTCGGCCCTGCTGATTTCAATTTAAGCAGATCTTCCTTGATCAGATATTTGGTCACGGTTTGCCTGAAGACCCCGTTAGTGAGTACGCTAAATTCTTCTGTAGACAACGGATGCGTAAAACGATCGTCGGTACCGGCATAGGCCCGGAATTTGCCTGCCTTTATACCGTCGCAAAGATTGTCGTAAAGGGACTGCCATTTTTTGTCTGTTACACCAGCCTTTTTCTGAGAAGCTACAGGAATCTCACGCCAGGAGCGGATTTTCCATTCTATGTCTTTTTCTGCAACTGGTTTCCATGGGCTGGCATGTACCGTTACAAAGACACTGTCGGTCCTTTGGAGCTTTTGGGCATCCGCAACGAAAAAGGTGGTAGAGAATGGCAATAGCATTAAAGCAACCTTTCTAAATTGAACCGGCATAAAAAACTAGATTGTTTTGAAAATTACATAAACGCAAACTCCCTGCCAATTTTTTTAAAAAAAAGAAGCGGAGAAACCCGCTTTTCGCTTAGGTTCTCCGCTATCATTTAGTGACCTTGTCAGGATTCAAACCTGAAACCTTCTCATCCGTAGTGAGATGCTCTATTCAGTTGAGCTACAAGGCCGGCCATTTTCCCGGTAAACGATTTTGTCGTTTTTGGGAGTGCAAAGATACACAAATTTTTTTTCCGCACAAATTCTTATTTACTGTATTCTATTCCCGAACTTTGCTGCATTAGCTGGCTTTATGCAAATTGA
>CAIYJV010000308.1 GCA_903926605.1 uncultured Bacteroidota bacterium
AAATTATGCGGATAATTACTTTGAACTGAAGTTTTCTTTGCAGGAAATTTTTAAACGCCCCATAGATCTTTTGGAAGAAAAAGCTATGAAAAATCCTTTTTTTATACAGGCCATCAGTCAACAGCGAAAAGTCGTTTATGAACATTGAGATCAAAACCTGGCTGTACGATATTTTGAAAGCTGTTGACGAAATCAACGACTTCTTCAGTGATATTCCCAAAGATCTTCAGTCCTACCAACAAAATATAAAAACGAAGCGGGCTGTAGAGCGAAATATTGAAATTATCGGTGAGGCAATGAACCGTATCCTGAATCTGGGCCACTCGATCAACCTGACCAATTCAAGAAAAATAGTGGATACAAGAAACAGGATAATTCATGGCTATGATTCAGTTTCAGATGATATTGTTTGGGACATCATTATTAATCAACTCCCAACGTTGAAGACTGAGATAGAAGAATTATTGGCATCTTAAAAAGAAATATCACCTTTGGCATAATAGACAATGAAATGAATATGCGCACTGCCGTCATCGCCCTCATTTCCTTTTTTATCGCGGGCGCGGTGGTACTGCCGGTCCCAATGGCCGGGTGAACAAAATTCGGTAGACGTAGAGATTAAAACAAGGTTTGTATAAAAAATCTTAATTAGCTAATAAAAACTGATCAAATGAAACTTTTCACAGTAAACGCAGGACACTTTAAACTCGATGGTGGCGCTATGTTCGGTGTGGTGCCCAAGAGTATGTGGCACAAAGCAAATCCCGCCGACGATAACAATATGTGCTCCTGGGCCATGCGTTGCCTGCTGGTAGATACAGGCGACCGCCGTATACTGATAGACAATGGCATGGGCGACAAGCAAGATGCCAAATTTTTCAGCCATTACTTTCCACACGGCACCGATACTATTCATGGCGGCCTGGCGGCGCACGGCTACTCCGAAGACGATATTACCGATGTGTTCCTGACCCACCTGCATTTCGATCATTGCGGGGGTGGCATCCGGCGGGAGGGCGACCAATTGGTGCCCACCTTTAAAAATGCACGCTACTGCACCAACAAAGCCCATTGGGACAGCGCCCTGAACCCCAACGAACGGGAAAGAGCATCTTTCCTGAAAGAAAACATACAACCCATGATGGAATCCGGCAAGCTGCATTTTGTAGATGTGGCCGAAGGAGCCGAATGGATACCAGGCATTCGCATACACTATGTATCCGGCCATACTGATGCCATGATGCTGCCACTGGTAGCACACAATGACACTTCGGTTTTGTTTTGTGCCGACCTGGTGCCCAGCGTACCGCACGTATCCATGCCCTGGGTCATGGCTTATGACATGCGACCGCTCGAAACCCTGAAAGAAAAACACCGCCTCCTCGGTGCCGCCGCTGCCCAAAACTGGACTTTGTTTTTTGAGCATGACCCGAAAAACGAATGTTGCACGTTGCAGCAAATAGATGGCCGTATCAGGGTAAAAGAGATTTTTAAGTTGAGCGAACAGGTTGTATGACACCAACCACACAATCTGTTTGTGTCATTAGCGTTTAATACTTACCGCTAAACATTATAGGCTGCATGCACAGATCCTTTCGGGTGTTCAATCCGTTATTGATATGCCTGATCTTACTGGAACATTTGTTCCTCTACTATTTTTTTAGCAGGGGTTTGCTCACGCAGGGTAAAAACGCATGGGGCATATTTCTTTGTTCGTTGCTTGTGGGTATTTGTCTGGTGGCAAAATTCATGGGCAGCCCGGACGTGCGGGCAACCGCCGCGGACATGAAGCGCAGTAGTTTGGTTCCCTGGTTTTTTGCCTTTCTGGGCGGGCTGATTTTTTTGGGATTCGAGACCCAACGCGTCATCGCAACAATGCCCATAGACCCCGGCTGGTCGGACGTAGTGCCCATGGTAATGCACCAATGCACCCAGTTTTTGAAAGGACTTTCGCCCTATAGCCCGGTAAACTATTTCGGGTATCCCGAATACCCCAATAATCTGCCCATGAAATGGCTGCCCTATGTACTAGCGCAGGTAACAAAAACAGACTATCGCCTGTTTGCCTATCTGGTTTGGGCGCTCACAGGTACGTGGCTATTTCTCAGAGCAGCCTCTGCCAGCAAGGCAGAATGGGCCACAGCCGGGTTGATGTTACTATTGTCGCAATATATGTTGCTCAATGGAAATGCAGAGGTAGCTGGCGAAACGATCGAGATCCTGATCGCATCCTATTATATGCTGTTCATTGTGGCGCTGAACATAAAAAGCGGCGTGGTGCAGGGCGGCTTTATTGCGCTATGCCTGCTCTCCCGCTATAGTCTTGTGCTTTGGCTGCCGCTCTATGCATTTGTGCTGTTTGTGGCCGGTGAAAGAAAAAACCTGTCCCGATCGGTGGTCACTGCTTTCCTGTGTTGCGTCCTATTGTTGGTGTTGTTCCTGGGCAGGGACTTCAGCGTGATTGTAGACAGCTATGTGAACTACGATCAGGTTGCCAATTTCGAATGGGCGCATCACCACAATGCCGAAGGCAAGCCGGGACAACTTTTTGCCGGTGCGGGATTTGCATATTTCATCAATACCCGGCTCACGCAGTATTCGGTCCCTGACCAGATCATAATTCTTCAGCGCCTGCAATTTGCTGCGGTCACAGTCACCATTACCGTACTCGGCATCTGGTATTGGTTTATCCGGAACAAGATCAATTTCAGGATCTTCCTGATGGCTTCTTTTAAAATCTATCTGGCGGTTTTCCTGTTTTTTATCAAGATACCCTATATGTACCTCATGTGTGTAGGCGGTTTTGTGTCGGTAGCGATTTTTTGCGAACAACTGCGATATAATAGACCCCCAGCCGCAACTGCGGTCTAACTGGTATTTTATATGTTTGGATTACCCTTTATAAATATAGTATCTTTGTTTACATAGGGACAAACAAAGAGCGCTCGAGTATTTGATTTTGTTGGCCGATATTAGTTTATATTTTTTTCGTTTGTTTTATTTTTTCAAAATATATTCCGGTAAATGAGAGCCATACTGCGGGTGCTGAGTCTTTTGTTACTACTTGCCGGTGGCAAGTGTGTAGCACAGGACTATCATTTTCAGGGCAATATGACCCGACCCCAACTTGAGTCTTATTTAAACCGGTCGGCAGTTACCGAATTCGACTCGCTACACAGAGGCCTTAAAACCTACAACGACCTGATCAATTTTGCCGCCAGAAACAACATACGCATCCTATGTTCCTGCTACTCGGTAGGATATGCCAGTGAATTGACCATAAACCACGGTATGTTCGACAGCGTGGTCAACTTCGTAGAAGATGTGAACAGGGCCTACGCCGACCGCGATCTGGAGCCACCGCTCGTCAATATCGCAATATGGGAGGCCGTGACCAAGGACGTGGACAGTATTTGGATGAGCAGACAGGTCGCTGAAATGTACAACGTGTCTGTACGCAGGTTTGTTTTTGACAGCATGAAATACCCGGGCGATACCTCCACCAGAATATGTTACCCCGACATTACCCGCCGGGAAACGCAGATGTATTTTTACTATCTCGCCACCCGTTTCATAGATTGCGGCGTAGAGGATATTCACTTTGGCCAAATAGATCTGGAAAACAAAAACGATGCCGGCAATGTGTGTACCTGGAATCTGTATAATAAAATAAGACAATACGGCGCCCGGCGCAACCGTGGCCTTGTGTTGTTGAATGGCGACTCCTACGGTCTATATTATAAAAACACCGATACCCTGATATACGATTATCATACCGCGCCCTCCAGGGTTTCGGGTTATTATACAGGTTCAGACAGTACCTGGACTTCCATGTGGGTGTTCAACCAGTCTGCTTATGGAGGGCCGGGACGCCTGGGTTATAATGAGTGCAGCGCTTATGGCAAGATGCAGGGCGGACATACTTGTATGGGCTGGTATGCCGACACACTGCCATACCAGGTGGCACTGGACAATACCATTACCAATCTTTGCAATTGCCTTGCAGCTACAGGATGCTGGACCGCCTACGGATTTGACGAGATAAGCTGGTTTGTGCTGCAAAGTGAATCTTATAAAAATAAATGGCTTTGCTATGCCAATAGGCAGGTAAAGTTACTGGACCCCAATTGCTTTTTCGTAATGCCGGTGCGCACGCTGTTCACCCGCCACTGGTGGTACTATGTGGCACTAAATGGCTATGGGTTTGACCAGGAAGATGCCATTGTGGATATTCTGAATGGCACCGAAACAGATTGCAATCCTAATGACGTGCTGGATCTGCACGAACTATACTTCGCCGGACAAAAAGACCCGACCGCTGTAATAGTCTATCCCAACCCGGCGGTGGGCGAGGTTACTATTGTTTTCCACGGGAAGGAAAATAATAAGGTTTCCTTAAACATTACCGACGTATTGGGCCGGGAAGTTGCAGCCTGGAACACAGGCGTCAGCCAAGGGAATATTATCTGGAATGCAAGTGAAATGGAGGCAGGCATTTATAACTGCACGGCTTCTACCGAAAATGGCACATCTGCTACTGCAAGAATCGCAATCGTAAAGTGAGGGGGCATTCGTGCATTTTCATTGAGTTTAGCATAGAAAAACCGATTTCGTTGAAAATTCAATGCACTGAAAAAACCACGTCGCCGTGATGAACAAAAGACAGATTCCTACGATGAAAATGGAATTCTAAGTGTATATCAATAATGAAACTTACATGACAAAATCAAAATTGTTTCGTCTTTTACTTCATAAACTAACCTATGCTCATGGTTTATCCTGCGAGACCATTTTCCCTGCAAATTGTATTTAAGCGGCTCAGGCTTACCAGTTCCTGAATACGGGTTAGCGGCAATTTCATTAATCAGTGCGACTATTTTTGAAAGTATTTTCGGGTCGGTAGTTCTCCAGTTGTCAAGTTGTTTCAGCGCATTTTCTGTAAACGTGATCGTCCTCATTTTTGCCCGTATTGAATGTTGAATTCCTCGATGGTAAATTCATGTACATTCCCTTCATTGGCCTGCGTCAGAGATTTATGGAGTTCCTCCATATTAGCTTTGGTCGACAAAAGATATTCGGTTTCATCCACTGATGCTGAATCAGAAATAGTAATATCGATTGTCCTATTTTTAAAAGCCATTTTTATTGACTTTACTAAGTCGGCAGATAACTCGTCAGCATTTAAGTGGAAGTGCGCTGTCATAACTACAAATTTATAAAAAATTCGAATGATTTTTTAAATTGTATTACCTGAGAAATTTAATTGCCGATACGTAAAATCAGCCTCCAGCAGTATTCTCTGTTCTGCTACACTGCAAGCGAAACCCCGTTTTTTATGCTTACAACAGGCTTAAGGCACCAAAACTGTCCTAAATCAGAATAATTCAACCTATTCGGCACCAATAGGTGACGCCCGTCATGTTCCCGAAAGTCAAATCTGTGTTATTTGCAAAGCCAAATATGCCGTTTGGAAGCATGAGTGAGAAAGAAATACATACGGAACCCGGAAAAAGCCCTGTCGAATCGGAAACCATCATGACCGAGGTCGTGTACCCCAATGACGCCAACCCTATGGGGATGCTGCATGGGGGTAAGTTGGTGCAATGGATGGACACAGCCTGTGCCATTACAGCCCAAAGCCATGCCGGGAAGGTGGCCGCTACGGTCTCTATAGATAAAATGCTTTTCAAAAAGCCCGCCCGCGTAGGCGATATCATTACCATCAAGGCTAAAATGACCAGGGCGTTCGACTCGTCTATGGAGATTTTTGTGCAGGCATGGACCCGGCGCGCCACCGCAAAGGAAAACTACGCTATAAACGAAGCCTATTTTACATTCGTGGCTCTCGACGACCAAGCGCGTCCGGCGCTGGTTCCCCCCATTATTCCCGGCCCCGGCCAGGAGCAACGCGATTTCGATGACGCCCTATTCCGAAAACAACAACGACAAAAAATAAATCATAACTAAGATATGAACAATTTAACCAGGAACATCGAGGTTCTGGCTCCGGTTGGCTCGCTGGAAAGCCTGTCTGCCGCCATTCAGGCAGGAGCAGACGCCATTTACTTTGGCGTGGAACAACTGAATATGCGAGCCAAGGCTTCTGAGCAACTTACAGCAGAGCAAATACCCGATATTGTGGAACGCTGCAAGCCGTTCGGAATACGCACCTACCTCACGCTGAACTCCACGGTCTACGACCATGACAAAAATCTGTACAAAAATATTATCTCCAAGTGCGTTGCCGCAGGCGTAGATGCCATAATTGCCACCGACATAGCCGTCATCTCGGAATGCCGCAGGCAGGGAATGGCTGTACACATAAGCACCCAGGCCAATGTGACCAATGTGGATGCCGTCCAGTTTTATTCCGCCTATGCCGACCTCATCGTTCTTTCCCGCGAACTTACGCTGAAGCAAATAGAGGAAATAGTGCGCGAAATAAAAGAACAGAATATCTGCGGCCCTTCTGGCTCGTTGGTAAAAGTAGAGATCTTCGCCCATGGTGCGCTGTGCATGGCCATTTCGGGCAAATGCTACCTTAGCCTCCACTCCAACAACTCTTCCGCCAACCGCGGCGCTTGCATACAAAACTGCCGCCACCAGTTTTCGGTCACCGACAAAGATACCGGACAGGAACTGGAAGTGAACAATGAATACATCATGTCTGCCAAAGACCTCTGCACTATAGACGTACTGGACAAGATAGCTGAGACCGGCTGCAATGTCATTAAAATAGAGGGGCGTGGCCGTTCTGCCGACTATGTGTACACTACCGTAAAATGCTATAAAGATGCCATTCAGGCACTGAAGACCGGAAGCTATACCCCCGAACATATAGCAGAATGGAAAACCAGACTCTCCTCGGTTTACAACCGCGGGTTCTGGGAAGGATATTATCTGGGCCGTAAATTCGGTGTTTGGGCCGACGTAGGCGGATCCAAGGCCACCCAAAAGAAAATATACGTGGCCAAGGGCTTGCGGTACTATCCCAACATCAAGGTGGCAGAGTTCCGTTTAGAAAGTGGCAACCTCAAGGTAGGCGACGAAGTGTTGCTCATAGGCCCGCTTACCGGTGTGGTTTACCAGAAAGTTACTGCTATTCATGTAGACAATACACCTGCCGAAAGCGTGGCCAAGGGCAAGTCGTTCGCCATGCCGTTCAAGAAAAGAATCAGACCATCCGATAAACTATACAAACTGATAGCTACCGAGTATGCCCAGGATTATGTTTTACCGGAGTAAATGTATTGGTTGCAACATTTGCTACGAAACATGGCCCCTGAGATGGAGATTGTCCCGAACCGACGGTAAAAGCAATCTGGTAGGCGCTACAGAAAAAAAAGGAATTTACCGGATCAATATTTCTGAGGAGGAGGTGGAGGTAAATCAACACATCGCTGCCGCCTGCCCCGTAAAAATCATCAAGGTAGAGCCATGATAGACAAAGAAATAGCTCAATTTATGGCTACCAATTTCGTAGCCACCATCTGTTGTACCGATGCGACCGGCGCCTGGTGTTTCAACTGCTTTTATTCCTTTCTGGAAGAAGAAGGTATTTTGGCCTTCAAGTCATCACCGGGTTCTAAACATCAGGACATGATGGCGCCGGGCTCTAAAATTGCCGGTAGTGTTTTACCCGCAAATATTAACTTTGCCGGACTGCAGGGCATACAACTGCAGGGTGTCGTTCTGGATGCCGGGGCCGAATTTGGCGAGCGGATAGCACGATTGTACCACGAACAATTCCCCATGGGCAAGGATATGCCGGGAAAATTCTGGGCCATCAGGCTTACCACCCTCAAACTCACCGACAACACCAGAGGCTTTGGTTTCAAGCAAACCTGGCAAGATGCCTAAACAATAACGGTAGCCACAACTATGATCATTTTCAAACAGTTCACTTTCGACTCGGCGCACTTTCTGCCCCATGTACCCGAAACACACAAATGCCGGGAAATTCATGGCCATACCTATGCGCTCAGAATTTTTATTGAGGGCGAACTCGATCCTCATCTGGGCTGGGTCATGGATTTTACCGATATGAAAAGCGTGGTAGAGCCCGTGATACGCACCGTAGACCACAAAATGCTCAACAATATACCCGGACTTGAAAACCCGACCTGCGAGCTTTTTGCCGTTTGGTTGTGGAATAAAATCAAGCCCGGACTCCCCATGCTGAAGCGCATTGAGCTGAATGAAACACCTACGTCGGGTGTGATTTATGAGGGAAACTAAAACTATCCCGGAGCAAATTCGTTTCAATGCGCGCCAATATTCATCGCACTGAAAAAATAAACGACATTTCATAATATTTGTAACTTTATAGGTGTAATCGAGTTCTAAATGAGATACGCCATTTGCATCATATTGTTATTCATTTTCATTCCGAAAGTCCGGAGTCAGGATATACCCGTGGACAGTTTTTGGGTGCCGGGGGCGAAGTGGACAATAGCTGTCTATGGAAGTCTTGTAACCTCTCCTATGCACTATGAAACCATGCGTGAATGGGGTTATCGCTCCTACGTGTACAGTGTAATCGGTGACACAACCAAGGGTGGAAAATTTTACAGGAAAATAGGATTGAGCATATACAATGAAATTAGTGGGTACCGTGACTCTTTCATTGATCATCCCTATTGTGCTATAAGTTTGACCCCTAGAGTACGTGAGATTCACTTTGAGTATGTGGGTCGCGTACGAATTGATAGTAACAAAGTCTATTTCACT
>CAIYJV010000309.1 GCA_903926605.1 uncultured Bacteroidota bacterium
ACATTTGTGGAGTAGGCGATTTGGAGTAGTAAAAGGACCCATTGTGGCGATGAAGTTTTATCTGTTCCAATGATCTATATATGCCGATAATTTGCTTTTGGCCGTTTGTACGATACATTTTTTAGATCAATGAGACTCGGATTTGTTATTTCGATTGGTTTAAGCCTGCTTCTTTGTTGTGTCAGAGGATATGGGCAATCATTTGATTACAAAGAGAATTCGGCCTATGTTTTCAATTTTATAAAGTACATAAGCTGGCCCGCGAAGAAGTCCGAAATTACAGTAGGTGTTGTGGGTAAAAGCCCCATTGAGGGGGAGCTTAGAGAGGTTGTAAGTCGTAAAAAAAATTCCAGTTTTAATCTCATTATCAAAAATATTGAACCTGCCGAAAGCCGTTCGGTGGATGTCGTTATCGTATCAGAGAAAGCGAATGCTTATTTGAAAGAAATTAACGATCTCACCAGAAATCTTCCCATACTGATTATTAGTGAAAAGGGAAATCAGTCCAGGCTAGGGGCTTGTATCTCCTTTTTTATGGATGATGAGAACAACTTTAAAACTGAGTATCAGTTGAGCATGCATAACTGCAGGGCCCGGGGCCTTACTGTGGGCGAACAAATTTTAAACAATGCTATTTTGACAAGGTAAAAAAATGAAGCGAATTCTATTTTTGTTCTTACTGCTGTTTACCGTTTACTCTGGGTTTTCACAAGAGACTGGCGGGCTACAGGTTACCGATACCACCGATTTGTCTTCATTGACGATTGAGGAGCTTTCGCATTTGCAATCGCGTTATAAAGCCACTCCAATGGAACATGTTATTGCAGGGGCAATAGAAACCGCATCGCGCAAGCCACTTACATTGCGCAACACACCTTCAATAGTAACAGTAATAACCCGTGAAGAAATTGAGCGGTCAGGGGCACTGGATATTATGGACGTATTGAGGATGATACCGGGTGTGGAGTTTAATGTGGACGTACAGGGGGTGGTGGCTATTTCGTTCCGGGGCTTATGGTGTAACGAGGGCAATGTATTGTTGCAGCTGGATGGCCAGGAAATGAATGAAACCGCATTTTCAGGCCTTGCTTTTGGCAATCATTACCCAATCAACAACATTAAAAAGATCGAAGTGATCCGAGGGCCCGGTTCTGCTATTTATGGTGGATATGCCGAATATGCAGTTATCAATATTATAACCCAAAAAGGTGATGATATAAAGGGTGTAACACTTGACGCAATTGGAGGAATGTCGGATGGCATGGTGTCCAGAACCGATGTCGGGTTTTCTGTGGGCAATAAAGTAAAGGATTTCATTTTCTCCCTTACTGGTTTGGTAGGGCAAGGACAACGTAGTACATACAACTACACAGACGTTTACGGAAAGTCGGTGAGCATGGCCAATAATTCAAGTCTCAATCCACATTTTCTGGACTTGAACATGAGTTACAAGGGGTTGTCGCTTTTGTTCATTTACGACAATTTCGTTTCATCTACGCGGGATGGTTACTTAAATAGCTTGTCGCAGGCTTATCCCTGCAATTTTCTGAGTTATATGGGAGAAGTAAGGTACCAGGGTAAGTTGGAAAAAAACTTGCAGATTCAGGCCCGGGCCAATTTTAAACACTGCGAACCATGGACGTTTGACGGGCAGCCCAAGCCACAGGATTCGTCTTATGGATACTACAAAATACTCACAGACCGCTTCCGGCTTAGCGCCACAATTACCTGGGACCCTTGCTACTGGTTTAGCGCCAATGTAGGGGCTGAAGGCTATGCCGACTTCGGACACAAACCAAATGGACAGTTGTTCAGGATGGATCAGACCAGCGATGTGAGTTACTACAACTACGCACCGTTTATACAAATGTTATTCAAAACCAACTTTGTAAACATCACACTAGGCGCCAGGTACGATATGAGCACAGAATTCGGGACCGCACTCAATCCCAGACTTGGCGTAACCAAAAGAGTTGGTATTGCAAACTTTAAACTGCTTTATGCTTCCTCATTCCGTGCACCTTCAATTGAAGACTTTCAATACGCTATTGATGCTGTACAACTAAAGCCGGAACAGTCTAATACGCTTGAATTTGAAACCAGCGTGAAGATGAATAAAAATATGTACGTCAGTCTGAATATTTTTGACATCACAACACAGAATGCGATCAGGTACTTTGTGAGACGGGATTCTGTGGTAAACGGAGACCCCAACGGGTATCGAAATTCGGGAAATATTATTGGTAGTGCCGGGCTGGAATTAGAATACAAATACAGCTCTCGTTTCGGTTTTATTACTTTCGCATATTCGTTATACTCTATTTCTGGAAAAGGTGTCGATAGTTCTAATATTGTACCCACAGAACGTTCGGCCAGTTTGGGCACTTCCCGCAACAAGTTTTCTTTTACGTCCGGAATAAATATTGGTAAACATTTTTATTTTTCTCCATCGTGTTATTTTCTTGGACGCAGGTTCGGGTATACAGCGGTTGACGTAGCAGGTAATGGCGTCATTTCGTCATTCAGTCCACAATTTATTGCCAGCTTGTATCTGGGTAGTAACGATTTTGTTAAGAATTTGTCGGCTGGCTTTGGTATCCGGAACCTTACAGGGGAAAAGGAACTTTATTTGCAGGCTTACAACAGTCTTCATGCGCCTTTACCGGGTTTCGGCAGGCAATACTATTTAAAAATTTCTTACAAAATAGACTACAACCGGCACAAAACTATGCGTTCATGAGGGCAGGGATCTCCGGCAAACTAACAGCAACGTATGTGATTATTGTGTTCGCAATGATCACTAGTGGTTTGTTTTGTTTTTACGTGTTAGACCGCAATCAGCGTGCCAACAGAGAAATGAGGTATGTCACGCTCCCTTCGATCAGCCATCTTGAAACCCTCATTGTACAAAACAGAGAGGTAAAGAAATTGACAAATACCAGAGTGTATCTATCTGCTACAAAAGACCAGGAGCGACTGATTCTGTTAATGGATTCCGGTAATCCCGTATTGCGTCGCAAACTTGCAAAAGAAGTCGGCCAATGGCAAGATTACACTGAGAAACAACTTTACAATACCATAGATTCGTTGAATAATTGCATTTACGATTCTGTTCGGGCCATCGTCAATTTGATCAACGGGCCCGAATCTTATTTCAACGATGCACTTGTAGACCAGGCTGCGTCAATAAATACCCATGCGGTTACGCTGTTTTCCCGCAATGAAGAATTGCTCGTGAAACTGGTTGTGACAAAAAAATTAAATCTGGAGGTTGCACAAAACAGTATAGTTACGCTGCAACGGTTTCTATACTTCGCAATTTTCACCACCATTATGTTGGTCGTCGTGGTAAGCTTCCTGTCCTGGCGGTATTCTAAAGTTCAGGTTGTAGGTCCGCTGTTACGTTTGGAGAAAATAATACAGAATATGGCCTTTGGGGTCGTAGATGAGGTGCCGACTACCAAGCGGCAGGACGAAATAGGCAGGATGCAAAATGCAATTAGCCACATGATTCAGGGCGTGCTGCGAAAGATTGAGTTTGCCGATAAGCTGGGTAGGGGAGCTTATGACGCTAGTTTTACATTGTTGTCGGAGAAGGACGAACTTGGGGTCGCTTTAGCCACTATGAGAGACAAACTCAGTAAAGCCAACGAGGAACTAAAAGAGCACGAACGTCAGCTGGTGGTTGCGCAGCGAATGGCCAAGGTTGGCAATTATTTTTTGGATATTGCAACAGGAAAAATAAGATCTTCAGAGACCCTGGATGAAATACTGGGTATAAGTTCTGAATCAGAAAAGACTTTTGAGATTTGGTTGAAACTAATAAATTCTGAATTCAGGGAAGCCTTTGCCATTGAAACGGAAAGGGCCCAGGAACGCCATGAATTGTCGCGCATAATGTTCAAGATC
>CAIYJV010000310.1 GCA_903926605.1 uncultured Bacteroidota bacterium
CTTGCTGTGTCGGGTGGCGATGGGTACATCACGAGCTCCTGTGCTTTTTCTTTTGGTTTTTTGCGCAAGAAACCACCGTAGCTGCACATTGGCACCAGCATCGCTATTAATAGCAAGCTGATCCCGGTACTACGGGAAAATAATTTTGTCTGTTTCATAAAACTGTTTTTGGAGTATTAATTTGCATTATTAATATACGGTTTGAAGGTGCGCACTCTGCTTCCATTGTCCTCATTATAAATCGATGGGGCGTACCTTAAGGTCCTCACAAAATTATCTTTGGCAGATTCATTAATTAATGACGATAGTCATTTACCTGCATGACAGAATTCATGACGAATAGCCGCGTGACTTAATAGTTTTGTCTCATTGAATATCGTTATAAAAGTTGATGCGTTTTAAGCAGTGAAAATTTTTATTTTTTATTTTAAAAAATCAGTATGAAGAAGATTTTTATGATGGGCTTTGCCGCCCTCGGCGCTTTTTACAGTGCTGCCGCCCATGACTCTAAAAAAGCAGAGAGCCACATGGTAACTGTAAAAGAGGTGATTCAAACCACCAATTATACCTATTTGCATGTGCACGACGGTGCACTGTTGCGCTGGTTGGCGGTGCCACTTATGGAGGCACGCGAAGGCCAGACCTACTATTATTCCAAACCCATGGTGATGACGGATTTTGAAAGTCCGGAGTTGAAAAGAAAGTTTGACACCGTGTTTTTTCTGGGTGCGGTTAGCCCGATACCCATTGGCTCAGAACCTGCCCATCAGGCAGTAGCAGCAGTAGACGATAAAAATTACAAGCGTACGGCCAAACCCGAAGCCCGGATGGACATAAAACTGGAAAAAGCTGCCGATGGTGTTACCGTGGCCGAATTGCTGGCCAATAAAGAAAAATACGCTGGCAAGACTGTAAAGATACGTGCACAGGTTACAAAGTACAATCCGCAGATCATGGACAAGAACTGGATCCATGTTCAGGACGGCACTCAGCAAGCGGGTAAATTTGACCTGATGGTGACGTCGCAGAACGAAGTGAAGGTGGGAGATAATGTGTTGCTGGAAGGACAGATAAGTCTGAACAAAGATTTTGGGTACGGATATACTTTTGAGATAATGATGGAGAACGCGGTTGTAAAGCACTAAAAACGAATTGAGACAAAAGTCCCCCCGGTTTGTGCCGGGGGGACTTTTTTTATGGGCGGAATTCGCATGAATCTATGGATAGCGGGCGGCGAGGCCGGTCGGCTGTTTGTGCGCTGTGGCAGGCCTGGCATTTGTCGCTTCCCTTGTCGGGTCGTATTATAACCGGTGATCCGTCCATTTTGTTGCCACGGAATGCCGTGGAGATCACCTGATGATTCTGGTACGGTGTCGGCTGCCGGTTGGTGTAGTGCGCCTGGAAGGGCTCATGGCATACGTTGCACACTTTTCCTGTGCCTCCCCAGGCTGGTTTAGCTCCCTGATGGTAAGACTCTTTAGCGATCTGTGCAAATGATACAGACGGGACCGCAAGCACGGATAGCAAAGCGAGGATGGAGATCGGGTTCCTGTTTGTTTTCATATTGCGTGTTTTTAATTCAACGGTTTGCCGGTTAATCCGCCGCCCAAAATTATCAAATTTTCGGCGGATGCAGATTCGCAATCTGGTTGGTGGGTCAATGGATTATGGCCTGGTCGGCATACACTAAGGGCCCAATGTGGCAGGTTGATGGTTTTGAAATGGTAGGGTTTGCTGATTAGTATTGAAGCGGTTATCTTGTCTGTATTTCAGCCTGAAAATCGCTTACCGGATGCACGCAGTTTGAGGCACCTCTTTCAAATTCATTGCATCTATTTCCAAGTTGGGGACAAAATCCCGGATAAAATAGTCTGAATTGTGATTCTGAAGGTCAGTAGGATTTTTGAGACGAATTTCGCCATATCCCAATTGCTGGCCCGATTTGGCTTTTTTGCGTTCCGTTGGCTTTTGATGCTTATTTGCTTGCCTCCCGAAAACCTCTTTTTTGCCAACACGAACTGAAGGTCAGGGCTACGGACAGATCAGTTGTTTTTTTACATTTTCTTTTCAGCCCATGATATTTAGTGAGCGTATGGCCGAATCGCTCCAGAGGAGCTACAGCTCCGTAGAAAGGCGGCATTCGAAACTCTGTTAGGGCGAAACTTGGGGAGACGCATTATTATTGTGGTGTGGTCTGAATCCCTATGCAAAGCAGTGTTAGTTATGGAATTTTGCAATATAAAGAAAGGCTCCGCATTGCGGAGCCTTTCCTGTACTATCAAAAATCAGATTGATTATTTTTCAACAACCATCTTGAATGTTTGAGCGTTACCATTTTCGTCAGTGATCTGTACAAGGTACATACCATTGCTTACGTTGGTCATGTCAAGCTGAGCCTTACCGTTGCTGAAATTCAGCACGCCATTGTATACTGTTTCGCCCAGATAGTTAACCACCTTGATACCAGTAGCACCGTCGTTAACGACACTCTGTGTAAAATTGATGTTTCCTGAGTTAGGGTTAGGATACAAATTGTAAGTCTGAGAAGCACTGTTTACAGTGATAGAATTGTTGCCACCATCCCTGAAGTAGGTCAGGACATAAACTGGAGTAGTTACAGAACAACCTGCTAAAGTGTAGGAGATTGTAGCAGTACCGGTAGTGGTACCACCTGTAATAACACCAGCTGCGGGGTCAACAGAAGCTATAAGTGTTGCAGGAGCTGTTGTAGACCATGTGCCACCAAGTGTTGTGCTTGAAAGCGTAGTAGTAGTACCAGTCGTATACACGAAGGTAGTACCCGTGATTGCAGCAGGAGTTGCCACCACGTTGAACGTAGCGGTAGCGGCGGTGCTGTTTGCACAACCACCAGCAACATAAGATACCGTAGCTGTACCAGCAGTTACACCGGTAACAAGACCGTTAGAAACGGTTGCAGTACCAGTACCGTTGGTAATAGACCAAGTACCACCCAGCACGTCTTCGTTAAACTGTACAGGAGTACCGGTACAAACGAGTGATGCAGGAGATACAAGCGCATCAGCAACTTTACTAACTGCGATAGCCTTGGTTGCGATACAGCCAGGGTTTGCAGTCTGAGTAAAGGTTACCGTTGGAGAACCATAAGCGATACCTGTAGTTGCAAGCAGGGTAGCTGCAGTACCACTTGTTGGAGTGATAGATGCGAAGTATCCGGCATTGCTAGAGCTCCATGTACCAGCAGTGCTGCCGGTGATAGAGATACCCAGTGTAGAAGAACCGTCTGCGCAAAGTTTAGCAGTACCTGCGTTGAAAGTAAGTGCGGCAGTAACTGTAACGTTTACAGTGGTTGCACAGCTACCTACAGTGTAAGACACTACATCTGTACCAACAGCGACACCGATTACATAGCCATTGCTGTTTATACCAACCTTACCTGAAGTTGCAGACCAGGTACCACCGGCAGTGGCATCTGTGTACCGGAACCAATCAGGGAAAGTACCTACGCAAAGCGTACCGAAGCCATTGTTGTTGATTGCGGCAGGGCTTGCGTTTACATAAACTGTATCCCAAACCTTGCAACCAGCAGCTGATGTGTAGCTAACAATTGCAGAACCAGTACCTACGGCAGTTGCACTACCAGTAGCAGGGTCTATGGTTACAACAGATGTTGCAGACGAACTCCATGCACCTGCACTCACGTCTGTGGTGCTGAAAGCAGTAGTTGAATTGTTACAAAGCTGTATCGGGCTCAGTACTGCCTGAACGGGGTTCAGTGTTCCTGCGTCGTTCGTAGTAGCAGTTACCGTATAGGTAGCGGCACAACCATGATAAGTGTAAGAAATCTGAGATGTACCAGCGGCAACACCCGTAACTACACCATTAGAAATAGAAGCGATACTGGTAGAAACAGATTTCCAGGTACCACCAGACAATGCGTCCGTAAGCGTAATTGCGTTTCCTTTACAAACCGTAGTTGGACCACCGATTGCGGTAGTTGGTGTATTGTTGATATATACCAGTGCTGACCTGTAGCAACCTGCTGTATTCTTACCAGTGATGATCGTAGAACCTGCGTAAGCGGGTGCTGCAGTAAAGGTAAGACCGGTGATAGAACCAGCTGCTGCATTAGAAGAGGTCCAGGTAATACCTGTAGTACCCGTGCTGATAGTAAGTGCGGCGGTAGTGCCAGAGCAAACATACATGGGTGCTGAAGTAGAACCAGCTACAGAGATCGGGTTGATTGTGTTAGCTGTAACAGTTATGGGCAGGTAAGATTCGCAGCCACCTGGTACAGTATAAGTAACAATTGCAGAACCTGCGGCAACACCAGTAACAATACCGGTTGTAGCATCTATAGTAGCGATTGAACTTAAACCAACCAGCCAGGTACCACCAGTTACACTGTTACCCAGTGCTGGCATTGCGTCTGCAACACAAACGGTAGAAGCTGTACCGGTTATTGGTCCGGGAGCAGGGTTTACGGCCACAAGACTACCAGTCCAACATCCGTCGGCAGGATTCATGTGTTTGATCAGTGTATTACCTTCTGCAACTGCGGTTACAACACCTGTAACTGCGTCTACGGTAGCAATTGAAGGATAAGTACTAACCCATGTACCAGGCATATTGCTGGTGAAGTTGAAAGTAGATCCTGTACACATAACACCGATAGAAGAGGTAATAGAACCTGCATCAGCAGTGTTCATTGTAAGTGTTACTGTAGAAACGCAACCTGAAGGCATTGTATAGTTGATGTTGATCGGGCCAACAACGCCACCACCTGTAACCATAGTATAGTTAGTACCATGACCAATAGTGGTATCATGACTTACATAAGCCAAAGCAGGGTTAGCGCTTGACCAGGTACCACCGATGGTAGCATCATAAAGCATGATGGAACCCCAGCCAGATGCGCACATCTGGAAGTTGCCGGGAGTAACAGGGTTAGTAATTGCTGCAGGTCCTGCGGCAATGGTAAGTACTGTGGTAAACAGGCAACCTCCGGGAAGTGTGTAAGTTACATTTGCAACACCGGGAGCCACACCAGAAACAACACCAGTACCAGCTACAACAGTAGCATAAGCTGTAGAGTCTACCGTCCATGTACCACCTGGAGTAATATCTGAAAGTGTGGTAGTGCCTGTGCTACAAAGTATGGGTGTACCAGAAATTGCAGCAGGAGAAGCATTAACGGTGATAGCAGCTGAAACAGAGCATCCGTTTGCTGTGTAGAAGATATTGTCGGTACCAGCAGCAACTGGAGTAACTGCACCGCTAGCCGCGTTTACAGTAGCAACAGAAGGAGTCTGGCTGCTCCAAGCACCACCGATAGTAGCAGAATGGAGGGGAGCGGGATAGTAACCAGCGCAGAAAACCAGTGAGCCAGTGATGGCAGCCGGAGTATTGTTGGTAACCGTAGTAGTAGCAGAGCAACCACCAGCAATATAGGTGATATTGGAAGTGCCAAAAGTAGCACCACCCAGAACAGCACCTGTGCTTGCGTCAACTGTAGCCACAGCGGTTGTACCACTTGTAAATGCGCCACCTGTTGGGTTCACAGTAAGTGTAAAACCGGTACCATTACAAACAGCAGATGAGCTACTGGTAATAACTGGAATTGGGTTTACAGTTATTGTAGTGTACTTAGATATACCACTCTGTGTATAAGTGATATTTGCAGATCCTGCAGATACACCGGTAACGATACCATTGTGAGCACCTATCGAAGCTACGCCTGCGGCGTCGCTGCTCCAGGTACCCATGTAGCCGCCAGTAACTGAAAGATTAGCGGTGTTGCCAACGCAAATTGCTACGGCACCGCCAGTAATTGGGTTCAACGTAAGTGTTGGAACCACAGCTACTGTAGTTTTCTGATAGCAGGTAGTTGTTGGGTCGGTATAAGTTATTGTAGCATAAGTGCTATAACGGGTCGTGGTATCTGTAAATATCAGACCGGGTATAGTTGCATTGTACACATAAGTACCAAGTGTAGCAGGTGTTCCTGCCCAGTTGCCACCAGCAGTTGCGTCGGTAAGAGTAACAATACCGCCGTTCATTGAGATGGTTGGGTTAGAAGAAACGATTGAAGCTACGTTGTTAGGGCTTACTGTCAGAACTTTGTTAGCAGCGCAGCCATTTTTGGTATAAGCGATGTTTACAGTTGTAGATGTAGAAGCTACACCTGTTACTGTACCATCTGTAGCTACAGTAGCCTTAGTCACGTCAGCACTGCTCCAGGCACCGCCTGTAGTAGTTTCGGTGAGGGCAATGGTATTGCCATTACAAACTGTTGTAGAACCACCTATTGCTGCAATTGTATTTGCAAAAACAGAAACAGTATAAGTAACGAAACAGCCGCCAGCAATGGTATAAGTTACCGTTGCATTACCAACAGCTACTCCGGTTACTACTCCTGTGCTCGCGTTGATAGTAGCAACGCTGGTTGGAGTGATAGTGAAGGTGCCGGAAGGTGTTGCATTTGCGAGTGCAGTAGTACCACTGATACAAACAGTATTATTGCCGGTAATTGGTGTGGTTACGCCAGCAGAAACTGTGATGGCTTTTGTAACGGAGCAAGCGTTAACGCCTGTTCCCCATGTGTACGAGATAGTAGGATTACCTGCGGCAACACCTACTACTGAACCGTAAAGAGCAGTAACGGTAGCGAGACTGGAATTTGATGAAGACCAGCTACCACCATAAGTGGCATTTGCAAGACTCATCGTGTTTCCGGTGCAAACTGTTGATGATCCAGTAATGGGGTTCACTACAGTAACAGTAGTATAGGTGTACAAAGAACCTACAGTGTAGCTGATATTTGCGGTGCCATACCCTACTGCTGTAACAGTACCGGTTGCATTTACGGTTGCAACTGCTGTAGCCGAACTGCTCCATGTACCTCCACTTGTAGAGTTGGCAAA
>CAIYJV010000311.1 GCA_903926605.1 uncultured Bacteroidota bacterium
ACTTTAGCAGTTCGAAATTACTTTGGCTATCTTCGTCATGGCAAAGTTTTAGTTTATTATCTTAAAAAACAAGTTTTTATGAAAAAAATGGTCATCGCTTCCATCTGTCTGTTCTTTAATTTAGTAGCCTTCGGACAGGAGCTGCCAGACACACAGGTAAAGGAAGTACAATCTGGAAAGAAGGTCGCTTTTAATCAGGTGTTCGAGAAAGGTAAAGTAACACTGGTGAGCTTCTGGGCTACTTGGTGTGTACCCTGCAAAAAAGAGATCAAGAACATTTCGCTGAAGCTCCCCGAATGGAAGAAAGAAGTAGACTTCAACTATATGACTGTTTCTATAGACGAGGCCCGTGCCGAAGGACTGGTACGCAGCTATGCTTTGTCGCAAGGATGGAACTTCCCTTACTACATAGATCCCAATTCAGATCTGAAACGTTCTCTTAACTTCCAGAATGTACCCTATACACTTATCATTGATAAGAATGGCAAGGTTGCATTTGCCCATACCGGCTACGAAGAAGGTGGTGAGTCTGAAGTATTCGCCAAAGTGAAAGAGCTGGTAGCAGCGAAGTAATAAATATTTTGAATATTGAATAGCCCCGGATTGAAAAATCACGGGGCTGTTTTTTTGAAAGTCGCAAATTTTGAGAGTTAACTAAATGCTGTTTTTGCCTGGTACTTTAACATGGAGCCCAAACTTACATTTTTGCCATTACAGAAGCACTCAAGTATATTTCATCGCACGCTGCAGCATCCATTTCTGGCTCACCGGCAAAAAAAAGCCACCCTATATGAGTGGCTTTCTGGATATCATTTAGAACCCGCTATTCCGGTTGATGGAATGGGTAACGGTAATTGGTAGGTGATACATAGGTTTCCTTTATCGTTCTTGCACTCAGCCAGCGATACAGGTTCAGCAGAGATCCTGCCTTATCGTTGGTGCCCGACGCACGTGCGCCACCAAATGGTTGCTGGCCTACCACAGCCCCTGTGGGCTTGTCGTTGATGTAGAAGTTTCCGGCGCTGTTTACCAGACGCTTGGTCATAAAGTCAATTGCATAGCGGTCACGGGCAAAAATTGCACCGGTTAGGGCATAAGGAGAGGTTTGGTCCAAAACGTCCAGCGTATGTATCCACCTGTCGGCTTCATAAACATGAATGGTCAGCACCGGGCCGAAAATTTCTTCACACATGGTCACATAGCCGGGATCGGTTGCCTCTATCACTGTAGGTTCTACAAAGTAGCCCTTCGATTTGTCGCAATTGCCCCCGCAAAGTATAGATGCCTTTCCATCACTGTTCTTTACATTGTCTATATACGTCTTAATGTTGTTGAACGATGCCTCGTCTATCACGGCGTTGATAAAGTTAGTGAAATCGTCTACCACGCCCATTTTCATGGTCTTGAGTTCGGCAACAAGTTTAGTCTTTATTTCATCTGCAAGATTAGATGGCAGGTAAGCCCTTGATGCTGCCGAGCATTTCTGACCCTGGTATTCAAAAGCACCACGTGCCAGGCCTGCTACCACAGCGTCTGCGTCGGCAGTTGGGTGTACGAATACAAAATCCTTACCACCGGTTTCACCCACGATACGCGGATAAGACTTGAAGCGGGCTATGTTGGTGCCTATGCTTTTCCACATATCCTGAAACACGCCTGTAGAACCCGTAAAGTGTACACCTGCAAAATCAGGGTGTGAATAGCAAATACGACCTACAACAGGTCCTGATGGATAGATCAGGTTGATTACGCCCGCGGGCAGACCGGCTTCCATCAGTATTTCCATAAATACGCTTGCGGAATAAACCTGTGTATTGGCGCATTTCCAGATCACGACATTACCACACATGGCAGGAGCCGATGGCAGATTGCCGCCTATTGCAGTGAAGTTGAACGGCGTTACTGCCAGTACAAAACCCTCCAGCGGCCTGTATTCCAGCCTGTTGTCCATACCCTGTGGCGACATCGGCTGTTGTTTGTAGATCTGTGACAGGAAATGTACATTGAATCGCAGGAAGTCAATAAGTTCGCAGGCTGCGTCTATCTCTGCCTGAAACGCGTTTTTGCTCTGACCCAGCATGGTGGCCGCATTCATTTTATAGCGGTACTTGGTTGCCAGAAGTTCTGCCGCTTTAAGGAAGATGGATGCGCGGTGTTCCCATGACATCGCAGCCCAGCTTTCACGGGCGTTCATTGCTGCTTCAATAGCCTGGTGAATATGTTCTTCACCTGATGCGTGGAACTGGCCCAACAAGTGGGCGGTTTCATGTGGCGGACGTATTTCTTTGGTAGTGCCACTGCGCACTTCTGCGCCGTTGATATACATAGGTATATCCCGTTTC
>CAIYJV010000312.1 GCA_903926605.1 uncultured Bacteroidota bacterium
CTGATGTCTTGCCCGTCAATTAAAATCTGTCCGCCACCTATTTCGTACAATCTGTTCAGAATGCTGATGACGGAAGTCTTGCCCGCGCCTGTATGGCCTACGATAGCCATGGTCTTGCCGGCTGGTATGTGGAACGAAATACCATTAAGTACCGGGACTTCGGGTTTGTAAGAAAAATAAACTTCCCTGAACTCCACATCACCCTTTATTCGTTTTGAGGAGATATTGCCGGGTCCGGCGAGCCCGTCCCTGTCGTTCGTGTTTTCTTCACTGTCAAGAATGGTAAACACCCGTTCGCCGGCAATCATACCCATTTGCAGCACATTGAATTTTTCCGCCATCATACGTAAAGGGCGAAATAACTGATTGATGTATAACTGGAAGGAAATGATGATGCCCAGCGATGTGCCGCCATGCATGACCCTTACAGCACCATACCAAATAAGCAGTCCGATAGACAGTGCCAGCACGATCTCTACGATCGGAAAAAACACGGAATAGGCGAAAATGCCCTTTATATTGGCGTCCCTGTGTTCTTTGTTGATCTCTTTAAACCGGTCCATCTCCCGTTGTTCGACCGCAAAAGCCTGCACTATGTACATTCCGGTAAGGTGTTCCTGGACAAATGCATTGAGTGCCGCCACGGCATTACGCACCCGCTGAAACGACTTCTTAGTTTCTTCCTTAAACCACCAGGTGGCCAGTATGAGCAGCGGGAACGCGGTGAGGCAGACCAGCGTGAGTTTCCAGTCGGTCCACAGCATCACGGTGATAATGGAGAGTATCGTCATGACATCGGCCACTATTGAAATGATGCCTTCGGAGAACACATCGTTCATAGATTCGATGTCGTTTATGGTACGTGTTGTAAGCGTGCCAATGGCATGGCGGTCGAACCAACCAATATCCTGGTGTATAATTTTCCGGAATACAGCTTTGCGGATGTCATTTACCACGGTCTGTCCAAGCCAGTTGATACGGTACATGAACCAGAACCGGAGCGAGCTTTCTACCATGAGTACACCCAACTGTACCAGACAGATTATTATGAGGCCATCACGCAGATTGTGTTTGATATACACATCTACCGAGCGCTGAATAAGAAAAGGCCGAAGCGGTGCCATAAGCGCCAGCACAATAGAAAATGTCATCGCGAAATACAGCGTCTTTCTGTATGGCTTACAGAAGGCAAATAACCTGAACAACATTTTCAGGTCCAAGGATTTCTTTTTTTCAGCGACGGCCATCTGTTTCACAGTATTTTCTATTCTCCCTCAATTGTGTCGCCCTGCATCAGGTAGGCCTTGATAAATTCATCAAGTTCGCCATCCATCACAGGCTGCACATTCCCCACTTCATATCCGGTCCTGTGGTCTTTGATCATCTTATAAGGATGGAACACATAAGATCTGATCTGTGAACCCCATTCTATTTTCTTTTTATTGGAGTTGGTTGCGTTCAGTACTTCCTGTCGCTTACGCATTTCTTCCTCATACAGACGGCTTTTCAGCATGGTCATGGCTTTTTCACGGTTCTCCCCCTGCGTCCTGGCCTGTTGGCATTCTACAATTATTCCAGATGGAATATGTTTGATGCGCACTGCCGTTTCCACTTTATTCACATTCTGTCCTCCACTACCACCCGAACGGTAGAACGACCATTCGATATCTGCCGGACTGACCTGAATATCAATAGTGTCATCGATGAGTGGGTAACAGAAAACCGATGCAAAGGATGTGTGGCGGCGGGCGTTGGAGTCGAACGGTGAAATTCTTACCAGGCGGTGTACACCGCTCTCCGCTTTTAATAATCCGTATGCGAATGGTCCTTCAAATTCAAGCGTGGCCTGTTTTATACCTGCACCATCTCCATACTGCACATCTATTTCACTTACTTTCCAACCCTGTTTGTCGCCATACATACGGTACATACGCAACAGCATCTCGGACCAATCCTGACTTTCCGTTCCGCCGGCACCACTGTTTATCACCATTACACAGGGCATTTCGTCTTCGGGTTGATTCAAAGTAGATTTAAACTCCAGTTCATCCAGAAGTTTCAGTGCATTTTCATAGCTGGTCTTTACTTCTTCCTCAGTGGCTTCTCCTTCTTTCCAGAAGTCGAACAAAATGGCGAAATCTTCAACTCCGCTACCAGCAGAGCGGTACATATCTACCCAGTAGCTGTCGATTTTTATTTCCTTGAGTATAGCCGTAGCACGTACGTTGTCGTCCCAGAATCCGGGAGCCAGGGTTAACGCCCTGTCCTGTTCCAGCTTGGCCAGACGATCATCTATTTTCAGAAAGCGGCGCAGGTGCTGTACACGCTCCCGCATCTCCTTCATTTGTTCCTGTGTCATAAAGTTTGCAAAGGTAAGTGATAATTGACGCAGTGCGTTTGGTGGGATACAGGGATGTTGATACGCAAAACCAAAACGATCATTGCAAGTTGCTTGGTGAATTTTCTTATATTTGTAAAGATGTTGACGGAGATCAACTTATTGAAAATAAAAAAAGTGGTGCACAGCTATTTGCCTGATGCGCGCGTGCTTTTATTCGGTTCGCGAGCAAGAGGCGATTTTAAAGATAGTAGCGACTATGACATTATGGTAGTCACTCCAAACAGACTTACAAAGCAGGAAAAAGATGAATATTACGGAAAGTTGGATAGATCACTTGTGCATGCAATACATGCCTCTGTTGACCTGATTCTTTATTGTGAAGAAGATATTGAAATACGAAAAGAGTTGCCTGGCCACATTGTAAAAACAGTTTTAAAAGAGGGGCTACCATTGTGAATAGGCATTTTGAGGAATACGTGAAAGAGTGGATGCGGAAATCTAAAAATGATATTTTGTGTGCACAAAGGTTGATTGAAGTAGAGCCATTGATTCTTGATTATGCATGTTTTCACTGCCAGCAGGCAATTGAGAAAAGTCTAAAGGCATTTCTGGTTTTCAAGAAAGTTGATGTTGAGAAAACGCACAACATAATTTTATTGTTGGCGCAGTGCGCTTATTTTGATTCTGTTTTTGAAAACGTTGAAGTTGGCAATATCAACAAATTTGCCGTGGACAGCCGATATCCGGATATGAGTGAATTACCTGAGTTGGATGAAGTAAACGTATACTATAAACTGGCTTTGGAAATATTTCAGTGGGTAAATGAAAGAATAGTAATTCAGTAACCAACAGGTGAGACACCCAAAATAGTTTTTTTGGGACATCTGAAGATAGAGACGTCGGCCAAAATCGGACCCGATCAGAACTTAAACAGCACTTTCAGATTCAGCAGTCTCGATGTAAGCCGGTTGGGTACTGCATAAATATTCGGGCTAGAGTCGTCCTGGATCCACGTGTATGAAAGCGTATTCTGGATGGCCAGAAGATTAAAGACCTCGAAACTGGCCCAGATGCTTTTCAGGTTGTTGAAGAAACTATGCGCCGGATGTTCATGCCTCATACTGTTGAGCAGCAAGGCCGAAAACCCGATATCCACTCGTTTGTAGTCCGGCAATCGCAAACGGTTCTGGTACAGATGTCCCTGCGGTGGGCCCACGGGCAGACCTGTAGCATACATCATATTAATATGCACTTTAAAGTTTTTGTGGTTTTGCAGGTAATCCTCAAAATACATGCCCAGCATAAAACGTTGGTCGGACGGCAGGGGGAAATAGTCTTTATAACCGGGTACGGAAGCGCTGTCTGTAATTTTCTGAGCCGCTTTCATCACACCAATACTGATCCAGGATGTGGCATCTTTTACGAGGTCGCCATACAAGCGTAGCTCACTGCCGTATACGTAGCCGATCGCATCGTTCTTGCCGGTATAACGAACCTGAACATTGTCGTAAATATAAGGGTCCAGATTCCACAAGTACTTATAATATACCTCGCCGGTAAATTTAAAAGGTCTGTGGTACATCTTGAAGTTGTCATCGGCGCCAAGCACGACCTGCGTACTTTGCTGCGCTTTAAGGCCTGTATTCGTATTGCCGGACAAGTCACGCATTTCCCGGTAGAATGGCGGCTGGGCGTACATACCCGCAGACATTTTTAGCATCCAGTCTCCTTTCCATTCAGGGGCGTAAGCAAATTGAGCCCGCGGGCTCACCGTCAGTTCGCCATTCAGTTGGCTGTAATTGAACCGCACCCCCACAGACGATGTTAGGCGCGCAGCTGAGTCAAACTTAATATTGTCCTGTACATAGCCACTCAATCGCAGATAGTTGAAGTCGGAGGACGAATTATATACCTTGGAAAGGGTAAGATGGCTGGGGTCGTATGGCTGGGTAAAGGCTGCTGAGTCCCGGCGCTCCCATTCGTGCAGGTTGTCGTTTATGCTGGTAACGTTTCCATTGGCGCCGAACTGGATCATGTTATGCCTAAGGTCGTAAGATCCTTTAAAGCCGAGGTCGCCCACGTTTACCGCCAGGTAATTGCGCGCAAAATCCTGTATCATGCCGGTACCCAGATAAGTTTTTATCTGGCCGAAGTTCTTCTGGCCCATATCTGTTTGTAATTCGCCAAACAAATATTGTCCCGCTATGTCATAAGTCTCGTATTCGTTGGTTTGAAAGGCAGATGCAAGAAATTTGAGTTTTAGCTTTGAAGATGCCGGATGGTAGGTGGCAGAAATGCCTCCGAATCGGGAGTCAAACTGGTCCAGTTCGCTGCCGTAATAATACACCTGCAGTTGGTAAGACTGGTTGAGTACGCCAAAACTGGAGGTGGACGATTCCGGAAAAAACGTAAAACGGTTTCTTGCGTAGTTCCCAATAGCCTCAAATTCCCACTTATCGTTCAACTGGTAGTTCACCACTGCCTGAATATCTGTGAACGAAGGATTGTACACTCCCTTGGTTGGTTGCGACTGAAGCAGGTATTGGTTGCTTTTCTGCCGGGCCCCAAGGAGGTAAGTCAGCTTCCGGTTTTTAGAGATTCCCTCCAGGTGCAGCGAGGCCCCAAGAAGGCTAGTCATCACAGAGCCTGAGAATTCAGTGGGTTTTTTATAAGTCACATCCAGCACGCTACTCATTTTGTCACCATAACGAGCCTCAAAGCCACCTACTGAAAAATTGACGTTCGACACCAGATCAGAATTAACAAAGCTTAGACCTTCCTGCTGTCCGGTACGTACCAGAAACGGGCGGTATATCTCAAAGTCGTTGACGTAGACCAGGTTTTCGTCAAAACTTCCACCGCGCACACTGTATTGTGAGGTCAGCTCGTCGTGCGATCCTGTAGCCAGTTTTATCAGACTTTCCACTCCTCCTACAGTACCGGGTATAAAAGGGATTTTGGATGCGTCCAGTAATTTTACATTCCCGGCTATGTTGCGTTTAAATTCGCCCTTCACCGTATGCTCTCCCAGTTGGTTACTTTCCTTCAGTTTTAAGTCTATGGTGCGGGAGTCGCCTTCCTTAAGTGTTAAGTTTTTCCTTTGGGTTTCGTATCCTGGGAACGCATAAATTACAGTAAGGAGTTTATCTACAGGCACGCTAAGCATATAATAGCCTTTACGGTCGGTATACACATAAGTGCCCATTCCGGCAGATTCGTATGCCACGATAACAGAATCGAGGGGTTTACCCGCCGCATCTTTCACCAAGCCAGACAGAGAGGCTGTCTGCCCGTACGCGGTGACAGCCAGTAAACATATAAAAATAAACACACCAGCTATTCGCTGAATCATAATTCGTCTGTTGAACACCGGACTTGCCGACGTTAATGTTTGAAACCGCTAAGGTATTGATTTGGGAACCTTCCTCAAAATGCAGCAATGCACGTTTGACGCCGGAGCCAAACAGGGTTTATTCCAGTTTCAGGGTTTTCATGACTTTGTCAATGTAGTCCAACCCGGTTGCTACTCCTGATTTCCGGAACATAAACGAAAATTGGAGGTCTTTATTTCTGTGGTGTATAAAATAAATGGCACTTTCATTGAATCCGCCGGGTAATACGCTTACTTCCACAAGTAGAAATACAGTGCGGTCTGGGTAGTATTTGGGTGCGTTACAGCTTAAGAGGTGCAAAGCGGAATCGTCATAACAGATCCTCAGTTCATTTTCCAATTGCGCACTGCTGCAATCCAGATAGTCTTTTACAGAGCGAAACCGGGTATCCGTACTCGTAATTACAAACACAATGTCGCTGATGCTATCATAATAGGTTTCACCCAGTTCTGCGCCACTGGTGTCGGGTAGGGTTAACGTAGATTCTGGCACCGACAATCTGAAGTGCAGGTTTTTGTTGCGGATTTCCCTTGCAGCGCTGCTGTAAGCAAGTGTGGTCAGAATCACCACGGCGATTGATAGTTGCAGTACGCTGAGTATTCTCATTTTAACAAGGCGGCGTTTGTTTTTTACCCGTAGAATGCACATAAAATAAGCAGCGCTATGGTAAAGAAATTGCCATTGGCAAAATTATCGAATGTCGGGCGTACGGGGATGACAAAAATCATTTTACTTTTTAATTTCGTAGCAGGGGGTAATTTTCGTCATTTACCCAAGCCGGCAATTATTCTGAATTAAATTCAAACAGTATATTTGTATGAGCACATTTTCATTTTTCTTTATGCAGGATGGAAAATCTTTATTTGTATTTTTAAAAACTCACTCTATGCTACGCAAAGTCATTCTTAATTTTTTGCCGATATTATTGTTGTCATTCGCAGGTGTTGCGCAAACAAAGGATTCCGCAGCTTCCCAATTTAGACTCAGTGCTTATTTGGACGCATATTATGCCCGTTATTCTGACTCAGTGGGCGTGGGTAATTTTCAAAAATTTGCCGCAGAGTCACCAAAGCACAATGAGTTGGGTCTTAACGTAGCGCAGATCACAGCCTCGTACACTGCAACCAAGGTGCGTGCAACCATCACACTTCATTACGGGGATCTGATCACCTCGGCCTGGTCGCCCGTTTATAATATGATACAGGAGGCCAATATGGGCATCCAATTGCATCCTAAATTGTGGCTGGATGCGGGGTTCTTTAAGACGCACATTGGTACGGAAGCCCTGCTGCCCAAAGACAATATTGCAACATCCATATCCATCATTACGCTATACGAACCCTGGTTCCAGAGCGGAGCCAAACTGACCTATGCGCCTAATGACAAGTATTTATTTAGCCTGCATGTGCTAAACGGCTACAACACTTTTGTAGACAACAACAGTAAGAAATCGGTAGGTATCACGGCGTTTTATGCACCGACCGATAAAATGAGTTTTGGATATTATAACCTGGTAGGAGACGAAATGTCGGATACTTTTAAAAGTTCACATGTTCGATTTCTCAACAACCTGGTAGTAAATTACCAGATCACTCCGCAATTAAAAGCGCTGGCGGGGTTTGATTACATAAGTCAGCAGAACTCCCAGATCGCCGACGCAACCAAAACTGCGTCAATCTATAGCGCAATATTGACTTTGAAATACCAAATGCATAAAAAAATGAGTGTGTATGGCCGGTTCGAAATGATGAGTGATGCCGATGGCATGCTGACGCCCGTGATCACAGATGCCGCCGGAAAATTGACCGGTGTTAAGTGCACAGGATATACAGCCGGTTTCGAAGCAAAAATCACAGAATCGTCTTATTTCAGGCTCGAAGGCCGCGATTTGCTGATGGATAATGACCAGCAGATTTTCCGTAATGACGGCAATATGAAAAGTTCGCGTCTGGAGTGTATGTTTAATTTCGGGATCTGGTTTTAAGGAAGTTCATGTCTTGATTTGACACCCTATGTAATTTTGTGTGGCATTTTGTCATACACCGTTTGCGGTGCGGGGTTGGTCGTTATTTATAGAAAAAACAATGCTTTTGGTCTTGTGCAAAAACCAAGCATTTTTTCAGCATGAATTGCATTTTTTTATCTTTTGCAACGAACAATTAAAACCCGGTACTCGGGTTCCCGGGCTGAATAGTCCACTAATTTGTGAAAACATTAATATTCAACGGGTTTTCCAATATTAATCTAACAGGGATAAGCAAAAAGTTTTATTATTTTTGTCGCCTGTCTAAAAGTAGATCATGAACTATCGTAAAATTAATGACCTGACGGGCTGGGTTGTAGGTGGTATAGCCTATATCGTCTATTTGCTTACCATGGAAGCAACGGCCAGTTTTTGGGATTGCGGTGAATTCCTTTCCTGTGCTTATAAACTCGAAGTAGGCCACTCTCCCGGCGCTCCGTTTTTTATGATGCTGCAGAGGATATTTGCATTGTTTGCTAGTGGGCAAACCACCACGGGTGGAGCTTCTCCCAATGCCGCCATTTATGTGAACTCGCTTTCCGCCTTGATGAGCGGACTCACCATTTTATTTCTTTTTTGGACAATTACCCATTTTGCTAAAAAATTGCTGGTTGAGAAGGGTGCGGAACCAAACGGAAACCAGACTCTTTTAATAATGGGTGCGGGTGCCGTAGGTGCTTTGGCCTATACGTTCTCAGACACATTTTGGTTCTCAGCTGTGGAAGCGGAAGTTTATGCAACATCTTCATTCTTCACTGCTATTACGTTCTGGGCTGTACTGAAATGGGAGCGCGTGGCTGACAACAAGTATGCCGATCGTTGGCTGGTGCTTATCGCATATCTGGTGGGTGTTTCGGTGTGTGTGCACTTGTTAAACCTGCTTACGATACCTACCATTGCCATGGTGTACTATTTCCGCAAGTTCCCCACTACCTGGAAGGGTACTGCAATAGCGTTCCTGATGGGTTGTGTTATTCTGGCTTTTGTGCAATTTGGCGTGATTCAGTACATACCAAGATTAGCGTCTATTTTTGATATCATGTTCACCAACAACTTTGGTGCATCCTATGATACTGGCGCAATTTTCTTCCTGCTGCTGGTAGCTGCTTTACTGGTGTTCCTTGTGGTTTTTGCTAACAAACGCAAGATGTATGTGTTGCATACGAGCGTACTGTGTATAGTTTTTATTCTTATAGGGTACTCCAGTTATTTCTCGGCGATTGTCCGTTCAAGAGCAGATGTGCCTATTGACATGACGAATCCAGACAACCCGATCAGTTTCCTTGACTATGTGAATCGTGAGCAGTTTGGTTCTCAGCCCCTTTTGTTTGGCCCGTACTACAACAGTGTATGGACAGATCTGGACACGTCTAACAAATTATATGCACAGGTAAAAACCGCTAGTGGAAAGGATCACTATGAGGTCGTAGGCAAGAAAATGGAACCTAAATACGGCGTAGACGCCAATGGTGTGAACCAGAGCCATTTCTTCCCTCGTATTTATGATAATAATGAAGGTCCGCACGTAACGTTCTATAAAAACTTTCTGGGTTACGGAAATAACGACGAGCCTACCGCAGGAGACAATATGAAGTATTTCTTCGACTACCAGATGAACTGGATGTGGTGGAGGTTCTTCATGTGGAACTTTGCTGGCCGCCAGAACGATATAGAAGGGCAGCTTGATGCCGGACGCGGTAACTGGATCACGGGTATCACTTTCCTTGACCAGATGATGGGTAAGGGCGATACGGACAAAATGGGTGCCGGTCTGAGTACCAGCGACGCTCATAACAAGCTTTATCTTTTGCCGTTCATACTGGGTGTTTTAGGCCTCATTTATCAGTTCAATCGGGACAGGAACGATGGTATTGTGGTAGCCGTATTGTTCTTCTTTACGGGTATTGCCATTGGTATCTACCTGAATATGCCTCCTCTGCAGCCACGTGAACGTGACTATGCATTCGCAGGATGTACCTATACATTCTGTATCTGGATAGGTCTGGGCGTGCTTATGGTTGCCAATTTCTTCCGAACTCTGATGAAAGGCAACGCGAAAATGGCAGATTCTGCAGCTATAGCATTGTGCCTGCTTGCCGTACCTATGCTGATGGCAAACGTAGAGTGGAAAGACCATGACCGTTCGAAGAAAACACTGGCCAAGGCTGTAGCCTACAACACATTGTCCTGCTGTGCGCCAAATGCGGTACTGTTTACTTTTGGAGACAACCAGACTTATCCATTGTGGTATATACAGGAAGTGGAGCATTTCCGTCCGGATGTACGCATCATTAATACCTCGCTTCTGGGTATTGATTGGTATATAGATCAGTTGAACTGCAAAGTAAATGACGCGGATGCCGTACCGATGATCTGGAAGCGGGAACACTATATGGGTGACCGTCATAATTATATTCGTTATTACGACAACAAACAGATACCCAAGGACCGCTATTTCAACCTCGCAGACATATGCGGTTTCATGAACAGCAGCGATCAGGACAAACGCGTTCAGGTACAGTCGGGCGAATTTATCAACTATATGCCGGTGAAACATTTCTTCACACCCTGTCCTTCTAAGGAAGAATTGGTGAAAGAAGGTATGGCCGACGCGGCAGATACAGCTCGGATCATTGCCGAGATGAAGTTTAACTTCCCTAAAGAACTGGCATACAAAAGTGACCTTGCGGTGCTTAACATCATAGCCGGAGTCGCAAAGGAAGGATGGAAACGTCCGTTGTATTTTGATGCAGGACTCCGTCAGGGCGACTATGCAGGAACCGGTGACTACATGAGACTGGAAGGTCTGGTGTACCGCCTGATGCCTTATAAGTTCGACGAATCTGCTCCACGTGTGAACCAGCAGGTGCTGGGTACCATTAACACCGAGAAGAGCTACAGATTGTTTGTAGATACCTTCCTCTGGGGTGGTGGCGAACGCAACGATGTTTATTTCGATGAACCCAACAGGCATGAATTTGTGACCTATCGTATGGATGCAGCCTTTATTGCCAATACACTTGTTGCTGAAAACAAGAAAGACAAGGCGATAAAACTTCTGGACAAAGTAGTGGCCGGTATCACCGAGCATTCTTACTACTACGACTATACCGCATACTTCCTGGCATCTGCTTACTATAATGCCGGGGCTATTGCCAAAGCAGATAGTCTGACCAGTAAGATCGTGAGAAACTCGACCGACTACATTAACTGGGCCGGATCATTGAGCGAGGCAGGCCGGAACTCGGTAGCAGACGATATACGTCAGCAGTTCCAGATCATGCAATCGCTGGGTATGACCGCACTCAAGGTAGGTGATACTGTTACTGCCAAGGGCATAGAGCAGCGTATGACGTTGCTGGCCCAGAAGGTGCGTGAGCAACTGAATATGCGCCAGCAACCAGCCGCTGCCAGCAAAGAAAATTAGTTGGGTCAAATTATTTGACGCCTAAAAATTTGAAATAAACTGTCCCGCGAAATTTCGCGGGACAGTTTATTTACAGACCTTTGTTTTTATCGTATAGCGATCCTTCAATGGGTAGGCAATCAAAAAAAATAAAATGGCCCGACCGATTTTCTCATTACTTAACGTATTGGCACAACGCACCCATTACCGTGTTAGCGGCATTGGTTTTGCGCCTCCGAAGCCTGTAAGCATTGATGGCGTAAATCGGTCAACGCTTTTCGTGCGAGTGATGTTGTTGGTGCTAACTATGCTTTCGGGCAGCTGCGTTGTAAAAGCAACTTCTTTGCCCGATACAGTGTTTATTGGCACAGCCAGTTTGACCGACGGTAGGATATTTACGTACAAACTCTGCCTGAATGATTCGGCAGGTATGCTGATCGGATATTCGGTAATGGATCTGAACGGTCCGCAGGAGACTCGTGCCGGTGTAACTGGCTCACTGAGTCAGAATGGCAACCAGATCCTGTTTCGGGAAACGGGTGTAGAAAGTAGCAAATACAAGGAGAAGACGGGATTCTGCATATTACAGGGGTCGCTCAAGATCAAGCATTTTGCAGGTACACCCGTTCTGAAAGGTCATTTTGAGGGATTTCTGGACGATACCAGAACTGTTTGCGCAAGTGGTAAGCTTATCCTTATTTCTCCCAGAGACGCGTTAAAAATACTAAGCAAGAGTGAAGCGGCTATTGATTCGGGCGCCGAAAAAGACCCGGTTGCCGAGCAGCCTGTTGATCATCCCTCAACCAGAATAGGCAGGCAGAAGGCACAGTCAGCGTTGCCTCAACCAGCTCCGGAGCCCGCTTTGGTGATCAAAAAAGATACCGCTGTAAGTACCAGGATCATATATGAAGCACCACCGCAACATGTGCTCACTGTAATGCCGGGTAAAACACTTTCTGTAGATTGCCTGTCTGGCAATGTGACCCTGGAGGTCTGGGATAATAAGGACATCGATGGCGACATTATTACACTGATGGAGGGGAACAAGGCGCTGATCAAGAATCTGACACTGACCGGGACCCATTATTCCATCGTACTGAACATCAAACCAGGACAGACCGAGACACTGCACCTGATAGCCGTATCTGAAGGGTCTGAGCCGCTCAATACTGCCAGGATCAGAATAACAAGTGGTACAGAATCTACCTTTTTAGATGTGACCAGCACAATTGATAAGGAAGTGCTAATAGTATTGAAGGGGAAGTAGTTGCGAGCGCGTTGATGGGTGCCTCCTCATTTGATGGCGAAATGCTTGTGTCTATAGTACAATCGACTACGTATGCACTTACCGCATTGTCTTTTTCTTGTTGCGCTCGTAGTCTTCGAAAATGAAATTACCAAGGCCATCGAGCGAAGAGTAAAAAGCCTTACCCTGATTCACTTCTGTAAATTTGCGCACGAAGGCTTGCAGATAGGGGTCATTAGCGATCATAAAAGTGACTACCGGAATCTTTACCCTGCGTAGTTGTCCGGCCAGGTTCAGGGTGCGGTTCAGTATTTTGTTGTCAATTCCAAATGCGTTCTTGTAATACTTGCCGCCAATTTTCAGGCAGGTGGGTTTGCCATCGGTGATCATGAAAATCTGCTTGTTGGGGTTCTTCCTGCGGCGCAGCAATTCCATAGCCAGTTCCAAACCCGCAACAGTATTGGTATGGTAGGGTCCCACTTCCAGATAGGGCAGATCCTTCATCTCTATTTGCCAGGCATCATTGCCAAAAACCACTATATCCAGCGTATCCTTTGGGTATCGTGTGGTGATGAGCTCACTGAGCGCCATTGCCACTTTCTTTGCCGGCGTGATGCGGTCTTCACCATACAGGATCATAGAATGGGAGATATCAATCATCAGCACAGTAGAAGTTTGCGATTTGAAGTCGGTCTCGAAAATTTCCAGATCGTCCTGGCGCATCGAGAAACTTTCGATGCCATGATTGATGAACGCATTGCGCAGACTGCCTGTAAAGTCAATGGTTTCCGGTGCATCGCCGAATTCATACCTACGTGTGTCCGAATTTGGCTCGTCACCCTGGCCACTTTTGAAAGTATGGTGGTTGCCCTGTTTAGACCGTTTCAGCTTTCCGAAAACTTCTTCAAGCGATCGTTTCCGGATCACTTGTTCCGTTTTTGGGGATATCCTAGTGCTGCCGTCCTGTTCGTTCTCTTTCAGATATCCCTGTTCTTTCAGGTCTTCAATAAAGTCGCCAACGCCATAGTCATCATCGGTAATATGGTACTCATTGTCAAGCTGCGTGAGCCAGTTCAACGCCTCGCCGGCATCACCGTTCGTAAACGAAAGCAACTCCAGAAACACATCCAGCAGCTTGCTGAACGGCGATTTGCCATTTTCCTCCGGCGTGAACTTCGTGAACTTAAAATCTCCCATAACGTTTCAGGCGTACGATAAAGTTAGATGATAATTTGTGGGTTTGCCGCAACAGAATCTTTATACACCTATAAAGAAATTCGGAGGGTACGAGCTACTTATTAATTAGGCTGGAAGATTCACCTTTTTTTAATTCATATAAGCATATTTGCTAAACACTGACTACCTCAACTCAACACTTCCAATCCGCTGGTCTTTATTTCGTCCAATAACATTCCCTTGCCACCAAATGCGGTAGTAGGGTAGGTGTGAATGTCAAGATCAGGAAAACGGATGTTAATCTTAGCGATGAGGTCAAGATTCAGCAGAATGTCGTCCGTGAAATTCGCTGAAAAAAGCGCGAGATCTATGTCAGAACTTTCATTGGATGACCCGGTGAGTGCAGAACCGAACAAGATGGCCCGATCTATTTTTATAGGCAAAGTCTTGCATGCGGTCAGAAAGTCACGTACGTAAGTTATAGCATCATCTTTCTTAGGCATTGGTCAATGTTTGAAATTTTTGTGAGGTATGTTTCA
>CAIYJV010000313.1 GCA_903926605.1 uncultured Bacteroidota bacterium
ACGCGCCAAAATAGACAAAGTCTTTTTCGTTTACTACCTGAGCATGTTCAATCCGCCACCTTTTATCATTTTTACCCTTCAGGTATTTACTATACACACCCAACACCACCCTATTGCCGCTATCTCCTATGGCATGCGTGCACAACTGAAATCCGGTATTTACCAACAGGGCAGCCAATGAATCGTAGTGACCCGGATTATTCAACAAAAATCCGTGCCAATCTGCCTTGTCGTTGTACGGCGCTAAGAGGCATGCGCCCCGGCTACCCAGCGCGCCATCTGCGTATGCTTTCACACCATGTACAAAGAGCCGTTCCGTTTTATAGGGTCCTTTGGGTAAGAACCGGTTAAAATTGGCCGTATCATCCGCCAGCATCACAAAAAGGCGCATTTTCAGTTTTCCGGACTGCTGTAGTGTGTCTATCATAGCCACATCATAATACATCAGCCCGCAATCTGTAATGGTCGTAAGCCCTTGTGCAAAGCAGTTTTGCTGGGCGGCAGTGAGCCATTTTTCATAATCTGCCCTCCCTGCCACCGGCTCCAGTTTGCTTACCACATCCACAGCATTGTCTATCAGCAAGCCGGTAAGTTTTCCATCTTTCGTTTCAATGATGCCTCCGTCCACTTTATGGCCTGGCAAAATTCCAGCCAGAATCAGTGCTTCCTGATTTACTATTGCTGCATGACCGTCTACCCGCTCCAATACAACAATGTGCTTTCCTGGTAGCAGTTTATTCAGTGAAAGGTTGTCAGGGTACTGCTGTCCGGGAAACTTATTCTGGTCCCAACCGCGTCCTCTGATCCAGTATTGATCGGGATGTGCATCCGCAAATCGTTTTACCCTGTCCAACACTTCCTCCCACCTGGCACAGTCGTAAAGATTCACCTCATACAACGAACGTCCGTATCCCACGAAATGAGCATGGGCATCTATTAACCCGGGGTACACCGGATGCCCCTTTGCATCTACAGTGCTATCGCTTTTATAAAATCGCAAAATCTGTTCATTCGTTCCTACGGCTATTATTCTCCCGGATTTCACCGCAAACGCTTCTACGGTTCTGAAACCGCTATCGACGATATACACCTTTCCATGGTGAACAATAAGGTCTGCTGAATGCCTCATGCCACAACAAGAAAACAAAAAAAGGATCCCGATAAGAATTACATTTTTTAGAAACATAGCAACTATTTTCTTTTCATGAACGAAATCGCTTATTTGCGCCGATGCATTAACCGCAAGCACCCAAAAACGGACAATGCCTCTGGCTTTTTACTACAACCGGATTTCGATATTTCACTAGCCCTTATGGTAGCAATACTTCGGCCATCAACTTTTCATCCCACCCCAGGAAAAACCTTCCGTCTCCCAAATCCCAGACGGGCCGCTTTATCACCGAGTTATATGCCAGCATAAGTTTAATCGCACTTGGTTTTCGCCCGATACCCGCCTTTTCTGTTTCAGTCAATCCGCGAAATGTGGTGCCCTTTGTATTTATCAGTTTATCGGCGGCGAAATGGGTAAGCCATGTTTCCAGTGTGCTTCTGTCAATACCCTCTTTTTTGTAATCATGAAAATAATATTCCACTCCATGCTCATCAAGCCAAACCAGCGCCTTCTGCATGGTTCCGCAATTCTTTATGCCGTAAATCTTTACCATCAATCAAAATTAGTTCAGAATGCCCAAACGACTGTCGTTTTTTGTGGGCAGTATGACTGATCTGCCTGAAAACAAAATCGGCTGACCATTGAGTGGTCAGCCGATTTTG
>CAIYJV010000314.1 GCA_903926605.1 uncultured Bacteroidota bacterium
CGTGTACTCAGCTCGTTTTTCTTATTTATTCCAAATGTTTCGGCAACATACAATATTCCCTCAGCCATTTTTTCTCTCAGGTTCATCAACGCTATTGTTTTTTGGCGATGTGCTACTACATTGTATAGGGCAGAAAAATAATGCATCAGATCGAACGCTATTTGAGGATTGGCAAGGTAAAGTTCGTAAAGGTACTTTTTCTCAAAAAAGCAAACTAACGATTGTTCGTGGGCGCATGCAGAAGTTCTAAAGGTCTCAGATTCAAAACCCGTACTGCCCAGAACAGCACCGTTGCCGGCAAAACGAACTATAGACTGTTTTGCATCAGTTGTGGTTACGTATTCTTTCACCAGACCGGTATGTACAAAGTACATACCGTCTATCGTGTTTCCGGCCTGGAAAACAATAAATCCTGATTTTACGGCTATCAGTTTTTTGCCTTCGCGGCAAATGTCCTTCCACGCTGTGACGAAATTTTTTTTCACCAGGCAGGCTCCGTTTTCGCAGTCTTGACAATTTATCTTTTCCGTAAATGATGAGTTTTATCTGTTCTACAAAAACAATGAAAATCAAACACACTGCAATTCTAGCTGAATTAGCAGATGCAAACATATTTCAATACCCCGGCTACCCTAATGAGTATAGTCATGTAAATTCATGATGGTAGTCAGTAATAAAAAATATAATACATAACTGATTAACAAACAAGCAAAATGCCCAATCTGGAATTGGGCATTTTGCTTGTTAAGTTTTTTGGTTACCGTTATTTCGCAATTACGCGCTCATACTTGCGCTCTGTATGGCAACCCGGTGCGCACGAACCTCCATTTTCAAGTACCTTGTACTTCAGTGGCATTTCCCAGCTACCAAATGGGGCAGTGTCGTTGATCAGATGGTCGTTAGGCGAGCCATGGGGGTTATGGCAAATTTTGCAGCTTCTGCCCTTGTCTCCGTTTACGTGAACAAAGTGCAGATTTTTTTCTCCGTTTCTGAAGTTGGTAATGCTGCTCGTGGTTTGTTTTTCAATGATTTCGCTCTTGTGGCATGTAAAGCACAAACCGAAATTTTCTTTGTTTGCCGGCGCATAAGAACCGGTCGGCATCGCTTTTAGCAGTAGGGAAGGATTGCTGGAAGCATGCGGGTCGTGGCAACCGGTGCAACCATTTTTCTCAATAGCTCCGTGTACAGATTTGCTCTTCTTTAGCGTCTGTTCTATGTTTGCCAGTTTGCGTGTACCCACTGAAATAGACTTGTTGTGGCAACTGAGGCAAAGCTCCTTGGGTTCGGCCAACAGGAACTTGTTCTGTGGTGACGCATGTGGAGAATGGCAATTGAGGCAAGACCTTGTGTCTGTTAGAGCACCGTGTACCGTTGTGGCTTTCTCAATTTTTTTCTGCATATCCTCATGGCAATACAGGCAAAGATTGGGGCTGGTCATATCAAGTAACTTAGGCTCGTTCGAACTGTGTTGATTATGACAGTTAAGGCAATTATTCTGGAACGGCGGATGCACATGGGCCATAGACATCTGTTCGTTCTGCTTGTCATGGCATTTCAGGCACAGAGCTGGTGGTTCCTTGATGAGGAACTTGTTGATCTCTGACTGGTGTGGGTCGTGGCATTTGGCACAGTCTCCTTTTTCTACCGGTGCATGTTTGTACTTCTTCTGTGCCGACTCCAGTTTATGGCATTGGTAGCAAACCTGCGCGGTAGGATATTTTTTTAGCAGATTACTTTCCGGAGAGCTGTGCGGGGTATGGCATTCCAGGCAAGCACCCTTGGCCACCGGCGGATGCACGTGGCTCATGGTGTTGTTCTCGTCATGGCAGGAGTAGCAAAGTTGCGGTACCTGTTTGGTGAGCGTAAAGTTTTTTTCGCCCTTGGACGGATGCTCTTGTCCGTTGGACTGATGGCATTTTTCGCAGCCTCTTTTTATGGCGTCATGTACCACTTCGTTGGCTACAAGGTTGCCATGGCAGGATGCGTCTGCACAACTTTTCTTGCTACTGTCGGTCTGTGCCAGGACATTCAGCGCCCCAAACAGAAAAACTACAAACAGCAATGAACTTATTTTCCTAAACATATATTTCAATTTAGAATCTTTTTGTGACTTGAATATATCCGCCATAATATCCTGAGAATTGATTTTGAAGATAAATCCTGTTGAAAACATCAAAGCCGGCTGTAATTACATAGTGGTCTACCAATTTGGTAGCCTTCAGGCGGGCAGTAACAAGATCAAGGTCTATGCCGTAACCGTGCTGATATTGATACCCTCCCGTGAAGTCGATTTTTAAAGACGGTGTGGCCGCGAACGCAATCATGGCATTCGCATCGTCGTAGTATCGTGCACTACTATCGGTTGGCATTTTCAGATATTCTCTCACGTTTGCATTGATGCTGTAGGTGAGCTTGGAGTTGAGCCTTCCCTGAATGCCTCCGTAATACCGAAACGTCTTGTACGGGAACACGCTGCTTTTGTAGTCATTGTATTCGGCACCTATTGAAACAGTCTTATAAGTCAGGCGCCCGCCCACAATTTGGCTGGTCAGAAAATTTAGTTCTGACCTCGGGGTGTTCACCACATTAAAAAACGTTTGACTCAAGGAAGTGTAATATACAGAGAACATTTGCTTGAATAAAGCCAGATTTACCGAAAAATCCTTTGACGAGTTGTCATAGTTCACATTACCAGGCTGCAGGGCATAATAGTTCAGATATACCGTTTGCCCATCCGCAATTTGCCCGCCGGGGATTCTTAAAATCTGGAAGTAGTCGCCCTGGGCTACCATTTGATAATCTATGTTGGGCGTGTAAACCACGGTGCCAGAAAAGTCTTTCACAATGATGCTGGACAATGTC
>CAIYJV010000315.1 GCA_903926605.1 uncultured Bacteroidota bacterium
ATTGAGTCGAATTTAATATGTTTTATTCCAAACATGCCGTGTTTATTTATCGCATTGAAAATTTAAAACACTAAAATTACATTTTAGCACAAGCATCAAATATATTATTTATTTCGAGTAAAGTAGCAATACATCCCAATTCAAAAAATGCGATATTTTTCCACCACCCGAAGAAATTCTCATAAACGCAAGGTGAATACGAAACAAAAAACACAGTTTTAAGACCTTGTTTGAAACGAAGTACATTTCTTCGGCAGATAGATTTTTGCGAATACGTTACAAATGACTGACGAGGGCTTTCTAAATACTCCTGTTCCATATTTTTACACCAGTGATACTATCAAATGATACCACCGCCAGCCGCGACTTGAGATGGGCTGCCGATCAGGGAATTTTGAAAAAAACAGGCGCCCAAAGATTGACAGAATATCAGTTCGTATAGCTCCATCGCTTTTGATTGCAAGGATGGGAAAGAATTTAGATGCACCCGATTTCTCTCACGTTAGCCTGAGATAAACCTGCAAAGCGTCTACTTCCAGATTTTGCGTCTCAGAATTGGCTCGGTCTTTCACCGACGCTCAGTCTTTCACACACCTTACCGAAAAAGCGAGCTTTTTGCTTCTGCATCCTTTGAAGATTATTCCGTCACCATTATCGATGTCGCGATAGAACGCAAAATCGCCTTTACCTGAAGTAGCTGTCCAAATCATTGCAACGTAACCCAGCATCACGAAACTATTGTCTACGGTTCCGAAACACCCTCCTGGCAATACGCTGAAACCCGTGATATTCGTGGCCGCTACATTGGGCTGTTTCCAGCAGCTATCGGTAGATTTTAGCTTCCCTGAAATGTTGCCTGCAGCCCCTCGATAACCGCCTTTGGCGAGGTCTGTGTCCTGCATTCCAATGTAGCGCTCCAGCACCTGCCATTCCTGTTCGGATGGTAAATGCCAACCCTTGGGTGCGACTTTCATCGCGGTCTCCCAATCATATAGCCGGCCATAGATCCTGCAGTTTTGCTCGTCGTTTGCGTAGCACACGGAAACGCCATCGGTTTTGTAATTGAGGTTTTCGGCCATCCATACCTGTGTACCGATCTTCACGGTTCTATAGGCATGACCATCCCGTGGATCCGTGAAACGGCCCGTCTCTTGCGCAACAGTGCGAAAGCCTGTCACCATGCACAAGAGCAGCACTACCGTTGCTACAAAGAGCATACCGGTTGGCTTTTTATTGCTACTAAAAAATAAGCAATTCAGTTTTGCTACAATTAGCTTCATATAGTTCAACACACTTTAAAAAGGAACGAAAATATTTTGCTAGCCGTTGTTAATTTACACTGCGATCGGCAGACAAAAAAGCTATTTGAAATAATTTTTTGGAAAATTGAAAACTCCGCTATTACCTTTGCGCCAGTTCTTTTATTTCACTTATCAAGAAAGGCAGAGGGTCATGGCCCGTTGAAGCCTTAGCAACCTTTTCCCAGGGCACTGGGAAAAACAGGTGCTAAATCCATCCCGACATGTCGGGACAGATAAGTCAGACGCAATAGTTTGCTGATCGCTCCCATTATGGGGTTCAAATAACTCAAGCTCCTCTGATTTATCGGTGGAGCTTTTTTATTGTCCCCAACTCGAGGTGGGGTACAAAAAAAAGCAACGCCGGTAATCTTTTTTGATAAGTGCTGTAGAAAAATGTCACCATTTTTTAACCACAAAAAATCTAAAAAAGATGAGCAACGCAACCACACTTATCCACAGCATTCCCGTAGATCCGTTAACAGGTGCCATATCTGTACCGATCTATCAGACATCCACTTTCGTACAAGACGCACCGGGCGAAAACAAGGGTTACGACTACGCCCGGAGCAACAACCCCACCCGTGCAGCACTGGAAAAAATAATAACAGAAACAGAGCATGGCCATTCGTCGTATGCCTTTGCCAGCGGCCTCGCAGCAATAGACGCTGTTGTGAAACTACTGGAAACCGGCGACGAAATACTGGCGGTAGACGATATATACGGAGGCGCCTTCAGGCTCTTCACCCACATCTACGCCAAGTTTGGCATCTCTGTAAAATATGTGGACACGACCGACGTCCTGAATGTGGTGGATGCCATAACACCCAAAACTAAACTGGTATGGCTGGAGACGCCTACCAACCCCACCCTGAAGATAAGCGACATTGAAGCTATTGCCGCCATAGCCAAACAAAACGGAGCATTGCTGTGTGTGGACAACACCTTTGCGTCGCCCGCACTGCAGCAACCCATCTTGCATGGCGCCGACCTTGTGGTGCACAGTGCAACTAAATATATTGGCGGGCATAGCGACCTGATCGCCGGATTGGTAGTGGCCAAAACCAAAGAGCTGGGAGAGCGTATAAAATTTATCCAGAACGCCAGTGGCGCCATACTGTCACCACACGACAGCTGGCTGGTGATACGCGGCGTGGAAACACTGCACCTGCGTGTAAAAGAGCATAGCCGCAACGCACAACAGGTAGCAGCGTTCCTGCAATCGCACCCCGCTGTGGATAGCGTATTTTATCCCGGCCTCCAATCGCATCCTAACCATGACATCGCTGCGAAACAACAAAGCGGTTATGGTGGTATCGTATCTTTTACACTGAAGGAAGACACGGAGGCTGCGGCAAAAAAAGTGGTTTGCAGTACCGGATTGTTCAAACTTGCAGAAAGTCTGGGTGGTGTGAAGAGCCTGCTGTGCCACCCTGCAACCATGACACACAAAAGCATTCCCGCAGAAAAACGGCGATCGGCTGGTGTAAAAGACAGTTTGATACGGCTGAGCGTAGGGCTGGAAGACGCACAAGATCTGGTGCGCGATATAGAACAGGCCCTGAACAAAGTGTATGCGAACAAGGAGAAAGAAGTCGCATTTCTATAGTTACAACCCTACCTCATTTTTTCACTTTTTAAATTAAAAATCAATGTCATTGCACAATCAAAAAACAAAATTGAATATCGGATTGTTCGGGTTTGGGGTAGTGGGAGAAGGGCTCTACAAAGTCCTCTCCCAGACACCAGGACTGAATGCAGAAATAAAAAAAGTGTGTATCAAGCATCCGGATAAGCAAAGAAATGCACCGGGAGCATTGTTCACCATCGATGCACAACAGTTGCTGACAGATAAGCACCTGGATGTGATCGTGGAGTTGATAGATGACGCAGACGCAGCATATACCATTGTTACCACTGCGTTGAAAGCGGGCAAGGCAGTGGTAAGTGCCAACAAGAAAATGATAGCAGCGCATATTGGCGAACTCATAGACCTGCAACAGACACACAGCACACCATTCCTATACGAGGCTGCTTGCTGCGCCAGCATTCCGGTGATACGCAATCTGGAAGAGTATTACGACAACGATTTGCTGCAGGGCGTGAGCGGAATCGTGAACGGCTCTACCAACTATATCCTGACCCGGATATTTGAAGACAATCTAAGTTTTAAGGACGCACTTGCGCTGGCCCAGCACTCGGGATTTGCAGAAAGCGATCCTACACTGGATATAGAAGGAATTGATGCCGCAAACAAACTGAGTATTCTCCTTACCCATGCTTACGGCATCATTACACCGCCATTGTCGCTGGTATATTCCGGCATTAACACCCTGCACCGGGCTGATGCATGCTTTGCGAAAGAAAAGGGCTATGAGATAAAACTGGTGGCACAAGCGCACAAACTAAAAAGCGGTAAGATCGCAGCCTTTGTAGCGCCGCAGTTTGTACAAAAGGGCAGCCAGCTTGCAACGGTGAAGAACGAATACAATGGTGTGACGATAGAAAGCAGCCTGGCCGACAAACAGTTTTTTTATGGCAAGGGCGCAGGTGGTTTCCCGACGGCATCGGCAGTACTGAGCGACCTGTCGGCACTGCGCTACAACTACCGTTATGAGTATAAAAAACTAAGGTACCAAACGCCTTCTGAGCTATCGGATGAATTTTACCTAAGTGTGTGCGTAAGCTGTGACGACCTGAACAGGATTCCATTGGGCCAGTTTGAGCATATCACAGAATGGAGCAGCAACCCCGTGCGCAGTCACGTGTCGGGCACACTTCATTTTTCTAAACTTGCTGAAAACGACTGGTGGAAACAATCCGGGATCTCACTGATCGTGTACCCGGAAAGCGTAACGGAAGAAAGCAGCGTAACCATAACAGACAATGCGATTCCGGAGTTGGCGGAATTGGCCTTAAGATAGATTTAGCACAAGGATAACTACCCTGCGGAGTACTGATCTTGGGCGATTTAAAAACTGTGCTTCATATTGCAGCATGCACACAAATCATGCACCGAAGTGTAATTGCAAGCATAACCGGAAACGGAGCGGAAGATGGCTAAACAACTACTTCCCTCCACCAAATGGAGGGTTTCTATTTTCAACACGATCACAAACATGACACGAACCACTACCACACAAAACCAGGAAAAACAGCATGCAGGCCAAAAGTGTTGTCGCAAGTCTGTATGCGCAAAGGTGCGAACGTGAAATGCAATAACCGCAGTACACAAATGCCCTTTGAGCGACGCGCCAAAGGGCATTTGCTTTTTTAATCTCAGGTATTATCACCCACACAAAATAAAAAACCAACAAAATGAAGCTGATCAGCAAAAAAATCTGCATGGCCAAAGACATTGGCATACACAACAACCTTTACGGAGGTATCCTGATGGAATGGATAGACGAAGCAGCAGCGGCCTTTGCCACCGAGTACTGCTACACACCGAATATGGTGACCTTGCGCGTGGGTGAATTGCTCTTTAAAAAACCTGTAAAATCGGGCAACCATATTCGGATATATGGCGAAGTGGCTTCGCTGGGCAACACCAGCATAAACCTGAAGATCGAGGTGCGCAGGTACAGCCTTTATAGCGGCGAAGAAAACGTGGTATGCACAACCAATATGACGTTTGTACGGATTGACGACGATGGCACACCCACGCCGATCGGTGAAACCGTGAAGCGAATGCATGCTGAACGAACCACATTGTGCGACACCATGCGGGTAGCAGCAGTCTGAGCACACCTGGTAAATGTAAAATGGTGACACGAAAATGGAGACACCTCTTCAAATTGCAGGTTTTTTGACGCCTACGGCTGCAAATTACCCGGCGGAACTACCGCCCCGCAGTGCAGCTTGCGATTTCGCAACTGCATGACTTTGGCATATTTGTAAAAGAGCCTTTATCAAACCGTTGACTATCAAGGGAGTTTTTAGAAGTGCTGCGTACGAAAACAACGCATTCGGGAACGCATGTTTTTAGTCATTGTATCTGTAAACTAATTTACTACTTTTACCAAAATTTTTTAAAAATGGAATTTCCCGGCACACTACGTTACACAAAAGACCACGAATGGATCAGCAGGGATGGCAACATCGCTACTGTAGGTATTACCGATTTTGCCCAGCACGAACTGGGAGACATCGTATTTGTAGATATTGACACCAAGGGCAAGCCCATGAGTTCGGGTGCGGTATTTGGCACAGTAGAAGCTGTGAAAACCGTATCTGACCTTTTCCTGCCCGTAAGCGGAACAATCGTTGAGGTGAATGGCGGTCTGGCAGATAGCCCCGACAGCGTGAACAACGACCCATACGGCAAGGGATGGATGGTGAAAATGGAAATGGACGACCCTAATGAATTCGATACACTTCTGGACGCGGCTGCCTACAAGGCGCTTATCGGAGCGTAATAAATGATCGCATCGTTATTTAGCACTAAGTCCCGTTTTAAGAAACAAGCAAGGGTCCTGGCACTGCTATGGACCCTGCTTATTGTTATAGGGTGTTTCGCACCAGCGTCCTCCTTTCCCAAGGTAGATGTACCCCTTGCAGACAAATGGGTTCATTTTGTGCTTTTTGGCGGGTTTACATTTTTCTGGTCACTGGTTAACCCTGAACTCACCGTAAAGCGATTGGGGCTATTGTTTGTTAAAGCCATTCTTTTCGGCTGTTTTATCGAACTGATGCAGGGACTACTTACTTTTCTCGGGCGGAGCATGGAACTGATGGATGCCGTGGCAGATACCATTGGTGCGGCTTTGGGACTCACACTTTTTCTCCTTTGTGCATGGAGCTTCGGGGAGAAAAATATCCGAACTTCGGTGGAATAACCGACAATTGATCTGAGATGATAGAAGGCGTAAAACACATTATTTTCGACCTGGGCGGCGTACTGCTGAACCTTGATTACCAGCTAACGGAAGACGCTTTTGTAGCAGCAGGTATCACCAACTTCAGGGAAATATATTCCCAGCTGCAGCAGACTCCGGTTTTCGACCTTTTTGAAACCGGGAAAATAGGGCGGGAGGAATTTATTGCTACCATGCAGGGATTTACGCATACCCCGATCTCGGAATCGCAAATTCTGAATGCATGGAATGCGATGTTGCTGAACTTCCCGATACGCCGCCTGCAAATCCTGCAACAACTCCGCAATTACTACGACCTCTATCTGCTTTCGAACACCAACGAGATACACGAAGAAGCATTCAATAAAATTCTGAACAGGGACTTCGGCATGCCCGGCCTTGGTGTGTTTTTCGACCGGGTCTATTTTTCGCACCGGGTGGGGATGCGCAAGCCACACCGCGAAATATTTGAAATGATCCTGAACAATCATGGCTTACAGGCTGCAGAAACCTTGTTCATAGACGACAGTCCGCAACACATTGTGGGTGCCAAAGCCGTAGGCCTGCAGACCATTTTTCTGGAAAAAGGCATGACTATTGAGCATGACATTTTTAAGCCTAAGCCGAAGGGCTAGTTACAGCACCTCCGGTTCTTCCAGAGCAAGCAACCTTAGATCTGCAATCCGCCGCAATAAGGCGTTCTGATACAACAGCCTCTCGTAATGCGCATGCTTTTGCATGCTGCTTGCTACCCAATAAGCCCTGACAAGGACAAAAAAAGATACCTGCGAATGCTTGGCATCCGCAGGTATCAGCAAACTTTGTTTTTCGTAAAAATTAACCGGAAAGATTATTTTTTCCGGATCTCGAAGTTGATGAGCGAAACAAATTCGTTGACGCGATTGTCTATATCAGTCACGTTTATTTCCTTGAGTCTGGTGGGACCGAATTTTTCTACGCAGAAGCTTGCCAGCGCTGACCCTATGATCACCGCGGCTTTCATGTTCTCGAAAGAGAGGTCGCCTGAATAAGCCAGATAACCTATAAAACCACCTGCAAAAGTGTCTCCCGCACCGGTAGGATCAAATACGTCTTCGAGTGGCAATGCAGGTGCAGAGAATATTTTGTCGTCGTGAAACAGCAATGCACCATGTTCGCCCTTCTTGATGATCAGGTAGCGAGGTCCCATTTTCTGTATTTTCCGGGCAGCTTTCACCAGCGAATATTCGCCGGTCAGTTCACGGGCTTCGCTGTCATTCACCAACAGCATATCCACCATGCCAATAGCTTTTTTCAACTCATCCATTGCAATCTCCATCCAGAAATTCATGGTGTCCATTATTACCAGCTCCGGTTTGTGTTTCAGTTGTTTCAGCACGCTGATCTGTACTGCCGGCGCGAGATTGCCCAACATTACATACTTGCTTTTCTGGTAGCTTTCCGGTATCTGCGGATTGAACTGAGCCAGCACATTAAGGTCGGTAATCAGAGAATCGCGCGTGTTCATGTCGAGATGATAACGACCGCTCCAGAAAAAGCTCTTACCATCGGGAACAACCTCCACACCTTCGAAGGCCACACCTCTGTCTTTCAGCGCATTTATTTCTTCCTGGGGGAAGTCGCCGCCCACGATAGAAACCTGGTTGATAGATTTAGTAAAATTGGAAGCAGCCCATGCTGCGTACGTTGCAGAACCACCGATGATACGGTCTACCTTTCCAAAGGGGGTCTCAAGGGCATCGAATGCCATGGTACCAACAATAAGTAACGACATATATTTTGATTTTTTGTGCAAATGTAATCCCAGCCGCCGAAGTTGGCAACATTTAGCCGAATCTTATTTAAAAAATACAGGCAGACCGTGCCCTGTCACGTATACATCAACCCAACTTTCGTTTCACGACGTGCTTTATTTCACGTACCGCGATCGTGAAGTACCAGAAGGCGAAAAAACTCTGCAATATCACAAAAGTCAATTCATACAACGGCACTGACATCAATTCCTGTGATGCAAAATTTTTGAGTGTCATTTCGCTCAGATTATGCCTTATCAGAAAGAAACTGGACATGATTATTACGACCGACGCAAAATACACCCATCGCTCCTTCCTTAACTTATAACGACCACTGACAAACAAATGAAGTATCCAACTACCCAGTTGCCAGCTAATGATACCGGGTAAATAGTATTTAAAGAAAAACTTGTAGTTGAAACTAAAAGCAAGCACCGTGAAGATGAAGCTTTGAACAATGGGGTCCCCAATTTTGAAGTACTTTAGTGCCTTGTTCATAAGCAAGTATTGATTGAACCGGGTTACAGAATTTTGTAAATTTAATTTTTTTTATAGAAAAAGTAATGAAAGCAATGATTTTTGCGGCCGGTTTGGGCACCAGACTGCGTCCACTTACCAACGATCGTCCCAAGGCGCTGGTTGCCCTAAATGGCAAGACACTCTTAGAACATTGCATTCGCTATTTGCAACGATTTGATATTCATGACATTGTGGTAAATGTTCACCATTTTGCAGATTCAATCACGACTGTATTGCACGAAAACAATGGTTTTGGCAGTACCTACAAGATTTCTGACGAAAGTGACGAAGTACTGGAGACCGGGGGCGGTCTGAAAAAAGCCGTACCGCTGTTTGACGGTTGCGAAGAGATCTTACTGGTGAACGTAGACATTATGACCGATCTGCGGTTGGACAAACTCATCGCAGATCATCGCCGCAGCAATGCTTTAGTGACACTTGCAGTGATGAATCGCAATTCGTCGCGACACTTGCTTTTTGACAAGGACAATTGGCTCATGGGCTGGGAAAATACCCAAACAGGGCAACAAAAAATATCGCGGGAAACCGAGCTGGTAAAACCCTATGCCTTCAGCGGCATCTCGCTGTTAAAACACGAAACGCTGGACGACATACCCTTTTCGGGAAAATTCTCACTAATAGACCTGTACCTGTATCTGGCCCAAAACCCAGTGATTCATGGGCACGATCATTCAGGCGATGTGCTGATAGACGTAGGCAAGCCTGAAAACCTCGAAAAGGCCGCAACGCTGTTCAAATAGAGTTACTAGTTTTCTTCGTCCTCTATACCAAGGGTCATATTCAGCATACCACCCAACATATCGCCAAAGGAGAAGCCCCCTTGCTCCACACGTTTCTTGCTTATTACCGAAAATTCGGCAAGCCCATGCAACAGGAACTCCATTAGCAAAACCGTGTCATCACTACTTGCCGAAGGATGATATTGTTTTACCACGCCGTACAGTCCGTCTACCTGATACAGAAGGTGTGCAAAGGCATCGTTGGTGAGTGCTCCCGGCAGTGTGATCTCGTTACCCTTGTCGAACCACGAAATTATTGTTTGGTATGGATTGGGTTTTGACTTGCCATTTTTGGAATCCCGGCCCTTTTTGGAGGTTTGGGGATCTGGAAAAAACTGTGTAAAAACGGCGCGTATTGCCAGGCTCATCAACCGGTAGGCCACGTTCAACGCACCCTCCTGTTCGCCTTCGTACACCAGCTCGATTTTTCCGGTCACAGATGGAATCACCCCGGTAAAATCTGCGATACGCACACTGGTGTGGCGCTCTCCGTGACGTAGCGCGCGGCGTTCCGCTGCGCTCACCAGGTTTTCGAAGGCAGATATCGTAAGGCGTGCAGACACACCGCTTTTCTGGTCCACAAATTCACTCTTGCGCGCTTCCACGGCAATTTGTTCCACCAGCAGACTGCAAAGTTCCGGTACCGCGACCCGATCTTTCTGTTCGGGCAAAATATCCGATTCCTGATCGGTAATGGCCCTTGATATTTCCACGGTACGGGGATAGTGGGTTATGATCTGACTTTCTATGCGATCTTTCAACGGCGTTACAATGCTGCCCCTGTTGGTATAGTCTTCGGGATTGGCGGTAAACACAAACATGATATCCAGCGGCAGACGCAATTTAAAGCCCCTGATCTGAATATCGCCCTCCTGCAGAATATTAAAGAGCGCCACTTGAATGCGTGCCTGGAGGTCGGGCAACTCGTTGATGACAAAAATACCACGGTGCGATCTGGGTATGATGCCAAAATGCAATGCCTGCTCATCGGCGAAACTCAGGCGCAGGTTGGCAGCCTTTACCGGGTCTATATCGCCTATCAGGTCAGCTACCGAAACATCGGGCGTGGCCAGTTTCTCGCCATAGCGGGAATCCCGGTGCAGCCAGGCGATGGGAGTTTTATCGCCCATTTCATCTATCAGGTTGCGGGCATAATTAGATATGGGGCGCAATGGGTCATCATTTATTTCACTGCCAGCCACAACAGGTATCCATTCGTCCAGCAAATGCACCATTTCGCGCGCCATTCGGGTCTTGGCCTGTCCACGCAGACCAAGGAACAGAATATTGTGCCGGGACAACAAGGCACATTCTACATCAGGAATCACCGTATGCTCGTAACCCAGCACCGACTGAAACGGACTCTTGTGTTCACGAATGCTGGAAAGTAAATTGGCTCTGATTTCTTCTTTGATGCCTTTTGATGTATAACCAGACGCCTTTAGTTCGCCCAGCGTGTGTATTGAGGTATGATTCATTGTCTGTGCAGTAAAATTTATGAGTGACTAAAGGTAAGTGAAATGGCACAAACGCTTGACGATACAGATAGTGGCAAAATTGATAGTGAACGGTGCGGCAATTCAGTACAAGTCTGCCGGGAAGGCATTTGCAATGGTGCAGTTAGCCGTTTGGGCGGTCTCATCCCTGAAAATTCATTAAATGTGCTACTTGGATTTGAACCGGATTTGTTATTTCACGTTGCGAAGTTTATTTCGAATTCGACTCAACGTTTCGAGCGTAAGCCCAAGGTAGGATGCAATATGCTTCAGAGGTACTCTTTGCAACAGCGACGGGTAGTGTTCCGTGAAAAAAAGATAACGCTCTTCGGCACTTTGCTTGCGTATCAGAAACAGCCTTAGTTCACTACGGATAAAATACTGTTGCACGATGACTCTGCCTATATAATTGAATTCATCATGTTCTTTGTAAAGCCGTTCCAGATTATCGAAATGTATCCTGGCCACGGTGGAATCCTCAAGCGCTTGTACATATTCGTAGCTTGGATTGCGCTCAAAAAAACTTTGAACCGATAAACACATCTGATGCTCTTCTGCGAAACGAGAGCAAATTTCCTCCCCATCTTTAATATAGTACATCCGCAATGCACCCTTGATCACGACAAACAAATAATCGGCTCGTTGGCCTTCCCGAAGCAAGACCTGATTTTTAGGAATCTCCAGAATCTCGAGGTAACGTTCTACATCGGCGACAATCTTGTCGCTCACCGGGCGGATATTGTTGAAGTAGGCAAATAGAAATTCAAACATCGGGCGATCAGGTTTTGGATCCGGAAAATTCTGCAAACACGAATATATAAATATTTTACACAAATCGCTACTTGAAAAACAATAAAGTACGGATTCATATACAGATTCCGGTACCCTATAACACAGCCCTCTGGTATCCAACCCAATTTGCATTTATGCTTCTCCGGAGTGTTACTTGCAGTCCTGGTTTATTGAACGCCTAAGTGCGATGGCTACTGCTTAGCTTAAGCAAGTACCTTTGCTCCTATCAAAGCCACGTTCATGAACTACCTCGGACACGCATACCTTTCTTTTAACGATCCCGAATTGCTCGTAGGGAATATGGCAGGTGATTATGTAAAGGGCCTGGTAGCACTCGAAAAATTTCCTGCAAGAGTGAAAGACGGATATTTGCTGCACCGGAAAATAGATCATTATGCCGATATGCACCCAGCCAACCAAAGGGCCAAACTAATTTTCAGGGGCGATTTCGGACTGTATTCAGGGGCTATCATCGATACGATCTATGACCATTTTCTGGCCAATGACGCTAAAATATTTCCTACCGAAACCGCATTGCACCAGTTCACACAAGAGGTTTATATAATGTTGGATAGCAAGGTGTACCTGCTGCCTGAAAAATTTGCGCAGTACTACCCAAAAATGAAAGAACAAAACTGGCTTTTTCACTACCGTAGCGTGAAGGGTGCCGAACGATCGCTGCAAGGACTGGCCAGACGAGCCATACACATGCCACCCATAGAACCGGCGTACATGGCATTTATCACCAATTATTACTACCTTAACCAGTGTTATTTTGACTTTATTGACGACCTCGTAAAATATGTGCGCACAGAAATATCGGCATTAAAATAGCCCAAGATTGAAAAATCTGTATTTTCTTTCGCAGTTTTTTACGATTTTTGCCCTGATACGAATAGTGTAATTTTTTTTGATGCGTAAAGAAATCATGGGAAGGCCGGTCTCCTTTTTTATAACAACATTCTTTTTATGTATTTTTTTTATTGCGTGCAGATCCAACACGGAATCGGTATCCGCACGCACCAATAATTCGGGGTTTCATGAAACTCCGATAAAGGCACTGCCGCTACCCCTGATTTTTGATACGCTGAGTGCGCAAACGCGGGAAATAACCCGCCAACTGGACCAGTTTTATGCTACACAAGTAAAAGCAGGATTTAATGGTAGCGTTCTGATAGGCTATCAGGGCCGGATAATCTATGAACGCTTTTATGGCTATGCCAACCGGGAGGCCCGCATAACACTGGACCATAATAGCTCCGGGCAGCTGGCATCGGTATCTAAAACATTTACAGGCGCCGCCGTACTTTACCTATGGGAACATAAATATCTGGACATAAGCGAACCGGTTCAAAAATACCTGCCTGAATTCCCCTACCCCAATATTACCGTCAAGATGCTGCTGAACCACCGGTCCGGTCTGGCGGACTATTCGCATTGGTATCTTGCGCACACCGATGATTTCAGCACCCCTATCACCAATGCCGTCATGCTTGCCCAAATGGCAAAATACAAACCACTGCTTGAGTTTAAGCCCAACACCCGGTTCAAGTATTGCAACACCAACTACGCACTGCTGGCACTGATTGTGGAACGAGTTACTGAAATGACATTTCCTGAGTTCATGAACAAGTATTTCTTTGGCCCACTGGGGATGGAACATACCTTTATTTTCGACCCCAAAGCAGGTTTGCCGTCCTATGCCACAATAAGCTACGACCGTAACTGGAAAAGAGAGAACGTGATGTTTGCCGATGGCGTGTACGGCGACAAAAGTATTTACAGTACCACAGAAGATATGTACCGGTGGGATCAGTCGTTTTACCGCACACAGCTACTGAGCAACGAAACGATAGAGATGGCTTACGGACCGTGTTCGTTCGAAAAACCGGGCGTAAAAAATTACGGTTTGGGTTGGCGTATGCTTTGTTTCCCCAATGGCAACAAAGTAATATACCACAACGGCTGGTGGCACGGTAACAATACGTCTTTCTACCGCTTTATAAAAGACAACCTTACGATCGTGGTATTGGGCAACCGGTTCAACAACGGTATTTACAGACAGGCCCCCAAGATCTTCAGTATTCTGAAGGGGGTACCCGTGCAAAAAGGATTTGACTCCGAAGACTAAGCGGACGCCGTCAAACAAATATTATGGAGTACAAAGCCATTCCAAGAGAAAACGCGCTACAATGGATACGGGATACCTATCTGGGCCGGAAAGTGACAGACTCACGGTCGCCGGCGGGTAACTGGCTGGAGTTTGTGCTGAGCGACATTACAAGGGGCGCAGCAGAACTGGAGGTGCTGGTACGCCATGAAATGACCAATCCATACGGCAACATACATGGTGGAATGATGGGTCTGGTAATAGACGAGGCCATGGGCTGGGCTGTAGCAAGTCTGGGCGCGGCTCACCACTTCACCTCCATGAGTCTGAACATAGATTTTCTATACGCCATTGCCGGTGGCGACACCCTTATCGCCAAATCGCGTGTGATACGCGAAGGAAAACGAATTACCAATGTCGATTGCTTCGTGTACCGTGCCGACGGCACTTTGCTGGCGCGCGCAACCAGCAACCTGATCGCTACAAGTATGGAATTCATAATTCCGGCATCCTGACAAAAAAACTTCGTTATGAACTGGATCTCCCACCCCGTTATTCTGGAAGGCAACAAGGTAAAACTGGTGCCGCTGGAACACGATCATTTTGACCAATTGCTGAAGATCGGGAAGGACAGTCGCATCTGGGAGTTTATGTCTATAGACGGCACAGATACCAACAGGCTTTCGCTGCACCTGAAGAGCGCCCTTCTGAACCGGGCAGCCGGAACGCAGTATCCGTTCACCATTATAGACCTGGAGACGGGCCTTGTCACAGGCAGCACCATGTTTCACAACCTGTCCAGAGAGCACCGCAAACTGGAGATAGGCTGGACGTGGAATGATCCCGCCACCTGGAGAACGGGATTTAACAGAGAATGCAAATTGCTGATGCTGACCTATTGTTTCGAAGCACTGGGCACACTCCGGGTTCAGTTTCAGACAGACGTGAACAATAAGCGAAGCCAGGCAGCCATAGAAGGATTAGGGGCAAAGCTGGAAGGCGTGATACGAAACGACCGTATCAAACATAACGGAGTAGAACGCGATACCATGATGTACAGTATTATTTACAAAGAATGGCCGGAGGTAAAGGAAAGGCTGTTTATCTCACTGCGATCGTAACACTGTAGTTTACCATGGACGAAAAAATCGCAATATTGCGTAGTGCCATCGGCCGGTTCGTCGCGCCCACCGATCAGGAGTGGGACATGCTTGCACCCTGGCTTTCCGTCAAAACGATTAAAAAGCATGAACTATTCTGCCGGGAGGGCGAGCGCGCCGACCTGGTTGGATTTATGCTTTCCGGAACCATGAGGCACTACTATACCCGCGACGGAATAGAAAAGACCACCTACTTTTACTTTGAGAACCACTTTGTAAGTTCCTATATCAGCTGCATCACCGGGCAGCCCTCTCAACTGACTTTTGAAGCTTTGGCAGAATGCGAACTGATCGTGTTTCCGTATCATAAGATGAAACAGTTGTTTAAGCAAAGTATCCTGTGGCAGGAATTTGGGAGGCTTATTGCCGAATATCTTGCGAAGGGGCTGGAGGAGCGAATGGCCGGACTGCTGATGCTGAGTCCTGAAGAACGGTATTTAGCGCTGATCAGTTCGGACAAGACCAAGATACTGGAGCGCATACCACAACATTATATTGCCAATTATCTCGGCATTACGCCCGTCAGCATGAGCCGCATTCGTAACCGGGTGACGAAGAAGTGATTTTATTATCCTTTGTTATCGTTCCGGTTTTCGCACATTAAGCAGCTTTGCAGCATGAAAAATATTTTGTTCACGCTGCTGTTCACAGGCTTCTGTTGTCCGGCTCCAAAAATCTTCGCAAAAACCATGCACACAAGCCAAGCAAGTTCATCGGGCACCATCATCAAGAATGGAAAAACAATTCAAACCTGGATCATTATTAACTGCCCGGCGGCAAAAGTCTGGCAAGTGCTTTCTGATTTCGAAGCCTACCCGGACTGGAATCCTTTTATCCGCGAAATTTCGGGCAACTCACAACACGGAGACCATTTGCGCGTAACGCTCCGTCCGCCCGAAAGCAAGGGCATGACTTTCAAGCCGCGTATACTATGTTGCGACCCGGAAAAAGAGTTGAGATGGATTGGAAAACTGATGCTCCCCTACGTTTTTGATGGAGAGCACGTATTCACCCTGACGGACAATAGCGACGGCACCTGTACATTCACACAATCAGAGCACTTCAGAGGCCTATTGGTACCATTTCTGAAGAACATGCTGGACAATAATACCAGAAAAGGATTCATACTGATGAACGAAGCACTGAAACGGCGTTGTGAAGCCATGGTTGCTGACTATTCAATTTGAAGTGTTTTTTACGACCAGTTAAAAAGTTATACTTTTGAATTACTATTTATTGGCTGAAAGGGATCTCCAGATAAATAAGGCAAGGTGAAAAGGCGTATATAACTACGAACATACCAATGGCACGATTCCAGTTTCACTTGGCGGGCTGCCCGACGGTGTTTATACGGTTCGCGTAGTAGCAGGAAAGGAAAATCATACCGCATTGATTACCTTAAAGCGCGAATAAAAATTTGTTATATTGTTTTGCCATGCGCCGTTGCCCGATACCCTTTAAATTGTACCAGATGTTGCGAACTGCTGTTTTTGTGTTTCTTGCTTTTGTGACCAGCCTTAGTGCGTCTGTCGCTCAGCCAATGGTAGCACACAAACACATGATCATCTACAAGACCAGAGCGGAATTGTACGACCATGTGCCGGTTTTGTTGGCACCTGACAAAAAATCGGTGGTCTCGTTTCCGGACCCGATGGACATTCGTGCGGCCAGCACCCGGCTTTTGCCCATTCAGCTTCATGATGGTTACTTGTTGAGCGCTGCAGGCGTAAACGAGCATACGGCGTTTCTGAAACTTACCTATCGTCAATATGCAGATTTACAATCAGCCCCATCGCCACAACAGCTGCATGAAATGGTTGAAGAAAAAAACCCTTTTCAGGCATTGTGCGATTGTGGAGTGGCAAAAAACCCAGAACAGATACCCCAGGAATTGAACGAACTGATAGATAAAAAACTGGTAAAAAAAAGGTGCCGTAAAATGCACGCCAAAAACTGATTTCCTGAGGAAGGTACCAATCTATTGTATAAGCAAGGGCTGCTCCAGAGAAAAGGAGCAGCCCTTTACATTTAGGATAAACGGAACAGCTGCTCGTACCTATTAAAACAATTTAATTTTAACAAACGTTAAATTTTCTTAACTTTGATATTACCCGCATTTTAAATATTGCTATTCTTTTCATGCAAGCTAATACCTCCTGTTTATGAAGTTTTGTACACTTGTTGCCATGTGCTTACTTGCCGCAACCGGAATGCAGGCGCAACCTATTCTGCAAGGCATGGGAACCAGAGTGAAACTTGAGGACGCCGTGGCACGGTATAAAGAAAACCACCGGGATCGTAATGTTTCCAGAGAAGACGACAAACCCAATACCGGCAAATCGTTTGACTTGCGTCAGCTGATGAAGGGAGAGCAGGAACACGATTACCGCTTCAACCGCTGGCTGTGGTACTGGCAGCGCCACACCGACCAAAATGGGTATCTGGTTTCGCCCGCCGCGACCTGGAAGGGCATGCAAAACACACAATACAAAAGAGATAGCCACTATAGTGAGCGAACCACCTCAAGTAGCCTGAACTGGACATTCCAGGGGCCAGATTCATCGGGGGCATTCACGGGTGACGGCGCAGGTTCAGGAGTTGGAAGGATCAATGTGATCGCTTTTCACCCCTCGGACTCTAATATATACATTATTGGGTCGCCCGGTGGTGGCGCATGGCGCACCACGAATGATGGACATAACTGGACCTGCCTGACCGATATGCTTCCTAACCTGAGCATAGGTGATATTAAATACAATCCAATGAATGCAAATACGATCTATTTGTGTTCAGGTGACCGCGATGGTGGTGACTACCCCGGAATAGGAGTGTTGAAATCTTATAATGGCGGAACAAGCTGGCAAATGACCGGCATGCTCTGGCCGGATTCACTCTACAATACAGCAAACTGCATACTCGTCAATCCCCTTGATTCCAACTCGTTGATACTGGGTACTACGAATGGCCTTTTTCGCTCCTTTGACGGAGGCACAAGCTGGTCGCTGCACAGCGCCGGCAACTTCATTCAAATAGTTTACCGCCCAGGTGACACCGGCATCGTATATGCAGGCACTTCTAACTATAGCGCATCTGCACAGGTGTACCGTAGTGCCGATGGCGGCAATAGCTGGACTCAGATAACCAGTTTTACCGATGTAGACAGGGTATCTGTTGCCGTAACTCCAGCCAGCGTGAACATGGTAATGGCCTTGTGCTCGGCTTCAAGCGGCTCTAACGCCGATGGGCTGGAGGGCATTTACAAATCAATTGATGCCGGGCTTTCTTTTTCAATTCTTTATTCAGGAGGCTGCACAGGTGTTCACAATATGTTGGGCTGGAGCGCCAACGCATCGGATTGTGGCGGGCAGGGTTGGTACGATCTGCCAATAGCCATAAGCCCAGTCAATGCCAGTGTGGTGTATATAGGCGGCGTGAACGCCTGGAAGTCTACCGACGGCGGCACAACCTGGACCATTTTGAACCAGTGGACACAGGATGCTCCCGGAGTAAAAGTGATTCATGCAGACAAACATTGTATGACGTTCAATCCCCTGTGCCCTGTAAGATTTTTTGAAACCAACGATGGTGGCGTTTACAGCGCCTACAACCCTACCAGTTCGGGTACGTGGCGCAATCTGACCAACCGAATGGGCATCACAGAATTTTACGGAGTAGGCGTGAGTCCAATTGCACCCTTTGTTATTGCTGGCGCTCAAGACGTGGGTACTAAACTAATCCGGCCTGGACTTTATGAAGAGGCCGATGGTGGCGATGGCATGTGGTCGCAACTGGATTACACAGACAGTACTGTGGGCTATTCCTCATCAGAATACGGGTACATTGATATCATAGACCCTACAGCGTCACAACCAGACCTGACTGCAAATGACATTTCAATGAACATATCGGGAGGCAGCGTGGAAGGATCCGGCTCATGGGTAACCCCTTTTATGATAGAGCCTGGTTGCCACACTTGTCTGGTTGCCGGATACAATGCCGTATTTAAGTCTGGCAATCAGGGAGGCTCCTGGACGGCTCTTTCACCCGACTTCACCAATACCCTTTCCAAAGTAGCACTTACAGAGGCAGACTCCAATACTATTTATGTGTCTGAAGACTATTACGGCACTCCGCTGCACTATACCCGGAACAATGGGACTTCCTGGACCGACCTACTGGTACCGTATTCGTCTGTTCATGTTTCGGATGTGGTTGCGGACCCCAGGAATGCAGATCACATCTGGGTTACATTCAGCGGCTATGGCGCCAACCACATTTCAGAGTGGACCAGCACCGGTGGTTGGCATCCATTCGACGCAGGCATACCAGATATGCCTGTGCATTGCATTGCAATCAATAAACTAACACGCGAAATGTATGCCGGCACAGAAACTGGTGTGTATTACAGGGATAGTACCATGACATCCTGGATACCTAATTCTAATGGCATACCGGCAGTCGCAGTCATTGATCTGGAAATAAACTATGGCGCGGGAGAGATTTGGGCAGCCACCTTTGGCAGGAGTCTGTGGAGCGCCATGCTGCCCACGTTAGTGCCCACCATCGCACCTTTTTCCAGCGACGGAATTAGTGTGGCGCCCAATCCCACCACAGGCAGTTTTGTGGTAACACTGAATCGTATTAGCGACCCTTTAGTTAGCATGCAGCTAACCGACGTAACAGGACGTACGGCATGGTCCCAGGAAAATATGACCAATACCGGTGCCGGTATCACTATTACAGCCAACGGCCTTCGGGCGGGTATTTACATACTCGAAGTGTTTGCCAAAGGAAATCTGGCCGGACGGCAACAAATTGTTATAGCGCGCTAGCTCCTGAGCCCAAAACTTTATCCACCCGGACCAGGGTCCGGGTGTCCTTTTTCTGTGTTATTGCCTATCTTACGAACTGAAAACGCCCTCCGAAACCGATACCTATGGATTGTCCTTTGTTCCGTTCGAAACTAAATGAAGAAGTAAATGAATTTGGCATTTCGCGCTGCTTCGACGCGGGTACTACCATACTGGAAATTGATAGTTATATCAAGGTACTGCCGATCGTGAAAAAAGGCAGTGTAAAGGTGATTCGTACAGACCAGGACTATAAAGAAATACTGTTGTATTATATCAAGCCGGGAGAGAGCTGCATCATGTCTTTTCTTTCCGGTATACACGCAAAGAAGAGCAAGGTAAGAGCCGTGATAGAAGAAGACGCCGAACTGCTACTGATACCTATAGACAAAGCAGGAGCCTGGCTTGCGGAATATCCCGAATGGAGCGATTTTATCTTCAACCTTTATGAAACCCGGTTTGAAGAACTACTGGAGACTGTGAACTCACTGGCTTTTCAAAAACTGGACGAACGGCTTTTGCAACTTCTGAATCAGAAAGCGGTGCTATACCACACGCGTGAACTACCGGTAACCCATCAGCAACTTGCCGACGAAATGGCTACCACCCGCGAAGTAGTGAGCCGCATATTGAAACAAATGGAAAATGCTGGGGTTGTAAGGCTGTCGCGAAACAAAATTTTGCTTGTGTGACATTTGGTACAGAACACGCATTTGCAGGGTTCTACATTTGTGAAATACCGGATGAAACAACCGGCTGATCGTTCACAAAAAACCAATCCAACAAATGAAAAAGAACATGGGAGGCGCAGACCGCGCCATTCGCATCCTGATCGCGGTAGTAGCTGCGGCACTTTACCTGACACACACAGTAACAGGCACATTTGGCATTGTATTGCTGGCTGTTGCTGGCATATTTGTACTCACCAGCCTCATTAGTTTTTGTCCATTGTATACTTTGTTCGGTATAAAGACTTGCAAAGTACAGGACTCCAAATAGTATTTGCTATGGACCGGCAAACATGTGTGCTTTGCCGGTCCGTAGCTTTTACGGTCCAGCACCTAAAAACTATCTGGATTGTGGCAGGAAAGCCTGAACATGATACAAGGGTGCACCCCAAAGGCCGGGCAGCAGGTAAACAGAAAACGACAAAAACGCTATGGCCAGTACCAATCTGGAAATAGACACATAGTCCTGCCCGTACACGTTCTGAATGTGCAAATAATCGTTAGACAGACGTACATAACCCAACATGTACAAGCCCATCATTCCCGCCAAGCACATCACCATAACAATAAAAATATCGTTGTCAATCAGATTCCAGTCTAGCGCAATATCGGCATTGGAAAGAAATTTGAGACACAACAACAGCGAAAAAAAACCAAGCAGAACCTTTACATGATTCAGCCAGGTAATAGATTTAGAAATCAGGTTGATAAAAACGGGAAATACAAAGGGAAGAACAAAACCAAACGAGAAGCCCAGCATCCCGGTCAACGGCCCTAAAAATCCGCCTTTCCCGGCAAACAAAAGCACCAGCCCGGCTATGGGCCCGGTAGAAGATATCGTTAATACAGGCAGTGACAAAGCCATAAAAAATATACCCTTAAAACTGTCCAGTCCGGCTTTTGAATTTATTTTCTGGGCCCATTTCACCGGCAGGTTTATTTCAAACGCGCCCAGAAAGGAAAGGCCCAGCATAAGGAATATCCTACAGAAAATAAGATTGAACAGCCAGTGGTCGGCAAACTGATAGAATCCTGTGGTGGTGACGATCACAGACAGAATGAGACCCAGCGCCAGAAATATGGAGATGAGCGACAAAGCATAGAAAATGTTGTTGCGCAACACATGTCCCCTATTTTTGCTGATCACGGAAATATAGTTGAGCGTAAGCGGCAGGATGGCATACACATAGGGCGTAAAGACCGCCAGGATACCGAGAAAAAACGATTCAAAAAACAACCACAATAGCGGTTTCTGGCGGTCTTTGAAATGAGCATTTGCCCAACGTGAAAAAGGCCCGTTTCCCGCTTTTAAAACCAATATATGGCCCTGTGCGTGTGTACTAATAGAAACGCCAGATTGGGTTGCCACCGAACGCGATGTTGCAAAACTTGTTGCATGCAGGAACAAAGAGCCCAGGACAAATACAAACACATAAAATGACCTGACAAATACTCCCATGGGCAAAACAAATTTCAGGGTTTACCCGATACGAACTGAAAACAAAAATAAACTCAGCGGCAAAATTACAAAGCCTTCAATTGTTTTTCAGTAACGAGGTCTGAAGTCAGGCATCTTCGGTAGTAGAATTATTTACGAAGTACATACTTAGTTCCCCTTTGTTCTTGGCCTGTATTTTACCCCTGAACTCGCAACTGAATTTATCCTTGACCCGTTGGTAGGTGTCTTCGCTGATGTTTACCCTGCCGGGCATACTATTTTGCTCCATACGGGCGGCGGTATTTACCGTATCACCCCAGATATCGTAAGCGAATTTTTTTACCCCCACAATCCCGGCTACTACGCTACCGCTATGCGCGCCAATGCGTACCTCAAAAGTCATATCGCCCATCAGGCGCTTGCGCTCCAGTTGGAAATCACGAATTTCCAACGCAGCCTTCACAATTTTTTCGGCGTGGTTAGGATCTCCCATTGGCAGACCAGATACGGCCAGGTAGGCATCGCCCACCGTCTTTATCTTTTCAATGTTGTACTTGGTCATGATGTGGTCAAAACCCTTGAAGCAAGCATCCAGTTCATTTACCAGTTGCTGCGGCGTCATCCGCTCAGACACCTTGGTAAAGCCCACAAAATCTGAGAAGAACACCGTTACTTCCTGGAAATACTTGGCTTCCGCACTGCCCTTGTCCTTCAATTCTTCGGCCACTTCCGCAGGAAGGATGTTCAGCAGCAATTCGTCCGATCTTTTCTTTTCCTTGGTGATGATCTTGTTAGACTTGTTCTGCTTCATGTTACTACGCACCACCAAACCGATGATGAATAGCAACAAGGCCATACCCACATACAAGAACTTCGCTTCGTTCTTGTTTTTCTCGATGGTCAGCAAATTGAGTTTTGTTTCCTTGTCGAGAATCTCCTTGTGTGCTTCGGTCTCCTGCTTGAGCAATTGTTTTTTGGCGTCCTGAGCACTCAGTGTATCCTTTGCGGCAGCAAACAACAAATAGCTTTCGTAGGCGTTTTTGTAGTCACCTTTATGTTTGTATGCTTCAGACAGGTACTGGCTGAATTCTTTTACGCTTTCCTTGTCTTCCTGCTCCTTGGCCATTGTAAGTGCCTTGGTCAGGTACTCAATAGCCTTGGAAAGATTGGCCGATTTGGACGCAGTGACCAGCGATCCGGTTTTCAGCGTTTTCCCGGTATCATTATACACGGCCAGATAGGCTTCTCCAATATTGCCGAGTGTGGCACAGATAGAACTTTTTATGTCCAGTTCCTGCAGCATCGTCAATGCACGGAAGTAGTTTTCCAGCGCTTTTTGGTAGTCGCGGTTGAAAGTACTTACCTGCCCAATTCCGGAAAGAGTGGCAATCTCACCCTCTTTAAAATCGCTCTCCTTGTAAAGCGCCAATGACTTTTCATAGTAGATAGATGCACTATCGTATTGCTTCTGAGCAATGTAAAGCCCAGCAATTGAAAACAAACAATTCCCGGCTGCATTAGAAATTCGGTCATCTTTCTTTTCCGCCAACATGGACTCAAAAATCCCCAACGCACTCATCATGTACTGCCGGGCCTTGACATAGTCTCCCTGCATGGAACACACATTGCCAATATTGAGGCTTGTGTTGGCTATACCCAACTTGTCTGACTTTTTTTGCTGCAAAAGTTTCAGCGCCTGATAATGGTAAGAGATCGCGTTTTTATATTCTCCTTTATCGAAGCAAATATTGGCCAGTTCGGTGTATTCTTCGGCAATTTTGCTGGTGTCGTTTTCGCCCTCAAAAAGTTTCAAAGCAAGCGTATGAAATATTACTGCGCTGTCTTTATCATCAAGTACACTATGATAAATAACTCCAATACCGTCATAAGCTTTCGCTACAAGTGAATTCTTGTTTTTAAAATCGTCTGGCAATTCTTTATAGCACGACAGCGCCCTTTGGTAAAAACCTAAAGCCGTTTTGTATTCTGATTTTTTTTTGTAACACCCGGCAAACTCCATGTTCAACTTACCTTTCAGCTCAACGGCGTTGATTTTTTCTGCAAGTTTGTATCCTTCGGTAGCGATAATTATTGCGGTATCCGGATTTATTTCCTTGAAGTTTTCAGCTAAGCGCCAGTATAGATCTACCCTTGTGGTATCCGCCCTTATTACTTTTATCTGCCGGGAAATTGAATCTATGACGCGCTTTTCATTTTGAGCAAAAAGCCCGGAGGCCTGCAACAACAACAAGACCAAAATGAAAAGGCCACGACCAAAATCACGCATCGCGCCCACTCCACCTATGTGGACTAACTTTTGGGGATGGGACGAGCGAAAAATCATAGTAAAAAAATATCTCTACCAACGTCGTTGACCTTGGACTAGCGGTAAAAATAAACAATTTTTTATCGAATTTCAGGAAATCATTATCCACGATTTTTGGGGCAGAAGTGGTTAGACAATCACAGCAGTCCCTGCCCCAATATAAAATACCGTTTATTTGTTTTTTATTTTAATAAAAGACTGGTAACCTATACCGACAAAACCCTTATCATTTCGAGCATATCGGCTGTAATGGGAGTACTTCCCTTTATCACGTTGGCGAAGGGCGTATATTCCACTACACCATTTATCACTCCAGCCATTACCTGTGTTTTTCCTTCCGCAAGTGCTTTTACGGCGGCATATCCCAACCGCGAAGCAAGGACTCTGTCGGCAAAGGTTGGCGAACCACCGCGTTGTATATGCCCCAAAATACACAGGCGCACATCTAGCCAGGGGAAACGGGCAATCACCGCATCGGAAACGGCCTTTCCGCCACCCAGTTCATCGCCTTCAGCCACCACAATAATGTGTACAGTTTTTTTTCTTCGCTCGTCGCTGTAGATCCGGTAGAGCACCTCTTCCATATTGGTTATTTCCTCCGGAATCAGGATGTCTTCCGCGCCGCAGGCTATACCACTGTTCAGTGCGATATAGCCGGCATCTCGCCCCATCACTTCCACCACGAACACCCGATCATGCGCTTCTGCGGTGTCCTTTATTTTGTCTATCGCTTCCATGGCCGTATTTACAGCCGTATCAAATCCTATTGTGTAATCAGAACCTACAAGGTCCTTGTCTATGGTACAAGGTATGCCGACCGCAGGAATATTATACGTTTCAAAAAATTTTGTAGCTCCACGTAGTGTACCATCGCCTCCCAGAAGTACCAGTGCGCCTATTTGGTGCTTGGTCACTTCGTCATAGGCTTTGCGCATGCCTTCGGGTGTCATAAATTCCTTACTGCGCGCTGTTTTCAAAATAGTACCGCCACGTTGCAGAATGCCCGACACGTCGGTGGTTTTCATTTTAAACACATCACCTTCTATCAAACCCTGATAGCCACGACGAATGCCATATACGTCTAAACCGAAATACGTGCAACTACGCACTACCGCCCGCACAGCCGCATTCATACCAGGGCTGTCACCACCTGACGTAAGAACCCCGATGCTTCTGATCTTGCCTTTCGTTTCCATACTTGATCTGATTGTTTATTTCCGGATATGCAAGTTACCACTTTATTGTGTCGTAATTTTACAGTTCACAAAATGTTAAAACGGAGCCCGGCTTCGAGATGAAGAAATCACTGTTACTTAGGATTTGTTTCGTTTGGCCGACAATTGCATTGCACGGCATTTTAGCATCGGCACAAATCCAGTCATCTCCTGAATTGCAACAAATGTACCTGCACGGCCAGGACTACCAGCGTTCCGGCGACTGGAAGGACGCCACTCAGGTATTTGGCCAGTTGCAAACACTGACGCCCAGCGACGCAGATGTGTGCTATAACCTGGCCTTGTCGCTTTTTATGCTCCACCAATATGAGCAGGCTGAACAAGCATTACTAAAATACCCTGACCGCTCCAGACTTTCTGCACACTGGTACGAATTGCTGGCAGAAAGCCAACTGCGGGCAGAGAAGCAAAAGAAGGCAATGGTCACCATAAGAAAGGCCCTTTCTGCGTTCCCCGACTCCGGTGGACTTTATGCAATACGCGGAAAGTGTCTGGAAGAAGGCGGAAAGGCAAAAAAGGCGGTACGTGAATGGAAAAAAGGCGCATTGAAAAAAAACGCCCCACAACGCAATCTTTACGAACTGGCCAAAACCTATATGGCGCATGCCATGTACACAGATGCTATACTCTGCGGAGAACTGATGGTGAACCATCCGGTCGCAGACACCAGTGTGGTAAGCGAGACAAAAAAGTTGATATTTTCGGCATATCGTTTGTTTTATCAACAGTCGGGCGCAACCGGTACTCGGAAACGCGTGCGGCTGGAAGCCTTTTGCGATTGTACCGAACAAACCAACGACATCATGAAGAAACTAGCACCAGTGGTAAGCGATGGCATAACGACCGAAAATCTGGCTATGCTTCGCATCCGTTTCCTGATGTCGTGGTACAATCAGAAACCGATTGCACCATTTCCATTATATGCATACCAGGACCTTATGTTGCGCGAGGGCTGGTTTGATGTGTATAATGAATGGTTATTTGGCGAATCCGAAGATGCACTAAGCCACAGCGCATGGCTCAAATTCCACGCGCCAGAAGCAGACAGTTTCAGCGTATGGAGAAATCTACACCCTTTTCCCGGCCTGAATCCTTAGAAGCCCGAAACTGTGAACCATGCGGTGGCATTGATTTTGAACACAATGGCAAAGGGTGTAACTTGCAAATAATTTCAGATTTATGTCTTTATCGGGCAAGAAAATTATTTTAGGAATCACCGGTAGTATAGCGGCCTACAAAACGCCGCATCTGGTAAGACTGTTGGTTAAAGCCGGCGCGGAAGTTCGTGTGGTGGCCACAAAGGCTGCGACTGACTTTGTGAGCCCTCTGGCATTGGCGACGGTGTCAAAAAACCCTGTTTTGACCGACATGACCAACGGCGCTGAATGGAACAACCATGTAGCGTTGGGCCTTTGGGCTGACGCCATGCTGGTGGCCCCATGCAGTGCAAATACCATGGGTAAAATGGCCAACGGCATCTGCGACAATTTGTTGTGCGCCGTGTATTTGTCGCTACGCTGCCCTGTATGGATAGCGCCCGCAATGGACGAAGACATGTGGGCTCACCCTTCTACCAAAGCCAATCTGGGAAAACTGCTTTCGTATGGCAACAGACTGATTCCGGTAGGAAACGGGGAACTGGCCAGCGGTCTTTCCGGACCCGGCAGAATGGCTGAGCCTGAAGAGATAACCGACCATCTTGCAAAATGGTTTGGCGGGCAAAAATTGCCGCTCAGTGGTCTAAATGCACTGGTAACCGCCGGACCAACCTTTGAAAAAATAGATCCTGTACGGTTTATCGGAAATTTTTCGACCGGCAAAATGGGGGTGGCACTCGCAGAGAGCCTTGCTGAAAAAGGAGCCAGCGTGACTCTGGTAGCCGGCCCAATACACCTTGCCATAACCGGGAAAAACATAAAGCTGGTACAAGTAGAAAGCGCCGAGGAAATGTATAATGCATGCCATGCATCGTTCGCAGAATGCGATATAGCCATACTAGCGGCTGCAGTAGCCGACTACAAACCCGCAGATACTGCCACCGAAAAAATAAAAAAGAAAGACCAGGAGCTGACGCTTAAACTTGTGAAAACACAGGACATTCTCGCATCGCTGGGTAAAATAAAAAGGCACGACCAATCGTTAATTGGTTTTGCGCTGGAAACAAATAACGAACTGCAACACGCGGCGCAAAAACTGGAACAAAAGAATGCCGATATGATCGTACTGAATTCGCTGAAAGATGAAGGCGCTGGCTTCGGACATGATACCAACAAAGTCACGGTGCTTACCCGCAATGGCAAAACCTGCGCTTTGCCATTGTTGTCCAAGAAAGAAACCGCCGATGCCATTATTAACCAGATAACCGAGATGCGAAATGCGAAGTGATTTTCTATGCATGCACGAGTCTGGATTTAGCAGTGCAACATGGACTGGCCAAACCCACGGCAAGAAGTACCGTGCTATTGCGCTGTTGCTGGGCGTCTTTCTTTTTTTTACGGCTGCAACCACAGCACAGGAACTGAATTGCAAGGTCACTGTAATGCATGACAAGATAACCGGCGTGGATCAGCAGGTATTCAATTCGATGCAGAAGTCGTTGAATGAATTCATGAATTCGCAGAAATGGACGACCGATGAATTTGCACCAGTAGAAAAAATTGACGTGAACATCATGTTCAACCTTACAGCCAACAACGTAGGCGGAGACGTAGATGCCTATTCCGGCACCATGAGCATACAGGCTACCCGCCCGGTATATAATGCCAGTTACAACAGCACGCTTGTAAACTATGTGGACAAGGACATACAGTTCAAATACACCCAATTCAATCCGTTGCATTTCGACGACAATCAGGGGTCGGGAACAGATCCGCTATCCTCAAACCTTACCGCTATTCTTGCCTATTATTCTTACCTGGTCATTGGACTTGACTATGACAGTTTCGCGCCTGAAGGTGGCAGCAATGAGCTAAAAAAGGCGCAGAACGTGGTAAGCAATTCACCGGAATCGGGAAAATCCATTTCGGGCTGGAAACCTGTGGAAAACACGCGCAACCGCTACTGGCTCATTGACCAGCTGCTCAACACACGCTTTGCAGATGTACGCAGTACCTGGTACTCTTTGCACCGCGAGGGTCTGGACAGCATGTACACCAAGCCAACCGAAGCCCGAAACCGCATACTGAACGGGCTGAAAAAACTGTCGCAGGTAAACAAAGAAAATCCAAGTTCAATACTTATCCAGTTTCTTTTTAACGCCAAAAGTGACGAGTATCTTCACATTCTCGCAATGGCGCCAAAAACAGAGCGGGGTCCCTACATTATTTTACTTAACTCGATGGATGTGCCAAACGCCGCCAAATACAATAGCATGAAATAAGCATGAAAAAAACCGGACTGTTTCTCATCGCGGCTCTGTTGTTTCTGGCGTGCAAACCCAACTTCAAACCACTGCCCCCAAAAGACCTTGAAAAACTGCTGGCCGACATCAATTTCGCAGAGACTTACTGCGCACAGATAAGAGATACAGCACACAAGGATATGGGTAAAAACGTAGACTCGCTCAACTACTATTATCAGGCCATTATGCAACATTATCACCTTACACAAGATCAACTTATGGCCAATCTGGAATGGTGCAAGGCAAACCCTGAAGAGCTGGACTCAGTGTATGCAAAAGTGATTGTGCGCACAGTAACGCTTCAGAACCACATGGGAAAATAATACACAGGTTCTTGCATCCTGATAAAATCAGAAAAAGGCTACTTTAGTTCGGCCAGCGCGACAGACATTCTTTCCATTGCATCCATAAGCGAAGTCATAGAAGCGGCGAAAGAAATGCGTATGCACTTGTTGGCGCCGAACGCCGTACCGCAAACGGTTGCCACATGGGCAGTGTTGAGCAGGTACATTGCCATATCGTCGTCGTTATTGATACGGATGCCTCCATTGCTTTTTCCAAAAAACGAACTGATGTCCGGGAATGCATAGAAAGCGCCGCCGGGATCGTTTACAAGTACTCCGGGCATTTTCTTGAGTGCGCCGATAATAAAATCCCTGCGTTGTCTGAAAGATTCAACCATTTTCCCGGTGGCGGAAAGGTCACCCAGAAGTGCAGTCACAGAGGCCTTTTGTGCAATAGAATTCGCACCTGACGTGAACTGAGCCTGAATTTTGTCGCAAGCCTGAACAATGTCCGCAGGACCCGCCATATAGCCCAGCCTCCAGCCGGTCATTGCAAAACCTTTAGACATTCCATTCACCACAATTACGCGGTCGCGCAACTCGGTAAATTGGGCTATGCTTTCATGACGGCCATTGTAGTTGATAAACTCATAGATCTCGTCGCTGATGATGGCCACGTGCGGGTAGCGCATAAATACGTTGGCCAGTCCTCTTAATTCTTCCCTGCTGTATACGGCTCCGGAAGGATTACACGGCGATGAATACATAAAGAGCTTTGTAGCAGGTGTAATATGTTTTTCCAGCGCTTCGGGTGTGAGCTTGTAGTGGTCTTCGATGCCACAATTGATGAATACGGGAATACCGCCTGCAAAAGTAACCAGCGAACTGTAGGTAACCCAATACGGAACCGGGATTATCACCTCATCACCGGGATTCACCAGGCTCAGCACAGCATTCGCCAGTGACTGCTTCGCACCTGTACTTACTATAATTTCCTTTGTGCTATAATCCAGATTGTTGTCCCTTTTCAGCTTTATGCTTATGGCCTCGAGCAAGTCTGGCATACCCGACACTGGTGTGTATTTGGTAAATCCGTCTTCAATGGCCTTATTGGCAGCGGCACAGATATACTCCGGTGTGCGGAAATCTGGTTCGCCCAAACTCAAGTCTATTACATTTATTCCATTCGCCTTCAATTCCCGGCTCATCTTCGCCATCTTAATTGTCTGTGGCTCAGAAATACTATTCAACCGTTGTGCTAACTGCATGTGTTCACCCATTATGTGTAACAACAAATATACGCAAGAAATGCTTCTAAGTACGTAACAATGACAGGTTTCAGCATTTCTTTAAAATAGTCAAGGCCCCCAAATGAGAGCCTTGACTATTTCAAAAAAATCAAATTATTATCGTAGTAGTGTTACATTACCTTGTTTGGTAAATACAGTACCAGTGCCATCGTTGGTTACGGCTTCCACGATCCAAATATATACGCCTACCGGCTGTGGAGCACCCTTGAAGTTACCGTTCCAGCCCTGATCTATGTTGGTAGTCTCAAATATCATCTCGCCCCAGCGGTTATAAATCCTGAAGTAGTTTAGCGTAGCCGATCCATGCTTCAGAATCTTAAATTCCGTATTCACTCCGTTACCCGGTGTAAATGCGTTGGGAAGAGCCAACTGCGTGGTCGGATCCATGATCAGCGTGATGGAATCCTTTGTCGAGCAACCCCATTCCGTGATACCGTTCACATAGTACTTGATGGACATATCCGGCTGTGCAACCGGGTTCATGATCATTGAGTTCGTGAGCCCGAAAGTAGGATACCAGGTAAAATTCACGCAATTGCTTTGTGGCAGCAATGCATAATTCTCGCCTGAATAGATTGTTGCTGAATCGGGCAGGAATATAGTCGCCGCGGGGTGAATGTTCACGCTGAAGGTCAGCGTATCCCTACATCCATAAACGCTCGTTCCCACCACAGAGTACAACCCTGAAGTAATGGGCTTGATGATCGGGGTCGGAGACAAACTGTCTGACAGATACAATACCGGACGCCAGTAGTAACTGGATGCACCTGATATCGTAACCCTTGCAGAATCACCGGGACAGAAGTCCTGTGGCAGTATGGGTGCGGTCAGGAAGTTGCCGGGATATACCGTGATCAGCGCAGAGTCAGCACCCTTACAACCGTTAGGCGTGGTCACCGTCGCTACTACCTTCTGTGTCACTGTATCCACATACACTACGTTTTGCGTGTTAGCCACGTTCAGACTGGTAGCAGGTGTCCAGCTATAGCTGTAACTGCCATACCAGCCCGGTATTACGGAGGCCATCAAATGCATGGTATCGTATTCGCACATAGAGCGGTCGCCGCCCATAAATACTGTTGGGTTCGGTTCTACTGTTATCCTAAGCGTATCGCGCATCACGGGACACTTGCGGAAGTAGGCAGATACCACGTACAATGCTGAAGTATCTGCAGTAATAACAGGATTGATGATGTCTGATATTGGAATGCCTGCCGACGGTACCCATTGGTAACTGAACAGCGGATAAGGTACACCCATTACCGCAACCTGTCCGCCCAAACAAACGGTGGCTACCGTAGGCGTGATGGTAAACGAATTGGGGGTAACCAGCAGATTTACCACATCGCTCACAGAGCAATCCTTAGCCCTTGGGCTCACGATCACATTCCATGAGAATGTACCGGTAGCTGTTGGCAACAGGTATGGATTAGCGCTCGTTGAGTCGTGCACCCAAATATTCAGCGCGGGTGCAGTGGGAACCCAGTTAAAGGTATAGGTATTCGAATTGGGGAACCTGAGGTTCACCGTATCTGGCAGCGCCAAACAGGTAGTGTCGGTTACTGTGATCGGGTGCGCCAGCGTATCTACTTCTATGTAGAAATGATGGTGCATATCCGGACAATGGGGTGAATAGCTCGCTGTTACGGTATAGGTTGTAGACACCGTGGGCGTCAGCACCGGATTGGGTATATTGTATATAGATACGCCTGAGGTAGGACTCCAGGTGTAACCAAATTCTGTGCTACCCGTTACGATCGCCTGTACCGACTTGCCGAGACAAATCACCGTATCATTGTTACCCAGTGTAAAATCATTGGGTGCAACATGCAGATTCACCACGTCGTTGATGCTACAACCAGGCGGGTTGGTGCCGGGGTAAACTGTAATA
>CAIYJV010000316.1 GCA_903926605.1 uncultured Bacteroidota bacterium
CACTCGCTGCGGGAGACAGGGAGGTAACCACCGAAATTTATAAGAAGAACTACCCTATTATAAAAGGGTGGATCATAAAAAAAGGTGGGGCTGAAGCAGATGCGGCCGATATTTTTCAGGAAGCATTGATGGTTTTGTTTGGGAAGGTTCAGGGTACCGACTTTAAGCTTACCAGTAGTATTTCTACCTATTTGTTTGCTATTGGCAAACACTTCTGGTACAAAAAGCTCGAAAAATTGGGCAGAGACCCTTCGGTACTTTGGGAAGATACGGGGACACTGGAAGATACCGTTACTGGTTACGATGACGAGATAAAGGTACATGAGGAGCGGGAAGTACATTATGATCAGTTGGACCAGGCTCTGGAACAAATAGGAGAACCCTGCAGATCGTTGCTGAAAGCGTATTATCACGACGACAAAACGATGCAGGAAATATCGGCGGATTTCGGATATACAAATGCGGAAAACGCCAAAAATCAAAAGTATAAGTGTCTGGCACGGCTAAAGAAAATATTCTTTACGATGCAGGTACGGTAAAAATGAAAAAGCATGCAAATGAACAGGAATATATGGGAAACAGCAGAATTATTTCTGAAGAATTCCCTGACGCAGGAGGAAAGGCTGGTGTTGCAGCAAAGAAGGGATGCGGATCCTGAATATGCTGCAGAGTTTAATGATTGCTTGAATACCCTGAATGCGCTGAGCAAATCGGGAAAGCAAAAAAAATTCAGAAAAATGGTAGGCGCTATTCAGGCGGAGCAGTCGCTCAGCCCATCGCGCAGATTGTTTAACAAGGTGGTGAAGCTACCTGCAGGTGCCTGGCGCACGGCTGCGGTGGCCGCCTCGGTTGCAATTATTACTTCTACGGTTACATACTGGAGTCTGACACCTACACTCAAGAAAAACGATTCTCAGTACAACACCATCAGCCGCGAAGTAGAACACATTAAGAACGGCCTGAAGAACAATACCGACGCAATAGAGAATATCAAGAAAAATGCCGTTATAACCCCTGCCCCTTCGGCATCGGCAGTAAAAATCACCGGTACCGGTTTTGCGCTCACCAACGATGGGTACTTCGTTACGGCGTCGCATGTGGTGAATCACGGCAATTTTGATTCGGTCTATATCCTGAACAGCGATGGGGTTTACTTCAAGGCAACGTTGGTTTGCCACGATGAAAAATCTGATATTGCCATACTGAAAATAGACAAGAAAAATTTTAAGTTCAGTAAAAACGATCTGCCTTATACCATCGCCGGCGTGAAAGCCCCTATTGGTGCACGCATTTTCTCTTTAGGCTATCCCGTAGACGAAGAAGTATATAATGAAGGCTATGTGAGTTCGAGAAATGGTTTTGAAGGCGACAAACTACAATATACACTGGAGCTACCTGCAACATACGGACAGAGCGGATCTCCGGTGGTAGACGCCGGTGGCAACATCATAGGAATGCTGACAGCGGTAGGCAGTCAGGGTGAACCCAACACATACGCCGTGAGCACCAAGGCACTTGTAGACCTTGTAGCTGAAAATGAGGAGCTGAGCAAAGTGCATCTGCACCACAACAGCAGAATGGGCCA
>CAIYJV010000317.1 GCA_903926605.1 uncultured Bacteroidota bacterium
CCGCATCAAGAACCCAAGCGTTTCCCTTTGCAGGGCGTTCTTTTAGTTCAACAAAAATCACTGTTGAATCGTAAGATAAAACGCCATCACACCTGTAATCCGTAGTGCCGGCTGGTATATTGGTCTCAATACAATGGTCAACCGCCGTAAATACAACATTAAAACGGTGCTCGTTTACAACGACCGCAATCCATTTTGAGCCGTCATTTTCATTTATGTAGGCCGGATTCTTCGCAGGATGCGAGTCATCGCAAAGGCCGAAAAGTTTTTTATTCGTTTTCGTCTGGCAGGCTGCTTCCACTTCCTGAAGAGTGATAAAATTCATAATTGCTGCTCAATTTCCAAAAGTTCTGCAAATAATTCATTCCCGCTCCCCAATTCTTCATTGAGTTTATTTTCGTCAGACGGCAATCCGTTGTAATTTCCAAGCAGCGAAATTGTACCAGTCACTTCATCCATTTCATATATAGCAACGTCAACACCGTTTACCGTACTTTCCTTGCGTACAATATGGTGTACCATTTCATTTAGCTCGCCTTCCTTGCCAGCATCTTTGATTTTCTGTAAAAGGTTATTGGCTTCAATTGATAAAGTGAGGTCGTTGATTAAAAACGGACTATGAGTCGTCATAATCAATTTATTGCCTTCATTCATGTTGTTGAATTCAAGTAAGCTATAAAGAATTTCCATTTGTGAAGTTGGAAACAAATTAAGCTCTGGTTCTTCCACTATATTTATGAAGCACTTATTGTGATATTTATTGTAAATTTCATTTATTGTTTTGTCTCTTTGCTCATTTTCATTAATAGTGTCATCCATTTCAGACAACAACCTATTAATTTCGAAATCCCGCTTGACTTTTTGACTTGGCGACAAATCAGAAATCGCCTGACCTAAAAACCTAGTACCATTTTGAATCTTTTTTGCAAGATAATTTGACACTAAATACAACGGTATAAAAGACTGTAATCCACTTGCCGCATTCAAAAGATTTAATTCAAAATCTTTGCCGGAAACAAATGAATTCCCAGATCTATATTGAAATTGCAAATTGTTTATAGGGAGTTTCAAAGTTATTCCATCAAGTGCACTTTGTGATTTCAGCAATTCGACACCAAACTCAGACAGAGGCTTCGGCAAATCCGATATTCCAAATGTACCAGGAATTGAAGTGAAATAATTTCGTTCTGACGGAACATACATAATCTTTGGTACATGAAATTTTGAACCAACCACAATGTCAGCCCAGATTGAATGTGTTTCATTAACGAAAATTATTTGGTACCTGTCGCCGATATAGGCTATTTCTGTATTGTTTTTAAGATATGATAACAAACCACACCAGTCTAATAATTCCTTTAAAGTTTCCGGATTATAAAGGAATAAATCACCTCTGTTAAGGGCCTTCTCCATCCACATAAACGTAGATATCAACTTCGCCACCGTACTCTTACCACTCCCCTGGTTACCTGTAAACATCGTTACTTTCTTGATGTCCATCCAGCCATCATTCTCAAGAAAGCCCTCCTTTATTGGCCCAAAATTTTTAATTCTTATACGACACATAATTCCCCAAATTTAGTTCATAAACAAATAATTCATGCAAAGCCAAGAATGTTTCGTCGAACTTTGGCGAAATGTTGTTTTTTGTAAGTATTTAATTTTTCTGCACTTTTGTTGCAAGAAGAATAAAAATATTATGAAAAACACCTGCTACCCGGTTCTGTTTTTATTTTTTTTCCTGCAAATGAGTTTTGCAGGTGCGCAAACCATAATTTATCAAAAAGGGGTTTACCAAAAAAAGTGGACGCAGCGATCGGTGTTGTCGCAGCCAAAGGGATTTAGGCCTCAACCGGAAATATATCTCACCAAAAAATACATTAAGTCTATCCTGAAAAAATTTAAAAACGGTGCATCTTTCGTCCTAACCGAAGAGGTGTACAATAGGCCGAATGCAGTGTTGGGAGACAAATCTGACTGCCAGTTCGTATACACGAAGGCTCAAATGGACGAAATTCTGGCTAAGTCAAAAGGAAGCGTGAGGGGATTGGAGCGGGAACTGTACATGAAACCCGGCTCGCTGGACCGTGTCAGGCTGATGCGGATAGATGTGGATGATCCCAAAAACTACAAATTGAGAATGCCCACCGGCAATGAACCTGGCGTAAATGATAGTTGGACACCCGGTGGTCATTACCCCAACGAATATTATCAGGCAGTAATTTCAAGGGTTCCCAAAAGCGAAGTCCGGGCTACCCGTATTCAGTAACCCGGACTCCAGCAAAAGTCATTTTTTACATCGCGGCGATGATACCCAGGAAGTCTTCCGCTTTCAGCGCAGCGCCACCTATCAGTCCGCCATCCACATCCGGACAGCCAAACAGTTCTGCTGCGTTAGATGGTTTGCAACTGCCACCATAAAGTATGCTCATATTGTCGGCAACTGCAGCACCATATTGGGCGCTCAATACGCTGCGTATGTGCGCATGCATATCCTGTGCCTGTGCTGACGATGCGGTCCGGCCTGTGCCAATGGCCCAGATAGGTTCGTAAGCTATTACTACGTTTTTCAGTTGTTCGGCCGACAGGTGGAACAGCCCGGCCTGCACTTGTGCACCTACATAATCGTTCTGCGTACCAGCATCCCTTATAGCCAGGGGTTCGCCGCAGCAGAAAATAGCTTTCATGTCGTTAGCCAGAGCCTGGTTGACCTTAGAGGCTACCATGGCATCAGTTTCTTTGCAGTATTCTCTGCGTTCAGAATGGCCCAGTATCACATATTTCACACCTGCGCTTTTCAGTATGGGTGCCGATACTTCGCCGGTATAAGCTCCGGATACTTCTGTATGACAATTCTGCGCACCGAGGCTTATAAAATCCTTGCCGTCCAGTTGGGCCGCTGTTTGGCCAATGTGTACGTAGGTTGGCGCAATGACCACCTGACGGGTTTCATCCAGTTTGGGTAAACCTTTCAATATGTCGTTAACAAGTGTGGACCCTTCATTAAGGCCGAGGTTCATTTTCCAGTTTGCTGCAACAATTTTCTTTCTCATGATCTGTTAGTTTTAAAAATTACTAGACTATTTTCTTTGATCCTTTGTATGGTTAAAAATATACTGGTAAAGTGCCGTTTCCGCGTCAGATGGTCTTTTCTTTCTGCGTTCCATCACCCTCGTAGCGGTTTCCATCGCTTTATCAAACTGGTAGGTCTCCAAGCCTTCTGCGCCACCCCAGGAAAACGAAGGAATAAATTTGGGTGGGAACCCGCCCCCAAAAATATTAGCAGATACGCCTACCACAGTACCGGTATTAAACATGGTATTAATTCCCGATTTGGAATGATCGCCCATAAGCAAGCCGCAAAAGGTGAGGCCGGTGCTTTCCAGTTTGCCTGTCTTTTCACTATGTACTTTTACCGTATCGTAATTGTTCTTCAGGTTGCTGGTATTGGTATCTGCACCAAGGTTGCACCACTCGCCGAGCACGCTGTTGCCAAGGTAGCCATCATGCCCCTTGTTGCTGTTCGCAAAGAGTACGGAATTGTTTATCTCGCCACCGGCCCTGCATCCCGGGCCTATAGTGGTATCTCCGTATAGTTTGGCGCCCATTTTTATGATTGCATCACTGCACACCGCCAATGGGCCGTGTATCATTACGCCTTCAAGAATGTGCGCATTTTTACCAATGTACACAGGTCCTTTTGAAGCATTTATAATGCTACCCAAACCTATTTCGGCACCTTCTTCCAAAAAAATATGTTCTAGTCCTGAACACATCACCGAGGCAGGCAAAGGGGCACTTTTTCGTCCTGAAGTTAGCAACTCAAAATCAGCAACGATCTGAGGCCCATTCAGCCTGAAAATATCCCAGGAGTGTTCAATTCGGCGCAGTGATTCTGTAAATTGAGTCACGGTCGAAGCGGCTGCAACTTTTTCCAATTCGTCATACGCCGAAACAGCAATATGAGTTCGGATAGCCACTACGTTGCCACCCGCCATAATGCAACTGCCGGAATCCAGAGACAGTACCTGCTTGAGTAAACCCGGTGTAGCCAGCCAGGCTCCATTCAAAAAAATCTGATCAGGGCCAACTTGAATAGGGTAAACGCCTGCAAGCGACTCATGGGTGAGCGTTGACGTTGTTTGCTTAAAAAAAAACTCCCAGCGCTCTCTGTTCGTGAAAATTCCACACCTTATGTCTGCTGTGGGTCTGGTACGCGTGAACGGAAACAAGCGATCACGGCCTAAATCATCAAACAGGATGTAATTTGTCATATTTGTGTGAGTCAACTTAATCTGCCGGAAAACAACCGAATCCGGCCATTGAATATTGTGTAAAATAAAAAATCCCGGCAAAAGTCGGGATTTTTTAAAGGCTATGCAAATATGCGCTGATGCGACATACTATTTCTTTTCGTAACGCTTGCGGAACTTCTCGATACGACCTGCGGTATCCACAAACATGGATTTACCGGTGTAGAAAGGATGCGAAGTGTTTGAAATTTCCACTTTTACCAGTGGATATTCTTTACCGTCTTCCCACATGATCGTTTCACGGGTATTAGCTGTAGAACGAGTTAAAAACGTAGAGTCGTTTGAAGTGTCTTTGAAGACCACCAGACGATAACTTTCGGGATGAATTCCTTTTTTCATTTTATTGCCAGTTTTTGTACATGGATTTGGCCATGTGTTGTTTAAAGAGGTGCAAAGGTATTTAAAAACTGATA
>CAIYJV010000318.1 GCA_903926605.1 uncultured Bacteroidota bacterium
ATCAAACTAATTTATTCAATGTGCGTTTTTACTTTTTTGCGACACCTATAATGTATCGATTTTTACATTGCATTATTTTAAATATTAACTCATGAATAGTATCAAAAGCGGTAATCTACCTTGTCCGTATTTTAACCTGAAAATCTATTGTGAGGTGCAAGGATTTTGAAGCATCTATCTGACAATAATTTTCAAATTGGGAACAAAATCCCGGATAAAATAGTTAGACTTTAAGTCAGGTATTAAACTCCAGTTGGGGAGTCAGTCTAAATTTCGTATTCAGATTCGGTTAAAGACTCTTTTTTTTGCCAACACGACCTGAAGGGCATGACTAGGGACAAATCGGGTGTTTCATTCACTTTTTCAACAGGCCTCCGGCAGACTCGATAGTCTGTGTCAGAACAATCAAGTAAGGCTAGTGTTTAAAACACCACCCAAGACAAAGCCTCCGGATTTTTAATCCGGAGGCTTTGTCTTGAAATGTCTTTTACATTCTTAGTGCTTAAAAAAGTGTCGGAAAATATCCAGCCCGTTGGCATAGAGCATCAGGGCGAGGAGAATGATGAGGCCCACGGATGTCGTGCGCTCCATGACTTTTTCGCTCACTTTACGGCCTGAAATGATCTCGTACAACAGGAATATCACATAGCCACCATCGAGGCCCGGAATGGGCAGCAGATTCATAAATGCCAGCGCAATAGAAATAAAGGCTGTGAACATCAGGAAGTCGTGCATATCGAACTCCGGCGAATACAGACTGGCTATGGAACCAAAGCCTCCCAGACTCTCACTTAGCTTCACTTCCTTGGAACCGAACAGTTTGAACTGCTGTATGTAGAACACAAACCGGTCGTAAGTGTAGGTAAAACCTTTTAACACAGCCTCGAACGGATTGTACTTTATGGTCGCAAAATGAAAATACCGTTCTTTGGGGTCCAGGATACTGTACACCATAAATCCTACCATGCTATCCCTTGGTACCATGAGGTCCACAGAATCCAGCGCACCGCCACGCACAAAGACCAGATGCATAGGCTTGTCCCAATTCTCTTTTTTCAGCTTGTCGAACTGATCCTTGAAACAGGCAGGGCTGCCATTTACCGAGATAAAACTATCGTTACGCCTCAGGTGCGCATTGGCAGCTATAGAACCTGACCGAACCGTATCTATCACACTGGGTACTCGGGGCATGAGTATAGTGCCCTTGCCGGCCTTAGTAATCTTGCTAATGGTGCCTTCCGGTATGCGGATCTCCATATCACGGCCATCGCGGGTTACGCCGATCGTGCCGCCTTCTTTGTGCAGAATAATTTTTACAATGATGTCGTTGAATCGCATCACGGGTTCGCCGTCCACGGTACGCACCCTGTCACCGCTCTTCAGACCTATGCTCTCCCCTATGCTGTCTACTGCCACGCCAAAGGTCACGTTCTGGTTGGGCAGGTATTTTTCGCCCCAGATACCAAATACGAACATATAGATGACCATGGCCGTAAGAATATTGAATATGATACCGCCCAGCATGATAAAGAGCCGCTGCACGGGTTTCTTAGACCGGTACTCCCAGGGCTCGGGGGGCAATGCCATGGCTTCCTTATCCATACTCTCGTCTATCATCCCGGCTATCTTCACATAACCGCCCAGCGGGAACCAGCCTATGCCGTACTCCGTATCGCCTACCGTTTTTTTGAACAACGAAAAGTTGAGCAAGCCGGAAAAGGGAAAGAAAAAGTCGAAAAACAGATAGAATTTCTCTACCCTGGTTTTAAACAACCGGGCAAAGAAAAAATGGCCAAATTCGTGAAGCGTGATCAACAGAGACAGGCCTGCCAGCAGTTGCAGCGCTTGCGACCAACCGTTCGACATTAAAAAAACAAGTGGATGATGCATGGGGTATTTCTAAACAGTTGAATCTGTATGTGCAGATAATGAATTAGTAGATGGATAATTGACTTTTCTTAATAAACTCGGCAGCATAAGTGCGCGCTTCCGCGTCTGTGCGCTCAAAGTCGGGCAGTGTGGGTTGCGCCACAAATGGCACCTTCTCCAGCGTTTTTTCTATCATATCGCTCATTTCCAGAAAACCGACCTTGTTGTGAAGGAAGGCATCCACCACCATTTCATTGGCGGCGTTCAGCACACAGGGTGCATTACCGCCGCGATACATGGCGTCTTTGGCAATGGCGAGGTTCCTGAATGTTTTATAATCTGGCGCCTCGAATGTGAGCTTGGGATAATCTTTAAAATCTACGCGCTTAAAGGTGTTGGTGAGCCGCTGCGGGAATGCAAGTGCATACTGTATGGGCAGCTTCATATCGGGCAGCCCCATTTGCGCCTTCATAGAGCCATCGGTGAACTGTACCATGGAGTGTATGATGGATTGCGCATGTATAGTCACGTCTATTTGCTCGTTCTCCAGTCCGAACAACCACTTAGCCTCGATCATTTCAAGGCCCTTGTTCATCAGGGTGGCACTGTCTATAGATATTTTGGCGCCCATGCTCCAAATTGGGTGCTGCAACGCGTGCGACGATTTCACATTGACCAGATAGTTAGGCTTGCGACCCAAAAAAGGTCCGCCGGATGCGGTGAGGATCACCTTTTCTATTGTCCGAAGATCTTCACCTACCAGACACTGAAAAATAGCCGAATGTTCGCTATCTACCGGCAGTACGGGCACACCGCGTTCTCTTGCCAGCTTCATCACCATTTCGCCTGCTACTACAAGCGTTTCCTTGTTGGCCAGCGCAATGCGCTTACCAGCGCTGATGGCTGCAATGATAGACTTAAGACCTGCAAAACCCAGAATGGCTCCCAGCACCATATCCACAGACTCCCACTGCACCACTTCGGTGAGCGAGGACGGGCCTGCAAACACTTTTACCGGGTGCATCATCAACGCATCCTTTACCTCGCGGTATTTAGACTCGTCGGTAATGACCACTGCATTGGGCTTGTATTTTTTTGCCTGCTCTATCAGCAGGGCCGCATTACTATGGGCGCTCAGCACCTCGACCTCAAACAGGCCAGGATGTGCCGAAACAACTTCGAGCGCCTGAGTACCTATTGATCCGGTTGATCCCAGTAATGCTATTCTTTTCATCTTTTGCCTGTTTAACCTGTTTATAAGACGGAATAAAGTCCGCGCTTCAAATTTCCCTTGTATCCGTAATCGCCATGCCCACTATTTCATTCCCTGCTTCAATCGGCTCAATCGGGCTTTGATTATTGATTTACATAATTTGAAAGGTGCAAATGTATTGAAATTATGCCTGCTTTTTACCCGAAACTGTTAAAACAGACGTTACAATTTCTATTTTTCGCGGCTTTCTATTTGGCCCGGGCCTTCTTAATAGCTGCGGCGTAAATTTTCTTGATCGAGTTCTTTTCTTCCTGCGCCATAACATTCTCAATAGCGGGAAGCAGCGATTCGTTCACCGGTTGTTTGGCTTCCAGTATCTTGCCCAGCGCATAGGCGGCACTCCAGCGCACCACTGTACCATCATGGGCGGTATTGGGCAGCAGATTGGCGGTGGCATCGGCTATTTTTTCGGGGAATGATTGAATCACATTGCCCACTACCCTTGCCGACTCCCACCTTACTCTGGGCGCCTTGTTGCCCAGACAACTGATGACGAAGTCGAGCATTTCGGATGAAATGGCGGCGGGTTCGTTCTTGGTTCTGTATTCCATAGCCTCGATACAAGTGCCCAAAACCGCATCCTTGGCCGTGCGGGAAAAATCCAGCAACGATTGTGGTGAAACCATTCCCGTACGGAGTGCCTCTGCCAGCAAACCTGTTTTCGCCGAGGGTTTTACGGTTTTGTCTTTAAAAAAAGCTGTTAAGTCCATATACTGTATCGTAATTTATTTAGTGTTTGATTTGGCCCAACTCTAGTATATGCTCCAACAGCCCGGCGGCGTCTGCCTTAAACCAGATCACATCCGGGTCCTTTCTAAACCAGGTCATCTGGCGCTTGGCGTAGTTGCGTGTATGTTGTTTTATTTTTTCTGTTGCCTGAGCAAGCGTCATTTTGCCATCAAAGTGATCGAACAACTCGGTATATCCTACCGTCTGCAGATTTTTCAACTCCTTTTTCGGAAATAGCACCCTGGCTTCTTCCAGCAGGCCTTCGGTCATCATGGCGTCCACACGTTGTTCTATGCGGCTGTAAAGTACTGATCGCTCCAGTTCCAGCCCGATCTTCACGATCCGGAAATCCCGTTTTTTGGCGGTCCCACTACGAAAGGTCTGGATACTCTTACCGTGGGTCCGTACAAATGCCAGCGCCCGCATGACCCTGTGCGGATTGTGAATCTCGCCACTGGCGAAAAATCCCGGGTCCTCAAGTTCAATTGCTGCTTGCAAACCGGCGATACCCTCTGTTTCATACAGATTTTCCACTCCCATCGTCACTTCTTCAGCCACGGGAGGCATTTCGTCCAGACCGGCGCACAAGGCATTGATATAAAGCCCGGTACCCCCACATACCACCGCATGCCGGTGGGTGGCAAATATCTGCTTCAGGCACTGTAGCGCATATTGCTCATAATCGGCAGCCGTAAGCCGGATTTCTACAGGGAACTCATCTATAAAATGGTGTCGCACAGCCTGCAATTGTTCGGTCGTGGGCCGGGCGGTACCTATGCGCATATCAGCATAACACTGTCGACTATCTGCCGAAAGTATCTCAGTACCTAATTGGCGTGCAAGCCTGATGGCCACATCGGTCTTGCCAACAGCAGTAGGCCCCATGATGATATAAACAGTATTCGGGCTCAATAAAAATATGGGTAGGTATTATTCCACAAAGGCCTGTGCGTCGTCTTCGGCCTGGTTGTCGTCAGACTCCGACTCCTCAGAAGTGGTTTCTTCTCCTTCGTCACCAAAACCATCTATGTCTACTGCACCCAGATCGTACTTTTCTTCTACTTCCATCAGTTTGTCGGGGTTCACGCCCTTTATGCCGTACTGTGCCGGTGCAATACCTTCCGAACGCAGTATAAAGGGATATTCCCTTTTGTAGGTGGAATCTTTAGCTACATTGGTAAGCTCTACCTGAAACACCCACTTCTTTTCCGGGTTGTACACATACATGAACTTCTGATCAGGAACCGAGATCATTGCCGATACAGGTGTCTTAAGCATGGAAAGCGTCGGCGCACCTTTTTTGTTTACCAGCACTTCAGAATTGAACTCCATGCCATAATCCCATTTATCCGAACTTACGTAAAAAGACGCGGCATGTTTACCGTCAAACTCAAAAGCCTTGACAATGCATTTATGAAAATCCAGAAAAGTCTGATGTCCTTCAATTTCAATATCGCGGTAGGTCTGATCGTCTTCTTCCCAGTAAACCCTGAATCGGAGTATAGCCATAATCTTGCTGTTGCAATGCAAATTTAACAAATGAAACGGGAAATACCGCACGAAAACGCATGCCTGTGGCAAAAGCGCCCCATGCAATGCACTATTTCCTGTGCCGGATAATAGACAGCATTTCGTCGTGAATTAAACCGTTGGTGGCGAGCGTTTGTTTTTCAAACACATTGTAACGGGCACCTTCAAAATTGGTGATATTACCTCCTGCTTCCTGCACGATCAGGTAACCGGCAGCCACGTCCCAGGAGCTTAGGTTATACTCCCAAAAACCATCAAACCTGCCACATGCCACCCAGCACAGGTCCAGCGCCGCCGACCCCAAACGACGAATAGGCAGCCCCTCCAGAATAAAACGTTCGAACACACGAATGGGGTGTTCGTAGGAGTCTGGCCAGGCGTACGGGAAACCCGTGACCAGGCAAGCCTTTCTAAAGTCGCTTTTTTTAGAAACCGATATGGGCCGCCCGTTCAGTGTGGCTCCCTTACCACGCTCTGCCACAAACTTTTCGTTCATCATCGGGTTATACACCACACCCAGTATCAGTTCGTTCTGGTACAGCAGTCCGATGCTGACGCAGCAGATCGGAATGGAATGGGCAAAATTCACAGTACCATCTATGGGGTCTATCAGCCATTGATAGTCAGAAGAATGCATCATGGCACCCGTTTCCTCACTTATGATGGAGTGTTCGGGATATTTATCGCGGATAATGTCAATGATCACTTTTTCTGAAAACATATCCACCTCGGTCACGAGGTTGTTTATGCCATCCTTGTTGCGTATCTCAAAAGCACCGTTAAAATACTGTAGAATGATCTTGCCAGCCTCTTCGGCAGCCAAAAGCATAGTTTCTTTTAGTTCGTTCATTCTTACAATTTTAGTTCTTTACCCAGATAATAATCTATTACTTTCAACTTGAAAACAAGGTCAAATTTTGCGATCGCGAGATTGGACGCCGCCACAAATGCCGAGTTTTGGGTAACCAGGAAGTCTACTGTACTTGTAAGGCCAAGGTCGTAGCGTTTCTTCGCAAAATCCAGGGCACGACGTGCAGCATCGTCGGCGCGGCGGGCCGCTTTGAACTTTTCAATCGCGTTCACGGCATTGTTTTGCGCTTTAAATACGTTTTGCTTCAGGGTCAGCTCAGAGTTAAACTTGCTCCACCGTTGCGACTCCAGGCTTATTTCGGCCTGTTTGAGCGTATACCTCGACTGCCAACCATTAAACATTGGCACATTGACATTGAAAGATAATAGCTGCCTGAAGTTGTTACTGAACTGCTGACCGAAAGGCATTATAGAAGAAGTAGTGACCGGCACCGCCTGATCTACGATCTCACCAGAACCTTCCACCCTGCCAAAAGGCACATAGGCAAGTTGGTTGGTGTACTTGTAAGTCTCGTAATTACTGGCCCAGTTGGTGCCTACCTGGCCGCCTATAGTAAATTGCGGATAAAGATTGCCCCTAGCGGCTGCAAGTCCTTTTTCGGCGGCGTTCACTCTATATTCACTGCCTTTTACAGAGCCAAAGTGCTTACGTGCTATGTTGTAAATATCTTCGGGTGCCAGTGACTGGACCTCCAGAGACCCGCCGGGATCTACTTCCGGAGTTTCTAAATTGAACGGTGTGGCCAGATCCAGATTGAGCAATGTTTTCAGATCCAGTAAAGCGGCATTGAAGTTTGCAATAGAATTGATCAGGTTAGAGCTGTCTGTGGCAAGCTGAGATTCCAGCTGAGCCACGTTCAATTCAGGCAAACGGCCCGCAATTGCAAAAGCCCGTGTCTGGTCCAGCTGCGCCTGCGACAGGCTTATCTGGTTTTCGCTGATGTGTATTTGTTCCCTTGCCAATACAGCTGACAAAAAACCCATAGCCACGTTCAGGGACACATCGTCCTTCAACTGATCCAGGTCTGATAGCGCCGCCATGAGGCTGAAATTGTTTTTAGCAATGGTATTGCGCACTGAAAACCAACTGAAAACCAATGCATTAGCCGATCCGGAAGCACTGAAATAATTATAACTCTGATCTACGAACTGGTTGGTAGTGGGGTTTACCGACCGACCGAAGTTGCGGCCGTAGCCACCACTGGTACTAATGGTAGGTACCATATTCATCTGACTCTGAAACAAAGTGTACCGGGCCAACCGGGCCGTGAGCGAATCCTGCTTGATAGAAATATTATGACTGACCGCATACTGCACACACCGTTGCAAAGACCATCCCGAACCATTTGCCCCCTGCCCGGAAACGGTAGTGTGCAGCCCTAAACATACGATCAGTAAGACTGACAATTGACGCATGAAACAAAAGTAACTGAAATAACACTAAGCACCAATGTAAATTAGGCGAAAGTCAATCAGTTAACATTTAAGTGCGATAATTGCGAAACAGCAGTCGCCTTTTTTACGACGAACCGGAAAAAGATGAAGTAATTGTCTGAAATTTGCAGGCTCATCAAGTGATAACCATGGTATTTTCCTCTAAACTCATAGAAGACGCAGTGACTGAATTTGCCAAACTACCCGGTATTGGCAAAAAAACCGCGTTGCGCATGGTGCTTCAGTTGCTGAAAATGGATGAGGGGCGTGTGGATGCATTTACCAATGCGGTATCGCGAATGCGGCATGAGGTGAAATTTTGCCATACCTGTCACAATGTATCCGATGGTGAAGTCTGTGCCATTTGCGCCAGCCCCGGCCGTAACAAAAGCCAGGTGTGTATAGTAGAAAACATTCGCGACGTGATAGCCATAGAGAGCACACAACAATACAACGGGCTTTACCATGTGCTGGGCGGAATCATTTCTCCCCTCGACGGCATTGGTCCTGAGCAATTGAACATCGCCACCCTGCAACAAAGAGTCTCTGAGGCAGGCGTATCGGAACTGATCATGGCATTGAGCCCCAATATAGAAGGCGACACTACTGTTTTTTACATCAGCAGAATGATGAAGGACAAAAATGTACTGATCACCACCATAGCCCGGGGAATCGCATTTGGCGGGGAACTGGAGTATGCCGACGAACTTACGCTTGCCAAGTCTATTGCTAAAAGACTGCCGGTAGAAAACTATGTAAATACGCGATAGGCGGCTTAAAGTCCCGATTCGTATTCGCCTTCAAAAACCAGTTTCGAGGGGCCGGTCAGGGTTACATTCCGGGCCTCACCCGGTCCGGTTTTATCAAAGTCTACGCGCAACGCCCCTCCTGGAGTGTTCACCCTGATTTCAAAATGCCCTGTATGTTGAGCCGTAGATGCAATTGCAGCAGCCGTAACGCCTGTGCCGCAACTCAGCGTTTCATCTTCCACCCCACGCTCATAGGTGCGCACATACAACCCAGAACTGGTTTTCTGCGCAAAATTCACATTGATGCCGGCGGGTTGAAACACGGGGCGATTGCGAATTCGCCTTCCCTCCTGCACCACCGGGAAATCTGCAAGGTCTTGCTCCCATTTTACATAGTGCGGAGAACCTGTGTGCAACAGATCGTGATCTGGCGCGTGGGTTACTTCATGCACATCAACCATTTGCAGGCAAATATTTCCGTCAGCCAGAATAGTACCCGTGTGGACACCGTCTATGGCTATAAATTTTGCTGCCCCTTGCACTATACCCAAATAATGGGCAAATGCAACCATACACCTTCCACCGTTGCCGCACATGGTGCTCTCGCGCCCGTCGGAATTATAATATACCATCCGGAAGTCATAACCGGGTTCAGACCGCAGTATCATAAAACCATCTGCACCAATGCCAAACCTGCGATCGCAGATCATGGACACCTGGCTTTGCGAAAAAGCGGTCTCGGTCTGCCTTTGGTCTACCAGGACAAAATCATTGCCCGTACCCTGATATTTATAGAAATGAATTCGCATAAATCAAATGACGGACAAAGTTATGTCTTAAAAAATAAATCCGTCTTGCAAGGCGCAGCTATTTTATGCGAATTTTACGCAATGTATAACATAAAAAATATTAGTTAGATGGGCCAAAAACCAGGAAGAAACCGTCGGGCGAAAATAAAACATGATATGAATGAATATTTTCAGGAAAATTTTTACCTTCGCAGAATTAGAAGTTGATTCCCTGCGAGATAAATATTAAATTGAAAAATTAAACATATTTATTTTTAACACTAAACGACAAAATGCATATTTCGTTGCGCTGCTATAATATAAACATTCTGAAGCGATTTGCTGCTGGTTTCAGAACCTTAAGCCCGATGCTTGCAGTAGTATGCCTTTGTTTACTGGCCACAGAAGCTGGTGCGCAGGTGCAGAACTATGACGAGACCCACCGTGGCTCGGTATACTTTAATGTTGGTGAAGAAATACAGTTTTACAACGCTTCAAAAATTCACATTCAGCAAGACGCACTCAACAATAACTACAACCTCAACAATGTAAAAGGTGTGGACAACGGCGCTGGCATTGCGTTTTCGCCCGCCCAACTCAGTTACCGGCTTGGCTATTATTTCAATTACAATCAGGACGAAGGAATAGAGTTAAGCTTCGACCCTTGCAAATATTACATTCAGGACAACCAGTCAGTGAGCGTTAGCGGTACCAAGTCGGGAAGCCATGTAGAGAGCTCGGTATTGTTTTCAAAATCAACCGGAAATTACTACTACCTGAGCAACGGTCTGGGAAAGATCATGTTCAATTTCACCGGCCGCTACGGGGTGTACCGCAAAGAGTCTTACAATTTTGCAATAGACCTGCTCGGCAAGGCAGGTGTGGGCGTGGTCATGCCGAACGTAAGTACCAGCTTCGACAACCAGCAAAAACCTTCTGGCACCCAGCTTGGAGGGTTCAACATGGGTATCGAGATGGGTGCACGGTGGATCTCACACCGCCATTTTACGCTCGACCTGACCTACAAATTCAGTTATGCGATGCTGAGCAACCTAAAGGTATATGATGGTTGGGCATCGCAAAATATAAGCGGGGGCGCTGTTGTGCTGGCGGCAGGTGTTTTTCTGCCTACCACAAAGAACAATCCTTTGTTCGACAAGGGGTGGGCGCATAGAAAAAGGATTACCCATACACGACCGATGTACCTGATAGATTCTCAGTACTAGTCGCGCGGGGCATATAAGATAATTTATTTTCAAAATAAGAAATTTATGCTATTTTTGTTCGCGGCAACAATTAGAAACTGAGTATTGATTTCATAAAATATGCAGCACTTGTACAAAAAACATATTCTTTGCGCTTTATTTGGCTTTTTGATTGCTACCGGGTTTCAGTCTTATGCTCAGGTGGGCAATTGGGAAGAAACGCACCGCGGATCGGTTTATTTTAGCCTGGGGTACGACAAACAATGGTTTGCCAGTACCAATATCGTAGTAAAGCAAGGAGCTGCCAACAATTATACGCTATCTGGATTTACGGGTACCGACCTTGGCCCTTCGAACGATTTTTTCAATCCATTGCACTACACCTACCGTCTGGGATATTATTTTAATTATGGGCAGAACGCAGCACTGGAAGCATGCTTCAGCCCCGTTCGGTACTATATTGCCGACAACCAGAATCTGCAGGTAAGCGGCACCTATATGGGGCAGCCCGTGAAAGGCCTTATGGAGTTTCAGCGCGACCGGAATTTTAAGTATTTCCTCGACAATGGCTCTGGTTCTATTGTGGTGAACTTTGTAAAAAGATTCGGTCTGTTGCGCAAGGTTTCGCACAAGTTCGCGCTGGACGCAGTTGCAAAAGGAGGGCTGGGTTTGATGACACCCAAAGTAACGTATGGTTTTGGTGCTCCTGCAACTTCAGTAGCGGCAGAAGTGACCAGCCTGGTCTACAACCTGGAAGCAGGAATGAAATGGACCACCCATCGCCACGTTTTCGTGGAATTGGATTATCATTACCAGATGGCCAATCTGAGCGACCTGGACATTGCCGGTGGCACCGTAACACAAAACCTGATGGCACACACGGCCACACTGAATCTGGGTTATATTTTCCCAGTTACACGTCACAACCCGATGTTCAGCAAGGGATGGCCGCACCGCAAGGAAATAAATCATCCTAAACCTATGTATCGCAAAGAAGAGGATTATTGATACAATTTCTGTTTTCTTCAGGTTTTAATTATTTTGCAAAACCAATATAAAAAAGACGAACGAAAAAAGTTAGCGAAGCCCCCCAGACAATGACCGGTACAATGCAAAAAAGAATTTCCTTATTTTTATTATCGGTAATCATGGCGGGGTCTTTCGGGACCACAAAAGCGCAGGTATCGGTTTTTCAGGAAACACGCAGGGGGTCTGTATATCTGGGTTTAGATTTCAATGCATTTGCCTTACCCACTTCGGATATTCACATATTCCAGCGCAAACTCAGCAATCAGTATGATCTGATGAGCGTGAAGAGCGACCAGACAGCCGACGGCACTATACCAAGTCCATTAAAAAACTACAGCCTCAGCATAGGCTATTTTGTCAACTACAACCAAACCTGGGCTATAGAAGTAAGCTACAATCCGTTTAATCAGTATGTTACTGCAAACCAAACGGTACGGCAGAAAGGCTATGTGAACGGCTACAATGTGGATACCAGTTTTTCCTTTTCCAAAACAGCCGGCAACAGTTATGCACTTACTTCGGGTACAGCGGCGGTGCAGTTTAATGTTGTAAAGCGAATACCATTATACCGAAACAAAGAGCGCAGCCTTTCTTTCGACCTGTTTTTTAAAGCCGGTCTCGGACCTGCTTTAGCGCATCCGGAAAACCAACTTTCCGGCACAAACAACGTACCTGCGCTTTCTACCACGGCGGGCTGGAACGCCGACGGGTCGGGAGGACTCAGGGTTATGTTTCGCAGACACTTTTTTCTGGAGGCCTACAAAAAGTACAGCTACATAAGTTTTGGCAACGTGTTGGTAAATGGCGGTACTGCATCGCAGAATTTGCTGCTCGATGCCATCAGTGTAGGTGGTGGGTACTTTTTCCCCGTCACCCGCTTCAACCCATTGTTCAGAAAGGGTGTGAAACGCAAGCATAGTCTGCCCAATGGTCCCGAACCCAGGGGCGACATACCCGGCGGCATGCCTAACCAGCAGGCACCTCCGGAAGACCTGCCGCCATCCGCATTCTAAAAACGGCAGCTTCGTTTATTCTACCCGCCTATTCCTGCTAAAACCTCAGATGCTTTACAGTGGTGCCATTGTTGATCAGCTGCTTGAGCGAGTCTATGCCGATGCGAATATGCAGATCCACAAAATTCTTGGTTACGGCATTGTCGCTGACATCTGTCTTTATACCTTCCGGCACCATAGGCTGGTCTGACACCAATAACAATGCGCCTGTGGGAATGTGGTTGAAAAACCCGGTGACAAAAATGGTAGCAGTCTCCATATCCACAGCCATTGCCCTGATCTTTCGCAAATAAGCTTTAAAGACTTCATCGTGCTCCCAGACCCTGCGGTTGGTGGTGTATACCGTTCCGGTCCAGTAGTCCTGTTTGTAGTCCCTGATGGTGGTAGAAATAGCTTTCTGAAGCGCGAACGCCGGCAATGCAGGCACCTCGGGCGGGAAATAATCGTTACTGGTACCATCTCCCCTTATTGCGGCAATGGGCAGAATAAGATCGCCCACTTTATTTTTCTTTTTCAGTCCGCCGCATTTACCCAGAAACAGTACTGCTTTGGGATTAATGGCCGACAAAAGATCCATCATGGTAGCGGCAGTAGGGCTACCCATTCCAAAGTTCACTATGGTAATATCGCCTGCAGTGGCGCACTGCATGGGTTTGTCAAGACCTACAATAGGTACGTTGTGCATTTCGGCAAAGAACTTTACATAATTGCTGAAATTGCACAACAATATATACTCGCCAAAATCTTTTAGATTTTGCCCGGTGTACCGGGGTAACCAATTCTGAACGATCTCCTGCTTACTCTTCATAACCTAAAGTTAGTCCGATTTTTGGCTTCTTACAGCCGGGAGAAAATAATTTTATGTGAAAAAACGGAGCTAAATGTTCGCATCCCCACGCTACTCAAGTGAATGGTGCAATACAGTTGCACGTGTAACTCCGTTTTTATATAAATCGAATTTTGAACGAAGGTGAGCTGTAGTGTCCCCCAAATAACAAATATATAATTTAAATTATACTACCAATATATTCCACACTCCACTTTGAGCAACGTACCGATATACAGTGCCCTGCTGTACGCCACCGTGAGACAGCCTTGTCACGGCACTATGCCGCACTCAGGCCACAAACCCTTAATAAGGGGTTAACTTGACATTAAATATCTGTCTTCCAATGCAAAACCGCAATTGGATTTATGCAGAATGTATTAACTTTACAGGTTGTACACAGGTACATTATCAAACAGTGAGCATGAAAGATCCAAAATATTTTATTGTTATTGATGACGATGCAATAAACAACAAAATTTGCCGTACGGTTATTGAAAAAATTTACGTCGACTCAGATGTAAATACGTTTACTGACCCCATAGCTGGATTTGAATATATAGTTTCAGAGTACTCCAAACCCGAAAACGAGAATAACGCGATCCTGTTCCTGGATATTAACATGCCGGTAATGGATGCATGGGAGTTTCTGAACCTTTTTGACCGCCTGGACGACGCAGTAAGAAACAAGATCACCATTTTCATGCTTTCTTCATCGGTCAACAAGTCGGACATGGAGCGTGCTATGTCTAATCGCAACGTATCGTACTACCTCATAAAACCGCTGACGAAAGAGTCTATCAAGCTGATCACCAACCTTACCATTCGCAAAAAGCAACACGAAACTGCTAATCCCGGCGTGCAGCATTCACCGCATATCGCCGCTTATGCACCCACTACAGGGCTGGAGAAAAAGCAAGAGTCACAGGCTGAAAACGACCCGCTTAAAACCATTAAGCTGAAAGACGAATTGGTACACCGCCATATTCCGGAGCTCGAAAAGAAAATAAACAATATGCTTTTCGAGATCGAAAAATCCTTTAAAGACCTTGGCTTGTACATAGAACCGGTAACGGTGAGTCACACGGCATTCGACAAGAGCAAGGGCGGCAAAATGCAGCTCAATATTCATTTCTTCGACTATGCACGCGATGGGGTTCATCACTTCCACGACTCCAGTAAGCTTAACACTTTATAAGCTTAAAGCTTCTTACCGATCGCTTACCTGACAGATACAGCAGAGATGATTAATCTCTGTGAATCGGGTGATAAATCTATGCGTATCGGGTGACCACCGTCAGATACCTGAACTGAACAACTTTCTAATTTGCACCCGTTATGCAACTCGAATATACTACAGCCGCAGAAGCGGTAAAACTTGTGGAATCCAACAGCCGGGTGTTCATACAGGGATGCGCTGCCACTCCGGTAACTTTGGCAAATGCGCTACTGGACAGAGCCGGCGAAATAAATAATGTGGAACTGGTAGCGATAAGCACATACGGCAACCTGAACTGGAACCGGCCGGAAGTGCTGAAGAGCTTTTACCTGAACTCACTTTTCGTATCCGGCAACATACGCAACTGGGCCAACAGCAGTCATGGTAATTATGTGCCTATCTTCCTGAGCGAGATACCCGCACTGTTCGACCGGAAAATCCTGCCACTCGATGTGGCAATGGTGCATGTATCACCACCCGACCAACACGGCTACTGTACGCTGGGCACTTCGGTCGACGTGGCGCTGAGCGCCGTGCGCAATGCAAAAAAAATAATTGCCCTCGTGAACCCTAAAATGCCGCGCGTACATGGCGATGGGTTTGTACATATTTCGCACTTCGCAGCCATGGTCTGGGAAGAGAACGATTTATTTGAAGAACATTTCTCGACCAACGCTGACGAGACCGCTACCCAAATAGGCAGGTATGTGGCCGAGTTGGTGGAAGATCGATCCACGTTGCAAATGGGCATAGGCAGCATACCAGACTCTGTACTGAGGTGCTTGCACAACCATAAGGGACTCGGCGTACATACCGAGATGTTTTCAGACGGGCTTTTGCCGCTCGTAGAGGAAGGCGTGGTAACCAATGAGTTTAAAAAAATACAACGTCGCAAGATCGTTTCTACGTTTATACTTGGCTCTAAAGCCGTTTACGATTTTGCCAACGACAATCCCAACGTCTGTCTGATGGACGTGGGATTTGTGAACGATACCAGCGTGATACGCCGCAACCCCAAGGTGGTATCTATAAACAGCGCGATAGAACTGGACCTGACCGGCCAGATCTGCGCCGACTCTATAGGTACATTTCAATATTCCGGCATAGGCGGGCAAATGGACTTTATGCGTGGTGCGTCGCTATCAGAGGGAGGCAAGCCCATAATCGCTATACCATCCACCACCCACAAGGGAAGTTCCAGAATAGTGCCCTTCCTGCACGAAGGTGCGGGCGTGGTTACGACCAGGGGCCATGTGCACTATGTGGTGACCGAATTCGGCGTGGTGAACCTCTATGGTAAAAACATGGATCAGCGCGCGCGTCTGCTCATCAGTATCGCCCACCCCGACCACCGGGAGGCTCTGGACAAGGCGTATTACGAACGCTTCGGGAAATAGTCTGGTGCTGCGCATTTTATTTTAACCCGTACCTTCCGGGAACAGCACTTTATTTTTTACCTTAGCCTGTCAACAGACCACTATGTTCATAGAACCGTTTCATTCCGGCACTAAAAAGGGCTGGATCGAGGTAATATCCGGTTGCATGTTCTCTGGAAAAACAGAAGAACTGATACGCAGGCTGAAACGCGTGCAGATAGCCGGCATGAAAGCTGAAATATTCAAACCTGCCCTGGATGTGCGATATCATCCTGAAGACATCGTATCGCATGATGCCAGCAGGATCCGCTCCACTCCGGTAGACAATCCTTACAACATTTTGCTGATGACATCGGACGTAAATGTGATCGGCATAGACGAAGCGCAGTTTTTTGACAACGGCATTATTGAAGTAGTGGAAGAACTGGCCGTGCGCGGTATGCGGGTAATTGTGGCCGGCCTGGATATGGACTCTTATGCACAGCCGTTCGGGCCCATGCCTGCGCTGCTTGCAAGAGCGGAATACGTCACCAAACTGCATGCCATCTGCGTGAAATGCGGTGACATTGCCAACTATTCTTACCGGAAATCTGATGCTGGTGGGCAGGTGCTGCTGGGCGAAAAAGACCATTACGAACCGAGGTGCCGGACGTGTTTTTATCAGAAAGAAGTTTAGGCTGTAAGAACAGGGATTATTCA
>CAIYJV010000319.1 GCA_903926605.1 uncultured Bacteroidota bacterium
CACCTTGCTGCTCCACCTCACTTTCAAAATATAAGGTTGTGACATCATAAAACACCACATCCAACTTTTGATTGAACAGGTCTCTGCCTGTCTGAAAAATTTGTTTCTGTATGAGTTGATTGTTGTCTGCAAGTTTGTCCAGCGACCGGTAAAGATGATGTAAAGACACTGGTTCCAGCCCGAGGTACTCATGTTGATTAAGCCAGTTACTGCGTTTGCTGCAAGGGTCACACAATCTTTCCAGCAACATCAGTTCAACTGCATTAAGCAGGTTGAACTGTAAATGGTGCTTTCTTGCCAGGCGGTTAAACAGCGCATCCAGACCGTAGTGCCGCAAGGCTTTGCCATACACCTGAACATATCCGTAGTTGTAGCGCGCAAGTTCTTCAATAGATCCCTCAAGCAGCGCTTTCACTTCCCCTCCCCCTAGCTCATACAACTTGATACCCATGCGTTGTAATTGCTCCGGAGTGTAATCCTCGACCTTGCCTAAAGAGTACAGAACCCGGCTTGTCGGTTGGCCCTCGTTATTACGATAGCTCTCTAATATCCTCAAATAAGTACCAGAGCTTTTGCGCTCTACTTTTAGAAAAGGCATAGGGCAAAAGTACAGCACCAACAGGCTCGTGAGGCAACAACATCGAACAAATCGGCTCTCTACATTTTAAATCAGGAAAAATCAAAAACCGCTACAGCAGGGCCTTTCAGCCTACGACGTTCAAAAACGTGTCAAACTCAAGAGAAGATCTGAAAAAAGGTCAGGCAACAGAATAGGCAAAACAAATTTTCGCCGTCGGGCAACCTTTGGCCATCAATGCGCATATCAGCCGGAAGTGATCGCCACCAGCAATTTCACCCAGTTCTTTCCCGGCATCACGCTGAAAGTATTTTAGCAGGCACTGCGCCGTTCCGCGGCTTGCCCCTGCCGGCTGCCAGGGGCATTTTTTGTTGCCGCACTAAATAATGGCATTTTACTTAACTATATTTGTCAACCAAATTTTTCCTCTGATATGAATAAGTATAAAATAGCCTCGCTGGTTGCAGCTATGGCCTGCTCGCTTGCGCTCGGCGCAAAGGACGGCAAGGACGTAAAGGCAGGCCACGAATGGAAAGAAGGCAAAAGCGCCGGATACAAGTATAAGTATGTAACCGGCGACCCGATGCAAACCCGTTTCTACACGCTGGACAACGGACTGACCGTGATACTGAGCCCTACCAATAAGGAGCCCCGTATGCACGTGTTCATTGCTACCAAGGCCGGCAGCAAGACCGACCCCGCCGACCATACCGGCCTGGCACACTACCTGGAGCATATGATGTTCAAGGGCACGGAAAGTTATGGCTCGCTGGACTGGAGCAAGGAAAAACCGTTGCTTACCGCTATCGACGGGCTGTATGAAGAATACAACCACACAAAGGATGAAACAAAGCGTAAGGAAATTTACCACCGCATAGATTCCACATCGGGCGTGGCGGCAAAGTTTGCCATCGCCAATGAGTATGATAAAATGATGGGCGCAATGGGCTCTAAGGGCACCAATGCATTCACTTCATTCGAGCAGACCGTTTATACCGAGGATATTCCTTCAAATTCTGCCGACAAATTCCTGAAAGTGCAGAGCGACCGTTTCCGCAATCCGGTGTTCCGTATCTTCCATACAGAGCTGGAAGCAGTATATGAAGAAAAGAACCGCACGCTGGATAATGATGGCCGCAAGGTGTCTGAGCTCATGCTGGCCAACCTCTTCCTGAACCATAACTATGGCAGGCAAACCACCATTGGCACCATAGAGCACCTTAAAAATCCTTCGCTGCTGGAGATCAGGAAGTATTTCAATACCTACTATGTGCCTAACAATATGGGCGTGATCATAGCCGGCGATTTTGACCCGGATGTAATGATCAAAAAAGTGGAAAAGAACTTTGGCAGCTTCAAGCGTAAAGATGTGCCCAAATATACCTTTAAGCCGGAAGCGCCTATAGCCGCACCGATCGAGAAGGAAGTAATGGGCCCCGATGCCGAGTTTGTGGCCATAGGCTACAGGCTGCCGGGCGTACACGCCAAGGACGCATTGCTGGCCGACATTGTAGGCCAGATACTGACCAATGGCCGCGCCGGACTGATAGACCTGGACCTGGTAAAGAAGCAGAAGCTGCTGCGCGCCAGCGCCAGTGCCGACATACTGATAGACTATGGCTATATGAACCTGCAGGGCGTGCCCACCATGGGCCAGAGCCTGGAGGACGTAAAGAAGCTGATGCTGGGTGAAATTGACAACCTGAAAGAAGGCAAATTTGATGATGATCTGGTAGTGTCCATCATCAACAACCAGAAGAAGGCAATGATGCAGCAGGCCGAAAAATATGGCTCACGCGCGTCGGCCCTTATGAATGCCTTCACATCGGAAGAAGACTGGCTGGATGATGTGGACTATACCGAGCGCCTTTCAAAACTCACCAAAAAAGATATCG
>CAIYJV010000320.1 GCA_903926605.1 uncultured Bacteroidota bacterium
CAGCAATGCGTAGTTGTAAGACATTGTGAGTACGCCCTTTGTGGGGAGTTTTTTAATATAGGTAAACCCAATGCTTTCTTTAAAGGAGTGCTCGTTATAAGAAGTTTGATTGTTGCTGGTAAATTGTGCATTGACATCTGAGTGAAGGCTTTGATACAATTGATGACTGAGATCGGCGACCACATTGTTAATGGAGATATTCTCGGATGCCTGACTGGTGTACTGGTAATTGTAGCCGGAGTTGAAACGGAAGTTATGTGGAAGTTTAAAATAAAGATTTTCGTTCCACTTGAATTGATCGTAGACGTTTACTCCAAGGCCTGCACCAGACTGATCCGTACCGAAAAGGTCTGAATTAAGGTATAGTTTCTTGGCACTGTCGAAATAGTGGAAGTTCCGCAAGTCAAAGTTATTGTAGATGCTTCTTGCGGGAGACATGGTTTGCGATTGGGTGGTGTAGTCGTGGCGGGTTATTATTAGCTCACTACGGTCTCGTTTTCCGAATGATTTTGAAAAGTGCGCGTCGTAATTTTTCTGATTGTACTGGTAATAGTGTCCGGTAGCCAGTTCTTTCGTCGTCCAGTCGTTTTCGGTCGCTGAAATATTGAAGGGGAATACTTTCGGCTTGAACGAAAGTATTCCTGAATAGGTTTTTGTATTTGTCCGGATGTCAGTAAGGTTTTCACGGCTGTCATAAGCCTGGTCAGCATTGTATTGCAGGGTGAGACTCACAGGCTTCGTTGGCAGAATGGTGGCGCCAAGATGCAAACGTTCTTGGTTCATCATATCAACGTAGTTCGGGAAAATCTGGTAGATGTTTTTGTTTGATGATGGGAAATAGGCACCGTCAACATCCAGTTTTATGAAATTAGGGCTCCAGATGTAACTTCCTGTCCGTAATGCTAAGCCACCGTACAAATTTGTAGATCTGGAGTGGTCTTTCATATTGTATAGATTGGTGTTGCCTTCGCCATAACTAGCGCCTAGTCGTATTTCTCCGTTTACGTTCGTCAGATTCCAGAAGCCAAGTCCCAGCAGGCTATTCTGGGCGAAAGCGCCTGTAATAGCAATCTGCGTCAGCAGCAGGAGAATATGAAACTTCGCTTTTTTCAACTCGCTTTATTTTTGAATCGTAGATAGGTTTTTGTCGGTAATAAATATCTCAACCCTTCTGTTCTCGGCATGTTCCGCCTCAGAACAGGGCACACCATCCTTGCATTTATTTACCAGATTTGTTTCACCTAAACCACGCGCCTGTATCCTGGAATTCTCGATGCCCTGCGATACCAGATAGTCCCGTACAGCTTTGGCCCTTTTCTCAGATAGTTTCTGGTTGGTGGCAGCGGTTCCCCGGGCATCAGTGTATGCATTCAGAGATACGTTTACGTCTGGGTTGTTGTCCAGGAAGGTTATGACTTTGTCCAATTCGTCAAGACCAGCTTCTGTAAGCTCAGCAGATTTGTACTGATAATAGACCACTGTAAGTAGTGCTTCGTTCTTGTCTCCGGGTTCGTTGCGCAACTTGTCTATGCGCGTCACGGGTCCGCCTTCAATACCACCCACCGTCATAAACTGACCCGGATTTGTTTTCATCGCTTTCCGCGCCTCGTTCGTGTTCGAGTTCAGGAAGAGAATCTGGGAATAAATGCTTGTATCCTGACCATCGGTAGGCTTATCCATCACGAAGTTTCCATTGCCGTCTACTTTTGCAATCGCAACCACACCTCCGAAATCGTCAAGCACGCATACTACGGTACCCTTGCTGAAATGGAAGGTCTTGCCCGATAGTTTCACAGAGGCAAATTCTTGTGTATTGTTTATTGTTACAGCGCCACCCAGGTCTGGCAGTTTTGTTTCAGGTTGCGTTGCAGCGGTGGGCTGTTCCTTGGCAGGGACTTCCTTGGTTGGTTCTGCGGTTGTCTCCTTAGCAGGTTCTGCCGGTACTTGTTGTGCTGCTGCCACTGGTTTGGTGGTGTCTGCCTGGGCTTCGTTGTGCGTTTCCTGTTCCTTAGCGGGTTCGGCTGCAGGTTCTTTCTTTTCAGGTGTTACTGTAGCCACCGCAGGTGCCACAGGCTTCACGACAGCGCTGGGCTCGTTTTTCAACTTCATAGTGTAATGCGTTCTGTCATACGCATCTTTGTCGAAGTTGTACTTGCCTTTCCGGCCTCTGTCGATAACAGAAAGCAGATTGTTTTTGCGGTCGTAGAGATTGATTCTTGCCGATGCTGAATCCAGTTTGAATTTGATGCTGTAGTCCTGGTTTGGATGCACATTGTCCAAAGAGAAGCGGCCAGTGCTGTCGGTCAATGCCGTTGCCACTGCTTCGTTTTTGTCATTGAGTATTTCTACGGGTATTCCTCCACCTATATCACCAGGTGTGCGGTAGTAGATTTGTCCTGTAATGTGTTTGGCTGCAAACTGGTCCGCCATGTCCATTCCTCCGAATTTCGCAACGCTTTCGTTGAGCATATAGCGGCGGTTGCTGCCGTGCGGATTGTGGCAAGTAGTACAGTTGGCATCCTCGATGTTGCGGTGGAAACGGTTGCGGAAAAGGTCGGAGCCATTGTGGCAGGTGGTACAGATCTGCTGTCCTTCGCGGGTCAGCAATTTAGGATATGAGGAGTAGTGCTGATTATGGCATTTCAGACAACCGCCTGATGCCACGGGTCCATGCACGTATTTGTACGCCTGACGGAAATCGTTATGGCATTTAAAGCACAAGTCGGGCATTGGCTTTAGCAATTCAGGAAGATTTTTTACCGCGCCGCGATCATCCTGTTTGTGACAGTTGTCACATTTGCGTTCCAAATAGGGTTTGTGTGTGAATTTGTCGGGCCGCACTTTTTGCATCAGGTTGTCTCTTTTCACCATTGCATCACGCGCCAGAGAGTCACGAGATATGCCGGGTCCGGCAACGACTTCTTTATCTACGCCATCAAAAAATGTTACAAGCAATTTGTGTTGCCTTTCTACCGAGCAGCCAATAAATAGCAACAAGATCAATACACTTATTGTGTACACGAAATTGCTATTTTGTCTTTTTGCCATTACTTAAGTTGTTACTTTTTAGGGGTTATGGCACCGTATACGTTTATTTTGTCTGGCCCGTATTGGTTGGAGACAAACACCAGATATTTCAGATCAAAGTGGCTATCTACATATTTTTCAAAGTACTTGTTGTGGTCGTAATCGATCGTCACTTTGGCCGGTAGCCAAAGATCTCCCGGACCTTTGTACGATCCTCCAAAAAACAATAGCAACTGACTTTCTTTGTTGAATATCTGCACGTTTTCAAATCCGGCGTCCACCACAAAAAGGTTTTCGTCGTGGTCCACAGCTATGCCTTTAGGACGTACGAACTGGCCGATGTTAAGCCCATAGCTTCCTACCGAACGTAAAAATTTGCCATTATGGTCGAAGACCTTGATCTTAAAATCTCCAAAATCAGTGACATAGACTGCATCTTCGGTAATTGTAAAATTATACGGAGAGTAAAGGAAACCGTCATCTCCCGATTCGTATGCCAAGGGGAAATGTTTTACAATTTCGTGTGTGGTTCTGTCGTAAACGTTCAGTGTATGGCTGCCAGGGTTAGATGCCCAAAGCTGATTTTTCCAAACCGTTACTTCGGTGGGCTTGAATGCTCCCGTATCTCCATAGCGGGCTATATAGTTATCGTTTTTGTCAAATTCCACCACGTCTTTTCTTCCGGGGTCGGCAACATAGACATGTTGATCGCTATCTACATAACAACTTAGCGGAGCACGTAGTTTGCCCAGTCCGCCCGGGATGAACATCCTGAATTTTTTTGCCTTAAAGTCAAACATTTCCAAGCCATTTATCACCTGGTCGCAGATATACAATACTCCGTTTCTAAGACATATTCCGTATGGTTTGCCAATCGGTGCCACGGGTTCTTTACCCATGATAAAGGCGGCAAATCCTGTGCGTTGCCCAAAATAATCGGATGCATTGATGGTCTTCAGGTATTGTAGTCTTGCTGTGTCGGGTGGCGATGGGTAC
>CAIYJV010000321.1 GCA_903926605.1 uncultured Bacteroidota bacterium
GTCTCCAGTGCGCTTTTGCAGAAAAACACCATGCGCTCTGCATTGTCGTCATGAAAATTGTCCTGGTCGTCGCGGAATACAGACTTACGTTTAAAATAATCTTCGTTGTCCATAAAGTAAACCTGCAACCTGGCATTGGGCAGCGATGCTACTTTTATCATCAGTGGGTAGTCGTCTTTGTCAACTATTACGTTGATCCCAGAGAGCCTCACTACCTCATGCAACCTGTGCCTGCGCTCATTGATCACGCCAAATCTCGGCATGATCACACGCACTTCAAGACCCGAACCAAAGGTCTTTATCGCCAGTTTATTGAGTATTTGTGCAAAATCTGTAAATTCTGTATACGGAGAAAGCTCATTCGCTATAATCAACACACGCTTCTTGGTGTCAGTGGACATACTAAAGTATTAATGATAAGTATAAACCAATTAAATTATTGCAAAATTACGAAATTTATGGATTAGAAGTTTACTTTGCAGTCTGTGTCTCAAAATAAGTTGCATGGTTATATTTAAAAAAACGCAAGACATAAGTGAATTTCTCGCCGGCAAGCGTTCCGGTGGCGCCCGCATCGGGTTCATCCCCACCATGGGTGCGCTGCACGCCGGGCATATTTCGCTCATCAGCCAAGCCAGGGAAAAAGGCTACCTCACCGTTTGCAGTATTTTCCTCAACCCCACCCAGTTCAATAACCCAGAAGACCTGAAAAAATACCCTGTCTCTACAGATTCAGACATTCAACTGCTTATTTCCAGCCAGTGTGATGTGCTGTTCCTGCCAGATGTGGAAGAAGTATATCCGGGTGGGCCGGACAATGTGGTCTCTTACGGCTTTGGCGAACTGGAGGAAATTCTGGAAGGCGCAAAAAGGCCGGGCCATTTCAAAGGAGTAGGTCAGGTGGTAGGGCGGCTGCTTGAGATAGTGGAACCGGATACTATTTTTCTGGGGCAGAAAGACTACCAGCAGGTAATGATCATTACCGCGCTTTGCAGGCTGATGCTTCAGGACACGAACGGTTTCCGACCCTCGGATATCCGCATAGAACGATGCCCAACGGTTCGTGAGGCCGACGGACTGGCCATGAGCTCCCGAAACCGCAGACTCACCGAACCCCAACGCGCAGTAGCAGGTACCATATACCAGTGCCTGGTTTCTATTCAGGCCAAACAATACAACTCCCGTTTTGAAACGGTAAAAAGGGAATGCGGGGAAATACTGGCATCAAAAGGATTTGTCACAGACTATATCGCCATTGCCGATGCGCGTGACCTGAGACTTTTGGAGGAGTACGATAAAAACATACCCATGGTGGCGTTAATAGCCGCATCCATAGGCAAGATCAGACTGATTGACAATCTGCTGATGGATTAGTGCGAAACACGGCACGGGTCACCACAACTGTACTTCACGCTCCAGCCCTAGGCCAAAACACTCCTGCACGCTGGCAACTACCTTGTCGGACAGGGACAGTATTTGCTGCCCGGTTGCCCCGCCCATATTTACCAACACAAGCGCCTGTTTGGCATGCACACCTGCCTGACCTTCGGTCCGGCCTTTCCAGCCGCACTGCTCAATGAGCCAGCCCGCGGGGATTTTCTTCATTCCCGGACCGGCATCATAGGACGGCATATCCGGAAAACGCATTGCCAGTGCCTCGTATTGGCCGAGGGGAATTTCAGGGTTTTTAAAAAAACTACCCGCATTACCTGTTATCCGGGGATCGGGCAGTTTACTGCTTCTTATGCGGATCACGGCCTCGGCCACATCCATGATACCGGGGTCAGATACGCCCATTGCGGCCAGTTCGTTAGCTATCGCCCCGTACTGGGTGTTGACCACCGGATTTTTTGTGAGCCTGAAGACAACCGAGGTAATAAAAACCTTGTCGCGCAGCTCGTGTTTAAAGACGCTGTCGCGGTAACCAAACCTACACCCGGCATTGGGTAGTCGTTCTACCGTGCCGTTCTCCCAGCTAAAAAAATTTACTTCATCTATCACGTCCTTCGCTTCACATCCGTATGCGCCAATGTTCTGTATGGGTGCCGCGCCAACCGTACCGGGTATCAGCGCCAAATTCTCCAGTCCACCCCAGCCGTTGAGGATGGCGAACAGCACCAGATCGTGCCATACTTCGCCCGATCCCACTTCGATCCAGACGTGTGTTGCCGTCTCCCGGATCAATTTCCTGCCTTTTAGCCGGTTACACAACACAAGTCCCTTTACATCTCCCAACAAGAGGATGTTGCTACCGCCTCCCAGCACCTGCTTTCTGCCCGGAAATGCCGCAACCTCGCGCAACTGATCTTCGCACGTGATCTCCACAAACCGCTCCGCAAAGGCTTCTATGCCAAAAGTGTTATAAGTTCTGAGCGAGACATGCTCACTGATATGTATGGGTTCCTGTGCCATTTACACCTACAAAGAAATAGTATTTCGCTCAGTTATGTAGATAGGTAAGTTTAAAACCTGTGCTGGCGCCATTTAAAGCCTAATCAAAAAATCCCGTACTTAGCACCCGAATCCCAGACGGTGCAATATGTTGCTAAACAGCCAAACCGATATGCTTGATGTAGCCATAGTAGGCGCAGGACCCGCGGGCACCACGCTGGCGCAGCCCTAAAAGAATCGGGCCTTCGTGTCGCGTTGTTTGACAAGGCGGTATTTCCCAGAGACAAGGTTTGCGGTGATGCACTGCCCGGCCGGGTCGTGAAAAAGCTCACTGCCATTGATCCTGCTTATGCAGAAGCCCTTCGGAAATTCCCCCGTAAGAACACCACACGCTATACGCGGTTGATATATGGCAACAGGGAAATATGTATGGAGTGGGTGCTGGATGCATACACCTGCTCCCGTATGGAATTTGATAACTTCCTGCTCGATCTGGTCAGGACGCATACGCAAACCACCCTTTATCTGGGCTCGGCGATCACGGGCATCCGCCGGGAGGGCGACTATTTTCTGATCTCCTGCGAAGACGAAAAGACCTACCGGTGCAGGATGGTGGTTGGAGCCGACGGCGCCAACTCTATTGTTGCCAGATCGGTGGCGGGAAAAGTGGTAGACCGTGCACACAGAGCGGTCTCGGTAAGGGCATACTATTCAGGACTCACTGGATTTGACACGGACTCGCTGTATGTATATCTCGACCCCAGGTTCATGCCCAGCTACTTGTGGGTGTTTCCGCTGGCACCGGGATTGGCCAATGTAGGGATGGGTATGCACGCGACACAACTACAGAAAAAACAGGTAAACCTACGTGCACACTTCCAGGAATTCCTGCACGCCGACCTACTCAAGGACAAATTCAAAAACGCTGTGCCTGCCCGATCTCAGGAAGGCTTCAGCCTGCCGCTGGCCTCCGACACCAGACCGGTTTCAGGAGATGGGTATTTGCTGCTGGGCGATGCAGCATCGCTGGTAGATCCCGTTACGGGCGAGGGCATAGGCAATGCCATGTGCAGTGGTCATCTTGCGGCGCAAACCATCATGAGCTGCTTTCAACAAAAAAATTTCTCTGCCGCCAAAACCTGCGAATATGACAAAGCGCTGAAAGCCAGGATCGGGAAGGAACTGCATACGCACCATTTGTTGCAGCGCCTGCTAACCCGGATGCCGTGGTTGTTTGGCATGGCTTTTTTCTTTTGCTCCATCCCGTTTGTACAGCGACTGATAAAAAAACTGTTCTGAAGAAAACCACCCGGCATCGTGCGCCGGTTTATTGTTTACAAAATCGCTGCAGCATTACCCGACCATCGGCTGCGCGTACACGCAATAAGTATATTCCGGGTATTAGCCTGCCCATGTCGAGCTTCACCGGTAAACCACATTCCGGAAATTCCAGCACAGACTCACCAATAAAATTGAATACCGATATATGGAACACCCCTGCTCCACCGGTTATATTCAGTTCGCTGGTAGTGGGGTTGGGAAATACCGTCATAAAATTTCCGCCCTGCACCAACGGCACACTGTTTATAGAGTCACAAAACTGCTGGTCGGGAACGAGTAAAATTGCCGAGTCCTGTGCTGCACCGCACAGATCAGATATAGTATAGACCGCCGTATCCGGCCCCGGACTTACTGCTACCACTATTCCATCGGTGTTCACGGTTGCATTGCCGTTGGTGCAAAACCACGTACCACCGGTGGGCAGGCCAACCAGCGTATCATTGCCTCTGTTGACGCAAACCAGGGTCGCACCAGAGATGGATGGCTTATCCGGCTGCCCTTTCAGCGTGACTATCGCATAGGCAGTATCGCGCCCGCAATAGTTGGAAACCGTATAAAAAAGGGTGTCCGCACCAGCAGCCATACCTGTGAGCATACTACCGGATATGGCTGCGGTGGCATTGGTCGTTGTCCATTGTCCGGGTGCCGTGGCACCGGTATCAGTAATCGTAGCCGAAGCCCCAACGCACAAAACAGAATCTGAAACTAAAATGCTTCCGGCATTTGCCATGTCTTGCACCATTACCCCATATTTGGCTACCGCCGTGCCGCAGCTATTGGCAACTGTATATTGCACCGTATCTGCACCGCTGTTCCAACCGGTAACAAATGGCCCGGACACCGAAATACGCGAACCGACAGCAGACCAGACACCGCCAGATGCAGTGTCGGTAAACGTCACGGTTGTGTGTATACACAGCGTATCGGCACCGGAGATGGTACCAGCATTGGGAAGTGGATTCACCACTATTGCTTTATTCGCGGTATCGCTGCCGCAATAGTTGGTATGTACGTAAAATACCGTATCTGCACCGCCTTGTAGTCCAGTAATTGTGCCTGAAGAATCTATGCTTGCATGATTGTTAGCCATGAACCAATACCCACCGCTTACGGTGTCATAAACCGTGATCTGGCTGGCCACACAAACGCTATCCATACCCAGCACCACGCCTGTGGGTGGTAGTTGTAGAATCTGAATAGGATGTGCTGCCAGTGCGGTGCCACAGGAATTAGTAACGGTATAAACGACTGTATCCAGACCGGCCATTGTTCCGGTGACCATTCCTGTGGTAGTGACCGAGGCAACCCCATTGACCATACTCCATATTCCTCCCGGTGCACTGGAAATGTACAAGGTACCACCACCGACGCACAGGCTGTCGGGACCAAGTACTATGCCCGCACTGGGCAACGGATTTATGGTGACGGGAAAGTAAGATGTGGTAGAACCACAAGAGTATGTGGCCACAAACAATACCGTGTCCACACCGGGCGTGATGCCGATCAATGACCCTGCGAATTCAAACAATGCATTGTTGTTAGTTACAGACCAAGTTCCGGCACTTGTACCCGTAGCCGTCAGTACGATCTCGGTGCCCGGGCAAAGCGTGTCAGGACCATTGATCACGCTGGGTAGCGGAGTAGTTGAGACGACGATCGTTTTACGGGCAGTATCGGCACCACACAGATTGTTCACTACATAATAAACCGAGTCTACTCCACCTGAAACGCCACTGACTAAGCCAGTTGCTAGCACAGTCGCGTTTGAATTTGAGCAAATCCAGATGCCATCAGAAGCTGTATCCGACAGTGTAATATGACCGCCCACACATACGCTGTCCGGACCCGCAATGGTTCCGGGGTTTTTTGGCGTAACCACCGTGATTACTTTATTGGTTGTTGCAGTCCCACATTCACCAGTAACCGTATACATTAGTGTATCAATTCCCGGATTTATTCCGGTTACAACACCACCTGCCATGGAAACCACCGCGTTGGACATAGCCCATGTACCGTCCACAAAAGATGTAGTATAGGGCGCTGACGTCCCCACACACAGGCTATCGGGACCAATTATCACGCCCGCGTCGGGCAGTGGATTGATAGTGATTGGGAAACCTGCGGTTGTGGTTCCGCAGAAATTGGTCACAATGTATTGCACAGTATCCAAGCCACCGACAATACCTGAAAATACTCCCGGACTGGTAATCACTCCGTTCATATTGGAAGTGCTCCATAATCCGGCAATTGTATCTACTGCCGTAAGTGAAATGGTTGCGCCGGGGCACAAGCTATTGGGTCCGTAAATGACGGGCGCGGCGGGTAGCGGATTTACCGAAAGCACCAGAATAGTTTGCTGGTAGCCGCCCAGACTATCGGCGATGCGCACAACCAAAGTATCTCTGCCTGAAAAGCCGGGATTGGGTGTATAAGTTATGCCGGAGAGAAACAAAGTATCTCCAGTGGAGCGGGTAGTATCATTTGGATACCGACTCAACGCACCATGGCGTGGCGTATCTATAGTCGTCCAGATCTCTCGTTGGTTGTTATCGGGGTCAAAAACAGAAAGCAGGCTATCCAACACAATAAAGCCGTTAGGGCAGTTGCCTGCAAACTGCAATGTGCCTTGGATGAAAACAGGTTGCTGGTCATTGATGATTTTGCGAATTCTATTGTTACCATAGTCAGCAAGGAATAAGTTGCCGAAAGTGTCTACACAAATGCCTTCAGGGCTAATCGGACTATTTGTCGCGGGCCCTCCATCTCCAGAAAACGGATCGCTATAAACCCAGTTACCTGTTCCTGCATATGTAGTAATGATACCCAACGTATCTATCTTCCTAATATTGAAATGAATTGCATCACTTACAAATATGTTTCCTTTTATATCAACCGCAACACTATAAGGGTTTAGGTCTGCATTTGTAGCAGGTCCATAATCTCCTGAATATCCCCAATTCCCGGTGCCTGCTACAATATTTATCGCTCCATCTGGTGATATCTTACGCAGTGTCGCATTCATATAATCAGCAACTAACAAATTCCCCAATCTATCAACAGCTAAACCAACCGGATAAGTGAGTAGCGCATCGGTCGCTGGGCCACCGTCGCCGGAATTGCCAGCTGAGTCTGGAATGCCAGCAACAATCTTTATTACTCCATTTGAATCTATTTTTCTAATGCAATTATTGTTCTCATCCGCAATAAAAAGATTGCCAAATGTGTCAAACGCCAAACTTGAAATGCCATCAAAAAGAGCGTATAATGCATTGATATTCTCACCATAATAGTTGAAATTTTCGCATTCGCCCGATTTTGTTACAATCATTCCTAGTGTATCAATTTCTCTAATTCTTGCGCCGTCACCGAAAAAAACATTATTCTTTGAATCAATTACTATTCCACAAATTCCAGGCAACGGACACGTAGTAGCCAATACGCTATCATACCCGCAATTATATGTCTCTACCCCAGCGATACAACTAATAATGCCATTGACATTTACCCTTCTCAATTTAGAACTATTGTCGAAAACAATATTGCCGCTTTCGTCGATAGCGATAGAATATGGATAATAAAGACTGGCCTGTGTTGCATTATTTCCATCACCGCCATCACAACAAGTTCCATTCCCTGCAATAGTCGTAATAATCTGCGCCTTACCCATTACCGCCCAGAGCAGAAAAACAACTAAGGAGGATAAATGCTTATTCATAACGGGCGGGTGGGGTAGTTTTATATGTGACTATAAAATTATCAATTTCCTGCCATTCATCACAGCCACAAAGACAAATACTAATATACTTTTTAATCTCAGGACTACACGATTTCTAAAGCTTATCATAACTCGCAATATTCTTCGTTATATCTTTACGCCCATATGAAACCCGCACTCACTTTCTTGTTCTCGATTTTTTTTCTGGCGCACTCCTGGGCGCAAGCCACCGGTGGCAAATACGCTATTAGCGGCCGAATCGTGGACTCTGCTACAAAAGAGCCGCTGGAGTATGCTGCGGTGTCGGTATTCCTGACCGGAAAGGCAGATGTAGTGAATGGTATGATGACCGACAATAAGGGCAAATTTGCCATAGATGGTCTGGATACCGGAACCTACCGCATCAAGGTAGACTATATGGGCTACCGCACCAAAATTGTGGCCGGTGTACAAGTAACTAAAGCCGGCAAAGATCTGGGCGATATATCCATAACCGACAACGCCCACACCATGAAGGAAGTGACCATAACGCGGGCCAAAAGCTTTGTGGAAAACAAGATAGACAAGTTCGTGTTCAACGTGGGCAATGATGTGACCAGCGCCGGTGGCACAGCTACCGATGTGCTGCAGAAAGTGCCGCAGGTATCGGTAGACATCAATGGCAATGTAGAGCTGCTGGGCAATGCCAATATCAAAGTCCTGCTCAACGGAAAACCATCGCCCCAGTTCGACAACAATCTGGCAGATGCGCTTAAAACAATACCGGCGGCGCAAATAGAGAAAATAGAAGTGATAACCAGTCCCGGCGCGCAGTATGATGCGGAAGGCACGGGTGGCATCATCAACATCGTACTCAAGGAGAGTACGGTGCGGGGTATAAACGGCACGGTAAGCGTGAGCGCAGGCACCAGACAAAGCGGGGGATCGGTGTATGTGCACGCACAGAAAGACAAGATACAATACAACCTTTCGCTGAGCGGAACCTACTCCATTCCCAGCCCTACCTCCACAGGCATGGACCGCACATCTGACAGCGCCGGAACAGCGCATACACGGCTCACCCAAAACGGGCATGGCAACTCTAACTGGTATGTATACCGCGGACAGTTCGGAATAGACTGGGACGCTACAAAAAACGACCGGCTATCTACTTCGGTGAGCTACTTTTTCCACAGCAACCAGAGCGATATGAACACCAACCAGCTGGAAACGTATTATACACCAACGAATATCGAGCTTGGCCAGATCAGGAACGCCCACACCGACGAGGGCTTCGGCGGGCTGGACTGGACGCTGAGTTATAAAAAAACGTTCAAAAAAGAAGGTCAGGAACTGTCGGTGAACATACACCCCAGCTTGTACATGAGCACCAACCACTTTAACCAAAACCAGCAATATGCCGCTCAGGGACCTGAGTTTGCAGGTATGCGGGGCTACAACAAACTGAATGAACTGGAAGGATACATAAACATAGATTACGCACATCCATTCACCAAGGATATAGTACTGAACACCGGTGTAAAAAGTACGGCCATGCGTGTATTCTCAGACGCAGAGCACTACAACCTGCAACCCACTACAGGCGACTATATGCTCGACCAGCAATTCATAAACCACTACAATTTTTTCCGGGATATACACTCGGCCTATGTGTCGCTTTCCATGCCCATACACAAGGACTATAGTATAAAAATCGGCCTTCGTGACGAGGTCACTGTTTTCCATCCCACCCTCACCGCCGATTCCACTATTCCAAATTACAACACCATTTGCCCTTCAGCTGTTATCTCCCGCAAAATTGGTAAGAACCAGAATCTGAAACTCAGTTACGCCTACCGCATACAGCGCCCCGGCTGGTGGGCCATGAACCCGTTTATAGACGCCAGCGACCCGCTCAATATTCAGCAGGGCAATCCCGCTCTGGTACCGGAGAAGGTGCAAAATATAGACTTCAGCTATTTCCACTCTTTCGAGGGTGGAAGCTCCCTGATGGCTATGCTGTATTACCGGTACAGTACCGAAGACGAACAAACCTATGTAATCTTCCAGCCCAGCATGCAGATCGGCGACAGTGTGTACCGCAATGTTTCCGTGACTACGAATGTCAATGCCGGTACCCAATACGTGACCGGTCTTAACCTTTCGGGCACCATCAAGGCATTCAACGAAAAGCTGGAGGCGCGGGTGAACGTCACGACTTTCGACAAGTATATTGTGAGCCAGTTAGTGGCCGGTGCTACTGCCAACACTCTGAACTACCGCATAAACCTCAACATTTCGTGCAAGTTCACCCCTACACTGGTGGCCGAGTGCTTTGGTAATTTCCGTTCGGCGAGCACCGAGATACAGGGCAAGTTTCCGTCGTTCAGCAGCTACAGCATGGCGATACGCAAACTGTTCTGGAACAAAAATGGCAGCCTTGCCTTTACCACCACCAATCCGTTCACACCCTTTGTACGCTACAACACCAATATCGCCGGAACGGATTTTACACTCACCAACTACCGCAGCGTGCTGTACCAGTCGTTCGGACTTTCGTTCAGCTACAAGTTCGGCAAACTGGAGTTCAAGAATGAGAACGAGATGGGCGGTGGCGAAGAAATGTAGCAAGGGTCTGCTGAACAATATTGAAGCGGTTTTTTATTTTGTCTGTATTTTAACCTAAAATTCGCTTGTGAGGTGCAAGGATTTTGAAGCACATCACTCGCATTCATTGCATCTATTTCTATTTTGGGGACAAAATCCTGGTTACAAAAGCCTAAACTGCGACACTGAATATCAGTGAGCTTTTTAAGATGAATTTTTCCATATCCCAATTGTGAGCTCGATCTGGCTTTTGTGCAGCCCACTGGCTTTGTTCATTTCTTTTGCTTGCCCAAAAGAAGCGAACCAAAGAAAAGGGCACCCCTGCGCAATTCGCTCCGCGTGCGCAGGGGACAGCTATCCGCGAACGTTGTACGGAGCTATTGGGCGTTGTGGCGACGGGTATTTCCGCCGCCTCTGGTTAACGAGTTTCCTTGATGGTGTGGGCTCGGCAGCGTCGTTGCCCCGGCACCAAGAAGAGTTCTCTTTGGCGAAAACACATGCGCCATCATGGACTCGACGACTGTGCTACTGTCAGCTATAAAAAGTTGAAAGATCGTTAGTTGATATTGTCTTCAATAAGGCCTCCAACGGCCAATCTGAACACTTAAAATGCTTATGGAACCAGACTAAACTTTATAGCAGGGTATTGAAGTGCCGGGTCAGTCCAAAATTCGCAATCAGATTCGGCTAAAGTAGCCTCTTTTTTTTGCCACCAAGACCTGAAATTCGTGGCTAATGATAAATCAGGCGTTTCTTGAGCTTTTTCAGCCGGGCCTACCTATCCTGACACGCAAAAAAATACCCGGACCTCCTTAAGATCCGGGTGTTTGGGGCTTAGTCTCAACTTTCGTTAGTTCGCAGTGGCATTGGCGCCGAAGACCAGCATATTGTGTTGGCTTGCGGTATGAAAGTCGCGCCATACCCTGTTCATTTCGTTGTCGGTTTCGGTAACCATCAGGCCGCAATAAGGATACAGCTCGTTCACTACCTCCCGGGCTACCTGGCACAGGGTTGCGGTAGCGGCGCTTACTTTGTTCAGTACCGACGGATACAGTGGTTTAGAATCCACAACCGACTGCCAGAGTATGGATACGCCATAGAATAGCTTTTCCCTGGCCACATCATACTTGCGCATAAGCCGGCCCAGGTCTCCCTGCACCACGCGGTCGTCGCTCAGAAGAATGCCGTCGGGCGTGCTCTTTACAATAAAATGATCTTTGCAGAGATCTACAAAGTGCAGCGTTATACCTGAAACGATCACAGCCAGCGTAGCCTCCATCAATTGCAAGTAGGGGAACTGATATAATTTGCCATTGGCTTTCTGCTGCGATCCTATCCTGAATACACGATCCTCGCTTACAAATACATGCTGAACTTCAAATCCATCGCTGGCAGTGGCAATCATGCCCAGACTCTTCCAAGTGGGCAGCAAGGTAAATTCACTACGTTGAAATGCAACCGAGATCACCAGGTCTTTATTGTTGTCGTCTTTTACGGGTATTCCCTTTCTGGTAACCACGCAATTGCCGATTATGGTCGTCGCGTCTACCGAACCGGTGGCATGAAGCCATTTACCACTTACTTTATAGCCACCTTCAGTCTCTTCAGCAGTACCAGATGCCGCTCTGCAGGCCGACAGTACACTCTTTTCGTCTGTGACAAGCCCGGCCGCCACGTTTGGCTCCATAAAAGCCAGATTCCAACCAGAGGTAGCACACAAACCCACGGTCCAGCCCATACTGGCATCGGCCCAGGCCAAAGACTCCAATACCTGCAGCATCTCGGTAACCGGCTTCTGCTTGCCACCGTAAACACTGGGCATCAGCATTCTAAACCATTCCTGGCTGTAAATCAAATCAAGTTGTTTGCGTGTAAGCCGTTTGTCTTTCTCAGATTTTGCGGCATTACTCCTGATCAGTTCTATCCACTCTGGTTTCAACGTATAAGCGGGATCAACGATATTCATATTTATAGGTTTTTTGTAACGAAAAAAATAACAACAAACTTAATATAAAACTACATTTACTTATTTTACTAAATACCTTTTAAAAAATTATTTATTTTAACAATATTTCGATTTATAATTTTCCTGATAATTTCTATATTTTCCTTTTTAATTTTCAGTTTAAATTTAGTGCAGACGGTGTTGAATTTCCCATGGCCGATTTGATGGCCTCAGATATGTTGCTTCGATCAAAAATAGCCTTAGCTGTGGTATTCCATTTATGTAAACTTCTGTGTACCAAGTCATTAGCATCCTTGGTAGATTTTCCTATTACCAATACATCATACGTTAACCCGGTGTACACTTCGTGTAATATGCGTGAGGCATCGTCTACAATATGCAAATACAAAAGAAAAGTTTCCCTCGCCAAATCATCAAAAGGGGCAATCACCACATTATGCACGAGCGAATCCGGATGCTCTGCCCCAAACTCCTTTCCCTGCAAAAACCGGAATTCCTCACACAATTCACTGGCTTCGGTTAAAGAGTATGGGGGAAATTTCATGTGTTTATTAATTATTGGCAATTTACAGGTAGTATATACACAAATCCAAAAAACGATGGATAAATAACCATACATTAACGATTCTTAGTCATACAGGCAGAGAAGGGGAAAACCGTAACAAAATAGTCTGCAAATTACCACCAACGGCTGAAGAAACCCGGGCAACGGGTTTTGATATACTCTCTTGGCCCGCCAAAAGCTTTCAGATAAACTGTCACCGTTAGATTGCCATACCAGTACCAGTCGTTAGATTTAGGATCTCCACGCTGAAATCCGTAGTCCGGATTAGGGTAATGATAGTTATGGTTGCTGGGATCGTTGGGATCTACCTGATTCTGTAGCTGGTTGCCACGGAACGACATACGTTTTGCCAACTGGCCCTTATAGCCCGCAAGCGTATCCATATTCACGTAAGACTTGCTCACATCGTCCAGATAATCGGTATTGGTATACCGGAAGCCCATTTCTGCAGTAACAAAGAAAGACTTGCCGATAAAAAACTTCATCCCACCACCAAATGGAAACGCAATGTTCACAAGGCTATAGGGTTTCCGGTCCGGATACATGGGCAGACCCTGTCCCTCTGTACTCAGTGGGCGAAGGTATACGCGGTTGCCATTGGTATCGTTGGCATAAGGATTGTAATAAAATGCAGCAATACCGCCAAATATGTAGGGTGTAACCTTATTTTTCAATATTTCTATGGGCCATAAGTTCAACTCCAGTACGCTGTGTATTTCAAACAAGTTGGTGGTAAAACTCAGGTTACGGTCTACATTGGTTGCTATGTTGCTCAGACTGTCTGCCGCAGTGAGCCTGGTAAAACTTGCCCCGAATCTGAAACCCAGATGCGGGTTTACAAAATACTTGTACACAATACCACCCATGGGCATATACCCTGAATTGGGAAACAATTTCGGCTGCAGATCTCCGTAATAATTGGCGATACCCAGTGTAATACCAAATTCATGGTGATCCTGGTCATAACGGTCCAGGTATATGTCTTTCAATTGCGCGCCGGCGAACAATGGAATCACCAGCAGAACAGATAACAAAATTCTTTTCAACACCACTTCTAGTTTAAATATATCACACAACTTGATACGAACAAATTTAGTAACATTTCCATTAAATGCAAACTAAAACTTAAAATAAGTTGACAGCTATGCGCTATTAGGTCTGAATGCTGCCGACTATGCGTTCCGACGGCTCGCATATTTGTTTACTTTTGCCCGGTAAACAACAGAAAATGGACTTAATTGCCGAACTGAAAGCAAGAAACCTGATACAGGATATTATACCCGGTACCGCCGAGCAACTAAACAAAGAAATGACCTCGGGCTATATTGGTTTCGATCCTACCGCCGACAGTCTTCATGTGGGCAACCTCGTCCCCATCACACTACTGATGCGGATGCAGCGCGCCGGGCACAAACCATGGGCCCTCGTAGGTGGTGCTACCGGCATGATCGGCGACCCAAGCGGAAAATCTCAGGAGCGCAATCTGCTGGATATAACAGAGATAAGAAAAAACGAAGCCGCCATCAGAAAACAACTGGAGAAATTTCTGGACTTTGACCCTGCCAAGCCCAACGCTGCAGTGATGGTGAACAACTTCGACTGGTTTTCGGGAATCTCGTTTCTGGACTTTATACGCGACGTGGGCAAACACATATCCATTAACTATATGATGTCTAAGGACTCGGTAAAAAACCGCCTGGAAACCGGAATGTCTTTCACGGAGTTCACCTACCAGCTTATACAGGGGTACGATTTTTACCACCTCTTTCGCACCCACGATGTAAAACTGCAAATGGGTGGCGCAGACCAATGGGGCAATATTGTGACCGGTACCGAACTGATTCGCCGCAAACATGGTGGCGACGCTTTTGCATGTACCTGTAAACTGATCACCAAAAGCGATGGCACTAAGTTTGGTAAATCTGAAGGTGGCAACATCTGGCTGGACCGCAACCGGACTTCGCCCTACAAATTTTATCAATTCTGGCTCAAGCAGGCCGATGCCGATGCCGAAAGCATGGCACTGACATTCTCGTTCAAGCCCGTTGAAGAATTGACTTCGCTTTTCGAGGAACACAGAACTGCACCCCATTTGCGCAAGCTGCAAAAGGCACTGGCCGAAGAACTAACCATTCTGGTGCATAGCCAGGAAGATCTGGATTTTGCCCGCCAGGCATCAGAAATTCTGTTCAGCAACAGCGCTGTCGAAGCTCTGAAACAACTGGACGAGACCCAATTGCTGGAAGTGATGGACGGCGTGCCCCGTGTGACGGGCAGTAAGGCTGCGCTGGAAAGTGGTACAGAGATCATCTCCTTCCTGGCCGAAAGTGGTATTTTACCGTCCAAGGGCGAAGCCAGAAAAATGCTGCAAAACGGAGGGGTTAGTCTGAACAAAGAAAAGATACAGTCTACCGATCTTTCGCTGGAAGTCCACCATTTACTGAACGGGAAGTATATGTTGTTTCAGAAAGGAAAGTCAAACTACTTCCTTGCTGTTTTCGAATAAACAAGATATCGGTACTTTGCAGGCATGAAAAAGACCCTGCTATGTATAGCCGTTCTCGTGGCAATACCCGTTTGTATGATGGCCAGAGAAAAACGCGCGCTGGCGACTGCGAAAAAAGAGATCACTGAGGCCGAAGAGGCTTTTTGTAAGCTGGCTAAAGACAGCGGTCTGGCGGTTGCCTTTGTAGCATACGCGGCAGACGATGCCGTGATATGCCGCGACCCGGAAGCCTATAAGGGAAAAAACGCCATCAGGGAATACTATAGCAAATCCGATCCAGCCGACAGACTAATCTGGAAACCATCTTTTGCAGATGTGGCCAAATCCTGCGACCTGGGTTACACCTGGGGAGAATACGACTTCTCGGGGACGAGGGCTGGCAAAACCGTTACGGCGCATGGAATATTTCACACCGTATGGCGCAAACAAAAAGACGGCAAGTGGAAATTTGTAGTAGACTAAACAAAAAACGGAAATCCTGACGGACTAACTGATCACGATACTGTTTTGCGGTTCGCCATCGGTCTCTTTTATTTCCCGGCACCGGGTCACGGCTTCGCTCAGTGTACCCTGCACATTGTCTTTCCCGATGCGGTCTATCAGGAGCTGGCTCAGTTTTTCATCTACACGATCGTATTTGTATTCGGCTATTACCAGATTTATATTCTGTTCGTCCAGCAACTGTGCCACGAGTAGAATGGTACGTATACCGGTAGAATCTATTATGGGTACGTTGCGCATCCGGATGATCACAATGTGCGGCTTTTCCTTGATCTGGTTGAAAGACTCTTTGAACTTATGCGCTACTGCGAAAAATAAGGGGCCTGTTATTTCGTACACAGCAACACCAGCAGGAATATCGTGCTTCACCATGTGCTCTTCGATATACAAACCATGGTTGGCCAGAAAACTATTGGTGAGTTCGCGCACATTGCTCACCATTGTCATCCGGTGCATAAACTGGAAGGCGGCAAACACCAGGCCGATCTCTATTGCCACCGTAAGGTCTATGAACAGAGTAGCCAGGAAGGTGATTACCATGAGGATCGCATCGCCTGTTCCCGCAGTAAGTATAGCCAGAAAGGTGTCCCACTTGCTCAGGTTATAGGCAACAACGATCAGCAGTCCGGCAACGGCTGCAACCGGAATATAGCTGATCCAGCGACCCACCAGAAAAATAAGCAGGAACAGGGACACTGACTGAACAACGCCGGCAACACGGGTCTTCCCGCCTTGCTCCACATTGGTGAGCGTACGTGCAATAGAACCCGTAACCGGAATGCCGCCGAAAAACGAGGAAATAAGATTGGCTATCCCCTCTGCTATCAGCTCTTTGTTAGAATCAAACTTCTTCTTGTTCGTCCGCTCGGCCACTACGCCCGAAATAAGCGAAAGTATGCCAACCAGGATCGCAATGGTGAACGCCGGGCGAATAAGGTGCGCGATAATGGCCCAGTTATACTCCGGGAATGACGGATGAGGCCATGCGGCCACGGTGGGCCCAAACCGGCTGCCAATAGTATCTATGGGCAAATGCAGAAAATAAGCGGCAAAAGACGTAATGGTTATCGCTATGATCGGGCCGGGGATCTTGCGTGTTACAAAATAAGGCGCGGCCTGAGTAATAACAACAGTGATGAGCCCTATACCGACAGCAAACAAATTGACGCCGGAAAAATGTAAAAAGTAGGCCACGCACTTGCCGGTAAAATCGGGCGGCAGGCCTGGCATTTTCAAACCACAGAAATCTTTGAGTTGCGATACCAGAAGGTCTACGGCTATCCCGGCTGTAAAGCCTTCAACCAGCGGATCGGGTATAAGGCGTATCACTCGGCCCATCTTGAGGATACCCATCAGCACCAGCATAATACCGGCCATGAAGGTCGCGACCACCAGGCCCGACAAACCAAATTGCTGAATAATACTGTAGATAATAACGATGGTCGCGGCCGTTGGCCCGCCGATCTGGACCTTGCTGCCACCCAACAAAGCAATAACAAACCCGGCTATTATCGTGGCGTATATACCCACTGCCGGCGACACACCCGACGCTATACCAAACGAAATAGCCAAAGGCAGGGCAACAACACCCACTATGATGCCTGCCATTGCATCGTTTAAAAACTGCGTCCTCGCGTAGCCCTTGAGTATCTTCCGGATCTTAACCAAACAAATAGAGTCTGTTAATTTTAAATATTTTTTTACACTATTAAGATGCTGCCGTATTCCTGAAAGGCGTTTAAACCAGTGGTTTTTGCTTCCCCGAAAAGACAAACATACAACTCAATTCAAATGGCAAATCGGGCCACATGCAAGTTACATCGCATTTTTCGGCCCAAAATTGTATCCACTTGTTATTTCCGAATTCTTATATCATCCGGTTTTACTGGATCGGCATTTTGAACCGACCGCACCGGAAGTTTCTTCGGATTAGGGTCTCTGGGTTTGGGTAGGGAGTCAGGTTGCTGAGAGGGTCCATGGTCGGGGTGCATCACAGGGGCCACGCGGTATTCTACCGATGCCGGGTCCTGATTGTGTTCGGGATTTTTCCAGTTATACGGAACCGGGTCTGGCGACTGTGGCGCTGTCTTTACGTTTGCGCGAACAGCGGGTTGGGTGCCTGTGCCCAATGTATGGTTGGCCAGTTCTTCACGAAATCCGGGTTGCGCTTTTCCCAACTGTGCATTGATAGCCTGTGGTTTTTCACTAACCGGGTGCGGCGCAGACAAAACTCCCGGAGGCGACGGATTGTTGCCATAAACCGACAGTGCCTTAATTTCCAACGGGCGGAAGATCTTTATTTCGTCCTGATGAATTTTCGTGGTCAGGTTTGCCGATGAACCCAATTTAAAAACCTGTACCGGTTTTTTGGCCACCTTTTCCACTTGCTTTGCATAAGGACCGGTGATATAGTTCACACCACGGAATTCATAATAGTTGTTCAGCTGGCTGGTGGTCTTGATCATGGAAGAGTTACCTGTCGGGCCACTCCAGTAACTGTAATAATTGCCCTTGTACAGGTATTGCGGGGGCAGAAATACCCACCAGTCTTTGGGCGGTAAATAGGCATCTGCCACCTGGTTTTCTTTAAACGAGTATCCGGGATCCAGCGGTGCCCATCCCAAAAACCCGGGACCACTACGCCACATTACCCAGGCTGCACCCCAGTCCTGACCAGGCACCCACAACCATCCGTAATAAGTATCAAACGTCCAGCGACCATAATGAAAACAGGCCCACCCCCAGATATAATCAGATATCCAGGTGTTGCCGTATTGTGTCATGGCCCAGTGTCCGTTGGTGAAATAAGGTCTGAAACCGCCCTCCACGCCGGGACTCCACACATAGCCATAATGCGGGTCTTCTATCCACTGGCCGTAGGGTGCAAGATCATTGTAAAACTCGGCGTAGGTATATTCTGCCCCCTTTTCCTGAGCCTGCGCCCCGGCCGCAGGGAATAGGAACAAACAAAACAGAAAACCGAAAACTACGGTGCCCGACGACATAAAAGTCAAAATACGAGATACAGCGTTCCGCGAATCGAATACAGTAGGTTTCATCAATGGATTGGCAATAAAATCACGTAAATATAGTACAAATTGACACTTTGGGTAAAAAGCTTCCGGCAGGGTGTTCATTTTTAACGAGAAACTTACTTGAATGCCGTACAAAACCGATCCTGGCGGATAGTTTTTAGACTTTTCCCTTCGTTAGTTGACAAAACCTGTCTCTTGCTCTATTTTAGACTTTTGATCCAGCACAATGAGCATGGCCATAGGGATATAGAACAGCGCTGCGACTTTGTGGGTCTCTATAAGTTCAGAGAAAAAGTTGTTGATAAAGCCTACGGCTATTGCCATTGCCAGACCCAATGTGACATACTTATAAAACCTGTCCTTAAACCTATGGTATACCCGTTGCGCTTTGGCAAATATAAGTGGTATTAGCAATGCGTATAGCAACATGGCCGGCCAACCCTGCTCCGTAAGCATATACAGGAAATAATTGTGCGTGGTAGAATGTTCAGAATTTCGGCTCACATAAGTCTGAAACGACGATATGGCATAGGGCTTGTAATAATAGTAAAATGCATGTGGTCCATACCCGGTTATAGGCCGGTCCCTGCTCATACGCACAGCCGCTATCCACCGGTACAGACGCTCCATGGAAGACATATCCTTGCCACGGAAAGTGGCAATCATGTGGTCTGTAAAGTTTTTGTGCATATAGGTATTGTTGTAGTCGGGCCTGAACTCCATAAACTTATTATTGGGGATCAGGTAAAACAACCCCAGTATGATGAAGCCGTAAAAAGCCGGCATGATGAAATTCACCAGTCTAAAACGCATGGCCAGACCTACCACGATCGCAAAGACCACGCCTATCAC
>CAIYJV010000322.1 GCA_903926605.1 uncultured Bacteroidota bacterium
AACACTGTGTTTTTCTGGTAGTCCATATCGTGTCCGGGATTGAGCACGAAACCCACTGCAGCACCCAGCACAACTTCTGTTGCAGAAGCCTGGCTTTGGTAAAGTGAGCTGGCATAAAGTATCGTGTTTTCATTCAGGTCGAACGCACCACCCAGATAGCCTGTATAGCGTGCATGCACTGCCTGTACGGGATCGCTGAGGAAGGTCTCAACCGGTTGAGACAGGTGATAATAAGAAAAGCCGGCGTATAGTGTAGCATGCTCGCGTACTTTGCCGCTATACATGATACCCAGGTTGTAGTCGGGGTAAGTAAGATCTGCGTTCGAAAAATTTTCCTTCGTCGGGTAGATGGTCGTACCTGAAGATGCGTCGAACATATCTTCGAAGGTCAGTTTCTGGAAATCTATTGATTTCTGCACCAGATAGGCCTGAGCACCGATGGATAAGTGGTGTTCTTTTTCACGGCCAAAGCCCTTATGGTAAGCGAGTGAAAGGCCTACAGTTGTGTTTGTAAGTGCACCGGAACCCGACTTGTCGTACAAACCAAGCAAACCCACGCCCATTGCATCGCCTTCTGGTAATTTACCTTTCAGAATAGCCATGTCGTAGGATAAAGTACCTGTGACATACGGATTTGCAGATACAGAACTCCACTGACTGCGGTAATCTGCCGCAAAACGCATATCATCAGGAACCAGTCCGGTCATAGCGGGGTTGAGCGTGAGCGGAGATGTGAAATACTGAGTAAAATGTACGTCTTGCGCGAATGCGCGGCCCATCAGCACCATAGCTAATCCGACTCCGAGTACTATTTTCTTCATCTTGTTCGTTTTACAAATAAAAAATGAGAGAGCAAGGTAACCTAAATTTCTCTATTATACAAGACTAGCTCAAATTAACTTTTGGTTGGGTGGTGGTAGCAAAAAAAGCGGATGACCGCTGGTATACTGCCTTTTCAGCTTGTTTAGCAAGGGGCGAGAAGGCTGATTTCAGTCCATCGGCAGTATAATTTCAAATATCGATCCGGTGGGGTGGTTGTCTTTTACGGAAATGGAACCTCTGTGTTGTTTTACGATCTTATTGGTCAGATAGAGGCCCAGACCCGTGCCTTTCGCTTTCCGACTTTCCTCATTGCCTATGCGGTAAAACTTGGAAAATATTTTCTTTTTTTCTTTGTCTGGAACTCCGGGCCCGGAATCGAAGACCGAAAGTATGGCTCGGTGGTTGGCGGTTTCCAGTTTTAGCAACACTTCGGTGTTGGCGGGTGTATATTTTATCGCGTTTTCGAGCAGGTTATTGATAGCGATCTGCAACATCATTTTGTCGCCTGTCAGGCTGCAGCCCTCTGCGATGGCCTCCTGAAGCCGGTCGGGATAACGCGCCGAGTAATCCTGAAAACAGTCGTATGCCATTTCAGAAAAGTCCAGTTGTTCTCTGGCTGGTGCGTATTGCCCACCCTCTATCCTCGAAGCGTAGAGCATATTGTTGCACAGGTCGTTGAGCCTGTTGGCCTCTTTTACGCATCGGTCTATCAGCATACGCCTTTTGTCCTCGTCCAGTTTATGCCGCTCCATGGTCTGCAGGTTTAGTTTGATGCCTGCGATCGGGGACTTGAGTTCATGGGTAACCGACAGCATGAAGTTGTTTTGCTGCCGGGAAAGGGAAATTCGACGCTGAAACGACTTGTAAACCACGAAAGCGCCAATGAGAATAACGATGAGAAAGGTGGCGCCCTCGCCCACATATTGCTTGGTACGTATGTTTTTGGACTTGGTTATGGCCTCCAGTTCAGACTGAAAGACCTGTGGAGCCTGTATACTATCTACCTGGCTGTGCAGGAGCCTGTAGTCCTGTTCAAATATTTTGGCGCTTTGTTTTTGAAGACTGGACTCCCAGAATCCCAGGGCCACAACCACATAAACGAGCAGCAAAATATGCACTGAAGTGAATACTTTCATGTATCAATCATGTTTTACAGGGTTTACGCCCAGACAGGGAAAATCATGCCTGCTCCGCAGACTGTCTTATCGTTATTTGTTCCAGTACCATTCTTCATCACGCGAAGCGGCGTCTTTTTGTTTCCAGTAGTCGGGCGTTACATAATGACCATCCCTGGTTTTCAGGTTTCTGTTGTAGATCACGTTGGCAGGGTTGAACATTAAATCAGTTACACCCACGGTAAAGGTATCGGGAGGAGGTGGTGGTGGTGGTGCTTCTACCACAGGTGCAACCTCGCCCTCGGTCACGGGTTTTGGAGCCGGTTTTGGGGCAGCCTTTGGTGGCGGGCTTTTCACGATCACCACTGTATAGCCGTTAAGTTCCAGCAAGTCCTTTAAAAAGTCGGCCCGCGCCGGCGTACAGTTTTTTTCTGCAATAGAACATTTGGTTTCGCCGAGGTCCTCGAAGGCGTGATTAGCATTGAGCGCCATATTATTGTGCTGTTATGGTATTTATGTATTCAAATAGTCCACTGGCAAAACCGGTACAAACAATACCGATCATGCAGATAGCAAAAGCGATCTTCATGGGGAGGCTGCCTTCCAGTTTTTCAATAGGTTCGTCACTCTTATCAATAAAGATCGCTTTTACAACCCGCAGGTAGTAATAAAGAGATAAAACCATATTGAGCGCCGCCATGCCAATAAGGGCATAATTGCCCTTTGCAGCACCGGCTGTAACAAGGAACATCTTGCCAAAGAAACCAGCCGTGGGTGGAATACCCGCCAGAGAAAACAATGCGATGGTGAGTACCCAACTGGCGGTCTTATTGTTGGCATAAAACCCACGGTAATCGCTGATGAGCTCTTTACCGGTTTTTTGCGATACGAAAGAGATGACACCGAACGCGCCCAGGTTTGAAAATGTGTACACAATAAGGAAGAACACCGCAGAGGAAGCGCCCATTACCGTACCAGCGGATATACCCAGCAGAATATAGCCTACCTGTGCAATGGAAGAGAAAGCCAGAAATCGCTTGATGTTGTCCTGCCGCATAGCAAACAGATTGCCAATAGTGATGGTGAGCATTACCGACAGATAAAGCATATTGTACCAGGTATCTGTAAACTGGGCGAACATTTTGAAAAGTACGGTGATGAAAATAAAAACGACCGAACCCTTGGATATGACCGACAAGTAGGCTGTAACCGGAACGGGAGCACCTTCGTACACGTCGGCAGTCCAGAGGTGGAAGGGCACAGACGACAGCTTGAAGGCAAAACCGGCGAATATGAGGATGAAGGAAAATAATTGCAACTGGTCGTGTCCGAGTCTCATGGATATTTCTGTGAAATTGAGCGACCCCGTGGTGCCGTAGAGCAGGGAAATACCGAACAACATAATGGCCGACGCAAAGGACGATGACAGTATGAGTTTGATACCGGCCTCAGATGACTTGGATTTGTGAATATCGAAATTGGCCATTGCGGCAAGCGGGATAGAAGAAAGTTCCAACCCCAGGTAGAACATGAGCAGATTGCCGCTCGAGATCATAAAGTCCATTCCGAGCAGTGTGCTCAGCATAAGTATGCAGAACTCCACGCCGTTTTTATTATCCTTCAGCCAGTCGAAAGACTGGAGGAAAATAATGAGTGTACCTGTGGTCAGGATGGCTTTCTCGAAGTTGATGATCTTGCTGGTATGAAACATGCCATTGAACATCTCTCCTGTACCGGTGAAGCAAAAACCACCAACCAGCGCTACGAGGACCAGAAAATTGGTAAGGTGCATGATCGTAGCTGCGCTGCTGATACCGTCCCAGATTTTCAGGAACAGCAGCAGGAAAATAAGGAACGTAAGGCTTAGTTCCGGCAACATTAAGTGTAAAAAATCAGTACTCATATCTTCAGATTGTCTCGGTTTATTTTATCAGTCCCCTGGTCAGGTTTTCCATAATTATTTGTGTGTCGGGCGCAATAAGGTTAGTGAGCCAGAAGGGATAAATGCCAATGGCCAGAATACCCAGCATAAGTGTAAGTGAAGCCAGGCGTTCGTTCCATGCAGCATCTTTGAAATGCAGGTAGTGTTCGTTTTTGATCGGACCCATCGCGGATGCGCCCACTGCACGCAGTATATATACGGCTGTAACCACAATAGAGGAGCAGGCGAGCACGGTAGCTACCCGGCTAAAGGTGTCGGGATTCTGCCATGCACCCATAAACACAGTCATCTCTGCCACAAATCCGCTCAGGCCCGGAAGCCCTAATGAACACAGGCCGGCAAGTGTGAAAATGGTAATGATGAAGGGTATGGTTTTGAGCAGGCCGCCCAGTTGGGCCACCAATCGGGTATGGGTACGTTCGTAGATCATGCCGATGGCACCGAAGAAAAGGGCTGTCATCAGTCCGTGCGATACCATTTGCATCACGGCACCGTTTACAGACGTTTTGGTGAGCATGCCTATACCGAAAATTACAAACCCGCAATGGCTTACCGATGAGTATGCGTTGATGTACTTAAGGTCTTTCTGCATGAGCGTGGCGAATGCCCCGTAGATGATAGCGATGGTGGAAAGAACAATAATGTACATTGAGTATTCGTGCGCTGCTTCGGGCATGAGGTAGGTTGCTACGCGAAGGCAACCATAGCCGCCCAGTTTCATCGAGATGCCGGCAAGGAACATGGAAGCAGCAGTTGGCGCTGACGAGTGACCGTCGGGTGCCCATGTGTGGAAGGGGAAGATAGCAGTGAATACACCAAAACCCAGAAACATGAGTGGGAAGACAATGCGCTGCGTTTCTATGGGTATGTGCATTTTGGCTATCTGCATCAAGTCGTAGGTGTGCTGACCTCCGAGTGTTTGCGTATTGTAGTAAAGCCCGATCAGGCCTATCAGCACCAGTGCCGATCCGCCCATAAGCATCAATGCCAGTTTCATGGCGCTGTATTCTTTTTTACCGCTGCCCCAGATGCCAATAAGCAGGAACTTAGGAATAACGGCTACTTCGAGGAAGAAGAACATAGCGAACAGGTCCAGTGAAATAAAGAAACCATAAGCGCCCAGACTGAGCAGTACCAGCAGGAAGAAAAACTCCTTGGTCATTCGTTCCACATTCCACGAAATGAGAATGCCTGTAAAAACAACTATGGCGGTGAGCATGATCATGGCCACCGATATACCATCCACACCCACGAAATAGTCTATCTGCAACACGTTGGGTACGCCAAACCAGGTTGTTTTAGACTGGTACAGCATCTGTGCAGTGTTGCCCGCGGCACGGTCGGCCATGAAAGTTTTCATCAGCAGGCTGGAATAGCCAAGTTGTACTAAGGAGCCCAGCAGGGCCACCCATTTCACCTGTTTGGCGTTCTGGCTCAAAAGCACCAGTACCGCCGTGATCAGGGGTATCAGTATGAGTATGGATAAGTTGATCATATTCCTGTAATTAATTCATTCGTTTTTACTCGGGTTTCATTCGTCTTTCTCAGCTTATTTTCAGTTCGTCCCAGATCACGCCGCGCAATTGGTGCGCGATGTTGGTGCAGCAACCTACATTTTCTACAGCGAGGCAATATTTTTCGTGCAGCTTGTCTGCATCCAGATTCTTACAGTCAATATTAGAAATGTCGGCCTTTATGAATTCCGGGTTCTGGCGATAGCACTGGTCATACAACTCTTCCAGCGATGCGTTTGCTTCGGTGGTAATGCCGTGTGTTTTCAGGTACAGCGACATCATTTTTTTCATGGTGTCCTGCGTATGGTGACATACCGATATGGTCACTACATGGTCTGAGGGACGGTATAGCTCAGTGCCCGCATTTTGCAGGTCCTGATGGGCATCTTTCAAAGATTGAATGATCTCTTGTGTCATGGCTCAATTTTTTTATTTACCGAAACATAAACTTCAATACCTGATATTTTCTTTTTCATGCGTGCTGTTTACCTGATAATTTCCTTTTTTGTTTCAGTCCGGATTCTAGTAACGCTCTTTCTTTTTCCAATTCGGCCTTCAAAGCCTTTTCACTTGGAAGGTAAAGTTTGTATTGCGATGAAAACAATTGTTTGTTCTCTTTCAGCACAGAGTATTTTACAACCGATTCATTTTGTTCAGAACACAAGATCAATCCGATGGTAGGATTATCGCCCGGGTGCTTGTGTTTTTCTTCATACATACGCACGTACATATCCATTTGCCCCACATCCTGATGGGTAAGTTTGCCTACCTTCAGATCAATCAACACAAAACATCTGAGGATGTAATTGTAAAAAACCAGGTCTATGTAGTAGTGCTCGGTATCGGCATCAATATGTTGCTGGCGGCGCACGAAAGCAAATCCTTTACCCAGCTCCAGAATAAAATGCTGTATGTTGTCCAGCAAGGCCTGTTCCAGATCACCTTCAAACAAATGAGCGCTTGGTTTTATACTCAAAAACTCGAGTATGTAAGGGTCTTTGATGTGGTCGGCGATGTTTGGTTTTATGATGTTTTTTGTGGCTTCTTTTTGTACCGCTTTTTTGTTTTTGCTGCTTAGTATTCGTTCATAGTAAAAGGTATTGATCTGCCTTTCTAACCCACGCACGCCCCAACTCTGAGCTACGGTTTCTTTCATGTAGTATGCCCTGGCGTCGGGGTTTTCAACCCGCATAAGAAGTTTGTATTGTGACCATGATAATTCTCTCCAAAGTGTAGAGAGTATTCGGGATTCGGCAGATTCGCTCCACAGTGTGGAGCGAATTGAAGATTTGTTATCAACGCCTGAAGCGCCTGTAAAATCAATGGTTTCAGCTTCTATAGATTCGCTCCACACTGTAGAGCGAATCTCCGGGAAAGTTAAAAAAAACTGCCTGAAGCTTCTTAAGTTCTGTACACTATACCCCCCGTTAAATTCTTTATTCAGCCTGTCTGACAAATCCTGCAATACCGCTTTGCCGTATTCGGCCTTCCGGTTGCCCTGCTGTTCGTCTTCCACAATGAGTTTGCCAATGTGCCAATAGGCCACAACCATCAGGCTATTCACAGTTTTATAGGCGTTATTCTGAGCGTGGTGCAAAATAGTTTTCACAGAGGTATAGAGCACAGGCTTTTTAGCCTTGCTCTTAACAGCGACATTTTTCGTGCCGCTTTTACCCACTGATATTTTCTTTTTGCTTGTAGCCACTTTAAATAACTATTCTAACTCATTGCATTCACCAAAACATAAACAACAATACAAATCCCAGCACGCCGAACATAAAGTACAGCGCGTACACTTGTACCTTTCCGGATTGAATTTTCCTTATCAGGAAAGACACTATTTCGGCCAGGGATGCAATAAGATTTATGGTGCCGTCTACAATATTTCTGTCGAACCATGCTGCGGGGCGACCTATAAGGTTGAATACGATTTTCCTGGTGATAAAAATATACACTTCGTCAATGTAAAACTTGTGGTAGGCTGCGGTATAAAAGCCCTTGATGTTGCCTGCCACCTGATCTGGCGCATTGTTCTGTTTTTTATAGAATGACCACGCCAGCACGATACCTGCCAGTGCCAGTAATACAGGACCTGCAGAAAAACCGGGATTGAATTCCGTTACGATCGCCACACCATCAGATGTCACCAATCTGCCGAAAGGCAGGAAGCCTGCGCCGATAGAAAGCAGGCCAAGGATAAGAAGGGGCAGCAGCATTGTAAATGGCCCTTCGCCGTGGTGTGCGTCATGTGCACCATGGCCGTCTTCGGTATGATACGGATGGAAATCCTTGCTCCAGAAAATAGAGAAGTAAAGGCGGAACATATAGAATGCCGTGATAGCTGCGGTTACCAGTGCAATGCCGAAAATAGCTTTGTTGCCGTGGTATGCCGCTGTGAGAATTTCTTCTTTACTGAAAAAGCCAGCGAAGGGAGGAATACCGGCGATGGCCAGACAAGCTACCAGAAAGGTGATATGCGTTATGGGCATGTGTTTTCTCAGGCCACCCATATCCTTCATATCATTGCTGTGTACATAGTGTATCACCGAGCCAGCACCAAGGAACAAAAGCGCCTTGAACATGGCATGTGTGAACAGATGGAACATAGAGGCCATAAAGCCCAGCCCATGTTCGCCACCATAACCGGAAACACCCAGTGCAAACATCATATATCCTATCTGCGACATGGTAGAGTAGGCCAGCACGCGTTTAATATCGGTCTGCGTACAGGCCACGATCGCGGCGATAAAAGAAGAAGTGATGCCTACCCATGCTACAATGTCGAGAGAGGCAGGGCTGGAAATAGCAAATATCGGGAACAGGCGGGCCACCAAATAAACACCGGCAACCACCATTGTAGCGGCATGTATGAGGGCAGAGACCGGTGTGGGGCCTTCCATGGCATCGGGCAGCCAGATGTGCAACGGGAACATGGCCGACTTGCCGGCGCCACCTACGAAAACGAGTGCCAGGCCCCAGGATAGTGCGGAGCACCCCATGAAGGTTGCTGCCATGCTATGGTGCAACTGGTCTGTAGGTGTGGTGAGGCGGGTGATAAGCGTCTGGAAATCAAGTGTGCCTGAATAATAAGCGAGCACCAGTATGCCGATCAGGAAACCAAGGTCTGCGAAGCGGGTAACGATAAAGGCTTTCTTGGAAGCAGCCACAGCTGATGGTTTGTCGAAATAGAAACCGATAAGCAGGAAAGACGACACACCCACCAGTTCCCAGAATGCATAGATCTGGAAGATATTGGAAGACAGGACCAACCCCAGCATGGAAAAAGTAAACAGGCCGAGGAAGGAATAGAATGTAGCGTACCGGGTTTCACCCTTCATATAGCCGAGGCTGTAGAAATGTACCATGAGTGAAATAAGGGTAACAACCACCAGCATCATCACTGAAATGGGGTCGAGTAGAATACCCATGTCTATAGATACATCGGGTGAGAAAGGCAGCCATTGCAAAGAGACCGCCACGGTGGGTTTAAAGGCGCCCGCGGTCGGCCCAAGCTGGAAGAAATACTCGTAGGCAACCGTGGCCGACAGTATGAACGAGCCCAGAATGGCCAGTGTAGCGAGTATGCCACAAAGGTTTGGGAAATACTTTTTGCCTCCCAACGCGATCAGCAGGAAACTGAATACGGGCAGAAGCGGAATGAGTGCTATTAATGTAGGACTTAGCATAAACTAAAATTTCATGGTGTCGGCATCATCCACATCCAGAGAATGGGAGTTGCGGTATAAGTTTATAATTATGGCGATGGCAACAGCAGCTTCGGCCGCAGCTATGGTGATAATGAAAATGGTGAAAAACAGACCATCCATTTTATCGGCAAACAGAAATTTGTTGAAGGCGATAAAGTTGATGTTCACGCTGTTCAGTATCAGCTCAAGCGCCATCAGCATGGTGATCATATTCCTGCGGGTCAGAAACCCGTAGACGCCGATGAAAAACAGCGCGCAACTCAGGAACAAAATGTGGGGTAATCCTATCTGGCTCATTATGGTATGCTTCGGTTACTTAATTCAGTTTTTGGGTTTCAGTTCTGGTTGCCATTTGCAGCCGGTTCTTTGTCTTTTATAGCTATAACAATACAGCCTATCATGGCTGCGAGCAGCAACATACTTACGACTTCAAATGGCAGTATATATCCGTGCTGCGACGTGCTGAGCAGTTGTGCGCCAATTTCGCCAACAGATGGGCTCAGTGCCGGTTTGTCGTTCGCACCACTGAATGAATGGTTGTTGATAAAACTGACAGACAACGCGCAACCTGCGGTAGCAGCAATAGCAGCCAGCGCCATGCGCAGAAATTTGGGTTGCTTTAGGCTGGTTCCCGATCCCTGCGTAAGGAAGATCGAGAAAATAATAAGAACCACGATACCGCCTACATATACAATGATCTGCACCGCAGCTATGAATTCGTAGTCAAGAAAGAAGTAAAGACCGGCGGTCCCGAGCAGGGAGAACAACAAGTATACTGCCGACCGGAATATCCGGGTTGCCGTCACCGCCAGGAGTCCTCCTATAAGGATCATAGCGGCAATAAGGTAAAAAATAATAATCGATGCGCTCATTTATTCTTGGTTTAAATTAATATTATTCCACACCTTCCATGATCTTGGATCCTGGCTTGTTCAGTATTTTGGTAAGCTGACGTTTATCGTACACACTATGCTCAAATGTATTTGCCATTTTGATCGCGTCCGACGGACATGAAGACACACACATATTGCAAAGCGTGCATAGTTCAAGGTGGTATACAAAAGCGTCTATAGCTTTTTTCTTTTTGCCATCGGGCTGCAACTCCTGCTTGGTAATGATCTTGATGGTGCCATTGGGGCAGGCTATCTCGCATGCCTGGCAGCCGGTGCAACGGTGTTCGTTGTTGTCATCGTGCGGCATGCTTACCTCACCCTTAAACCGGTCGAACATTTTCAGGGTTGCCCTGTTGTCCGGATATTCTTCGGTCTGTATCTCCTTGGGGTGTGTAAAATAATAGCCTGTCAGGCGCATCCCTGTGAGCAGGGATTTTACCGACTGGTAGATGGTACTGAAATATTCTTTTAAAAACATGCTCAAATTATTTTTTGTTCACATTTACGACGCTCGGACTTTTTGGGTTCCTGTAGCCGGTGGCTGGGGTTGTTTTTCGTTTCCTCAGCCGAAAAGTATCAAAAATGCCATCCCATAATTGCCATTACCGTTACCAGTATGGTATTCACCATGCTGATGGGTAACAGGTATTTCCATTCCAGATTCAATAACTGATCTATACGGAGGCGCGGGAATGTCCAGCGGAACTGCATGATCAGGAAAATGATAAAAAATGTTTTGCCAAAGAACCACAGCGATGAAGGTATCCAGTCCATTACAGAATTGAAAGCCTGCCATGACCCGAAGTGAAGCGGCATCCAGCCGCCCAGGAAAATAGTTGCGGCTATTGCCGAAACCACAAACAGATTTATGTATTCTGCCAGCAGGAACATGGCGAACTTCATACCTGAATACTCTGTGTGGTAGCCGCCGGTCAATTCCTGTTCAGCTTCTGTAAGATCGAACGGAGCACGGTTGATCTCGGCTGTGGATGCGATGAGGAAAATGACAAAAGAGATGATGACCGGGATATGCCCGCGAATCAGCCACCATCCTGTTTCCTGACTCTTTACAATATCTGATAAACTTAGGCTGCCGGAAAGTATGACGATGGATATAAGACTAAGGCCCACAGACAATTCATAGCTCACGATCTGTGCGCCACTACGCATGGCACCCAGCAGGGAGTATTTATTATAACTACTGTATCCCGCCATCAAAATACCTATTACAGCCATAGACGAAACCGACGAGACGTAGAGTACACCTATGTTAATGTCCCACACTTGAAAATTTTTGGCAAAGGCAATGGGGGCCACAGAAAGCATGGCTGCCGTAACTACTATAACCGGTGCAAGGTGGAAAAGAAATTTGTCGGACGACGATGGGGTGATACCTTCTTTGAACAATAATTTTACGGTATCTGCCACAATCTGCAAAGACCCTTTGGGGCCTACCCGGTTAGGGCCGAGGCGGATCTCGATAAATCCGGCAACCTTACGTTCCATATATCCCAGAAAGAAGCACAGCAGCACCAGGAAGACCAGCAGGCAAACACCCGTTACCACCATTTCGGTGGCCAGTATGGCCAAACTGTTGGATACCATTCCCTTCAGCCAGGCATCGAACTGGCTGGCCAGGGAGGAAAAACTTATAACGAGTATCGGTTTCAATGTTTAGATGTTTTTCTTTTTTATTTCCTTAATAATTTTCTTTTCATCACGGTCTAGCCTGCGTTTTACTTTTGTCATATCTTCTGCAGGAGGAAGCAGTTCTGGTTTTACTCCTCGTTCACCAAGGATTTTTCGTACTGCCTTGTTATTGTCAATATGTTCGTTCGCTATTTGGTTCATTCCGTTCAGGTCCTTTTCCACTACGTTATGACTCGTAAGTTCGGTAGCAAAATCTTTTGCCTTTATTGTTAACGTAGGCAGAAAATCTGCAAGCGGTCTTGAATCAGGAATGCTTAATTTTTTTTTCATTTCATTGGTGCTAAATCCACCAAACAAAGCCTGATCACCCTTTGACCGGATTATCGCAAAACTGTTGTTGTCTACACCGCGTTCATAAATAATGC
>CAIYJV010000323.1 GCA_903926605.1 uncultured Bacteroidota bacterium
ATTTGGTTCGACATTTCCCCTGTCGAGCCTACAAAAAAGAAAGTGGGAGTGCATAGCGAAAGCGATGCCTCCCGTTCTCTTTTATACGTCGGCCACACAGGCTTCCGCAGCAATTTGATCGGATGTCTAACGGGTGGTGCTGGCCACAAACAAGGCGAGCAGCAGCAGTACCACATTGAATAGGCAATGCTTGTATTCCTTGCGCCTCAGGTGTACAAAGACAGAGCCCGCCATAATTACAGAAATACACATTGCGCCTACCCACCCTGGATCTTTGCCTATTCCGGCAAAACGCGATAAAAGCAACAATACCCCACTTACCAATTCGGTCGCGGCCACCAACTTCACCATAAATGGGGCGAAATCACTGGCCCACTCGCCACCACTGGCTATTACCTTTTCCCGGGACTGAAAAAATTTGAAACTACCCGTAATTATAAACAACAGGCCCAATAAGACTGCTGCTATTACTTTAACTATCTCCACGGCACAAGCTTTTATAATTCAAAAGTATCGAATGTGTGTCGTAAAATTTCAACAGTCATAAAATATCCTGGGTAGGCAATCGCTGCTATTTACAATTCCGAAATCGATTGTGCCTCGAGGATATGTATCCAGAAGCAGTGCAGGAATCAATTTTTAATAAATCTGGACGATGCGATCTTTATATTGTTTTCGAAACAACTGATCAGGTAAAATCCTGCCGGAAATGAGGATACGTCTATTTGCAACTTATTGTTCTGCATAGGAGAAGTCCACATTTTCTGTCCGGAAATATTGCTTATTTCCAGAGTCAGGTTTTGTTTGATCGCTGCATATAATACGATGTTTACCTGCTCTTTTGCCGGGTTAGGATAGACTGCCATGCTTACCGTTTGGGCATCATTTACCTGTGTGATATTGACCGGTGCGTTGTAATAGGTTTTCTGTGTACACTCGCCGTTTGATGTGTTCACCCAGTAATATTTATGAGCCCAATCGGGAGTAGGATTCAGGTAATCCTGATTTATTTCGCCAGGCAGAATATTCGAATCAAGTGTTATTGCGTCATCATATCCCCACTGGTAGGAGAACAGATCGCCGGGACGGCAAACAAAGTGAAACTGGAAGTAAAAAATTTCCGGAATCGGCGCTACACTGTTGGATACGGCCACCGAGTACGAGCTACTGTTAATGCAAAAATTGTTGTTTTCGGACGTAAGTGTTACATAGGCTTCGCCGGGATATGGAAAATTTACCAGCGCAAATTGTGCATTGTCGCCAACCGCCCATATTATTGCGTTCACTGCGCTCCAGTTGTAATGCGTGTTCAATGGCGGTGGTAACTGCACCCCAAAATTCTGAAACATGGTGCCCGCACAAAGTGCAGATGGTGGATTGACGTCAATTATTGGAACAACCGGCAAATCGTACACCTTGATAACCTTGAAAGCCGTGTCTGTTGCATATACATAACCAATAGTGTCTGTTCCGGAAGACAGGCCAAATACGATACCGGCATACACGGTTGCACTGGCATTACTACAAAACCAAATACCTCCGGCAACAGAATCCGTGAGGGAAATTCCGGACCCGACACAAACCCCGGAGGGCCCCACGATCGTGCCTGCATCAGGCATGGGTCCGACTTGAATATATTTTAAGGCAGAGTCGGAGCCACACAAATTCGTGACACGGTAAAAAACGGTATCAGTTCCGGGATAGAGCCCGGTTACCATACCATTGGCGATTGTTGCATTGCTATTGGTTATCCCCCACATACCTCCAGTTACAGAATCGCTGAGCGTGATAACCGATCCGACAAAAACACCCGACATCCCCACAATGGACCCAGCGTAGGGCAGCGGAAGTATGGTAACAACAACAAACGCAGAGTCGGATCCACATAAATTTTGAACAATATAATTGATCGTATCCGTGCCGGGATGCATTCCTGTAACCAGTCCGCCTGTAACCGCCGCAGCTGCATTGCTGCTTTGCCACGACCCACCGGTGGCTGTGTCTGAGAACAATATGGAAGCACCCACACAGATCTGAGGAGTAGCCAGAATATGAATTATTTTTATAGCAGAGTCTGTTCCGTGCAAATTTGTGAACACGTATGTGATCGTATCATTGCCGGGATAAAAGGCTGTAATTCTGTTTCCTGCCATTTGTGCACAGGTATTCGAACAACTCCAGGAACCACCGCTTACGCCGCTGGTCAGAAGGGCTGAAGATCCGACAAATAGCGTATTGACACCTACTATAGAGCCAGCGCCACGCCATGACACCCTGACTATAGAATCTCTGCTGTCGAAAATATCACCATCTAATATGAATGAACTGCCATAGTTGTCATCGAATGCTCTAAGACCAGAAACCGGAATTTCGCCAATTACAAATTCACCCCGGTCATTTGTAATCCCGGTGATCTCAATGTCCAATCCGGGAGGAACATGGCCAAATCGGGCGACACTCCCCCAAACCGGCACCTGAGCAAACATTAGGTTTGCCCAGGTGCTGATAACTATCCTAAACAGAACAACGGTCAGATTTTTCAATTGTTGCGGTTAAAATGTAAACAATCAGGTGATTTCATTTCACCTGTACGTCCTAGTAGGTGATCACACCTGCTGAGGGAAGCGCATTGATCGTAATAACAGCTGTTGCGGTAGCAGTACCACATACGTTAGTAACCATGTACCCAATAAGGTCGGTTCCTGCGGTTATACCGGTCACAACACCACCAACCACAGTTGCATCGCCATTTCCGCTATGCCATACGCCACCTGGTGTAGCATCGGTCAAGGTAATAAATGAGCCCACACAGACAGAAGAAGCTCCGGATATTGTACCGGCATTGGGCAGCAGATTGATAGTAAGCGACTGCGTAGCAGTAGACGATCCGCAGCTGTTGACCACCGTATATAGTATTGTATCAGCACCAGGTGTAGATCCGGTAACCACCCCACCTACTACGGTGGCATTTGAATTTGATACCGACCAGTTACCACCCAATGCGGGATCCGTTAACGTTATGGAAGATCCCATACATACAATATTGCCACCGGCGATTGTCCCTGCCAACGGCAATGGGTTCACGGTAACTATAAGTGTAACCGCATCGGTTCCGCATGAATTGACAACGGTATAAGATATGATCGTATTACCTGCTGAAATGCCGGAAACAGTACCGTCCAAACCAACGGAAGCAATACCGGTAGAAACTGAGCTCCAGGTACCACCTGCTGACAAATCAGTTAGCGAAGTCAGCGCACCTGCACATACTATTCCGGACCCAACAATACTGCCGGCAACTGGCAACGCATTTACGGTGGCAATAATTGTCGTAACGTCTGTACCACACATATTTGTTACGGCATAAGAGATCAGTGAAGTACCTGCCAGAACACCGGACACTACACCACCCGAACTAACTGTTGCGACACCTGTGCTCACTGAACTCCAGGTTCCACCCGTGGCGGCATCTGTAAGCGTTATTACCGCCCCGGCACAGACAATTGCCGACCCTCCTATTGTACCTGCAAACGGAATCGGGTTCACAGTTATGATAACCGAGGCCACGTCTGTACCACAACTGTTTGTGACTGTATAAGAAATTACTGAAGTTCCGGATACCAGACCCGAAACATCACCCAAAGGATCTATTGTAGCCACGGCGGTGGAGACCGAGCTCCAAACACCGCCACTGGCGCCGTCGGTCAATGTTATTGCCTCACCGGCGCACACACTGCCGGATCCGGCTATACTACCCGCAAAAGGCAGTGGCGATACATTTATGATTGTGGATGCGGTATCAATACCACAGGAGTTAGTTACTACATACAATACAGTATCTGTACCGGAAGAAACGCCGGTAACGACGCCAGCTACAATTGAACCTGCAGGATTTGTCAAACTCCATACTCCTCCGGGTGCTGTATCAGATACGGTAATATTTGCACCAATACAAACGCTTGTTGCACCAGCGATACTTCCGGCAAACGGCAATGGCTTTATGATGATCACCACATATGCAGTATCCGAACTACAGGAGTTGTTCACTACAAATCTTATCGTGTCGGTGCCCGCTGTAATGCCGGTGACAATGCCGCCCACGACCGTGGCATTTGAATTGCTGCTACTCCATATACCACCCGTGGCAGTATCGGCCAAAGTAATGGCAGTTCCCACACAAACGTCTGGCAGCGAATGGACAGAAACTGTTCTGTATGCTGTATCTGACCCGCATAGATTAGTGACCACATAACTTATCGTATCCAGTCCCGAAGAAACACCTGTAACAATACCGCCAGTTACCGTGGCCCGGCCATTGCTGCTAAACCATAGCCCGCCGGGAGTATGATCGGTGAGTGCAACAGTGGCACCTATATAAACGTCTGAAATACCCAAAATCGCGCCAGTGACCGGCACCGTATTTGCTATAATGGTCATTGCAGTCGTTGTGATCGAACCAGTGGTGGTCAACGCCCTGCCATTGATAAGTGCTCCGCCGTTTATCAGTATGGCTGCGTTATTACAAACTATGGTACCGTTAAAAATCGCATTTCCTTCAATAGTCACTGCACCTTCCACTTTCCAGTAAACGTTTTTAGCTTTTGCTCCGTTTATCAATATCACTCTTGAATTCAATACCGCATCAAATGCTCCGTTTATTTTAATAACAAAGACGGCGTCCGCATTGCCTTCCGCATCCAGATATAGGGTGTCGGTCAGCACTGTAGCGGCGTTCAATAAATAGGTATGAGGTGTAAGCACCAAATTATTACCAAACGTAGCAGGAAGCATCAACCCGATATCAACCGGCAACGAATTCAAATATAACCAGACATTGTGCAGATCAATGGCGCAGGTAGCAGTACTAGCGTCGGGAATCGGATGAATAACACCCGAGACAAGGGTGCTTGTATAACCGGTCGTCAAATCTACATTCGTACCCACATCGCCTGTTACATTTGTCGCGCCACTGTTGGCCACCGCACCACTCGCTGAGAACAAGGCATAACACGCAACAGATGCCAGATCTGGTGCTATCGGTCCGGTAAGAACCGAAGTAACCGGAGTATATGCTCTGATATTATTCACGGTGATGGCACCCGAGATCGCCAAGGCCCTACCCTCCAGCGAATCACCGGCATTCAGGTTGATCGCCGCATTATGGGCAATGATGGTACCTTTCATGACCGTCCCTGCGGCAAGGTCTACCACATCCTCTGCCTTCCAAAATACATTGGAAGCCTGTGCGCCGTTTATTAACACGATACGGGATCCGGTATTTGCTGAAAATGCGCCTTGTATCTGAATCACAAAAACCGCATTCGTGTTGCCTTGTGCATTCAAAACAAGGTTTCCGTTCAGCGTCGCTGCCGAATTGATACGATATACGCCATCAATAAGCGTGTCTCCGCTACCGAAGGTTGCAGGCAGCACAAATGAAGGAGTATATCCATTTACCTGATTATAAACGGTAAGTACATCGGTGGCACAAAGTGCGCTGGTTGCGTCTACTACATGGACATTACCATTTACATTACCGAATCCGGTAAATGCACCGTTGTTTGTGCCTACGTCGCCGGCAATTTGAGATGGACCTGTATTTGTTACCGCACCGATTGTAGAGAACAATGCAAAACCCGCTGCCGACCCTAATCCCGGTGCCTGCCCAAAACTAAACTTTGGCAATAATGCCAACGTACAAACGATCAATAAACCCAGTAGCTTTTTCAAAGGAGATTTTATTCAGGATGAAAGAATTTTCATCTTGTACAAAAGTAGAATGACAACCCTCCCTCATATTACGTGATTCTGAAATAAAATTACATCGTTCACACTTGGAGACCCAACAGAACGTATTTGCAGGCTGGCTTTTGCTGCTAAAATGGCACTCACCTTAGGCAGCCCATCGGTATTAGGGTAAAAAAAAAGTAGCCCTGAATACGAGTCAGGGCTACTTTTAAAATTATTAGCGGGATTTTACCTTCAGGCTGTCTTCTTTTGCCTTGTATTGTTTTACTTGTTCCAACGCATCGGGAACCACATCGCTTGTGATCACGATGAAGCTGTCTTTGACGGCGTTTTTGAATGCGTAATCAATGGCTTCTGATTCTTTTTTGATGACCACTATGGTTTTATTTGGATCCACGTTATGGATACCCTGAGTCATTAGATTGATGATTTCCTGTTCGGTACGACCTCTCATATTCTTGTCCTGCCGAATGATGATCTGGTCGAATACTCGTGCGGCAGCTTCGCCAATTGATACCAGATCTTCGTCACGACGGTCGCCAACTCCAGCGATAATACCAACCTTAACAGAGGCATCTACGGATGCTACATACTTGCCAATGGCGTTAATGCCATGTGTATTGTGTGCATAGTCAACCATTACAGAATAGTCATGGAAATGGAAAAGATTCATTCTGCCCGGAGTAAGGGCAGGAGACGGCACGAAAGTCTGAAGGGCCTGACGAATATCTTCGATCTTAAAATCGGATACATAGGTAGCCAGTAACCCGGCAAGCACGTTTGCGATATTGAATTCAGCCATACCCGAAAACGTAAGCGGGATATTGATCACTTTTTCTACCCTGATGCGCCATGTGCCTTTCTGGATAGAAACGTAACCGTTCTCATAAATGGCAGCGATGCCGCCGGCTGCACAGTGCTTCTTTATCCTGCTATTGTTCTCGTGGAGCGAGAAGTAGGCTACTTTGCACACCAGATCTTTATGCATATCGTATACCAGGTCGTCATCTGCGTTCAGGATAGCATAGCCTTCGGGAAAAACAGTATTCGCCGCAACAGCTTTTACCCTGGCCAGTTTTTCGAGCGTATCTATGCCGGCCAATCCCATGTGATCCTCGGCCACGTTGGTGACCACTGCCACATCGCAATGGTGGAAGCCCAATCCGGCACGCAAAATACCGCCGCGTGCGCATTCCAGCACCGCATAGTTTACCGTGGGGTCGCGCAAAATAAATTCAGCCGATACGGGGCCCGTGCAATCGCCCTGCATCATTAACTGATTCTGGACGTAAATACCGTCGGTAGTGGTGTAGCCCACTTTGTAGCCCTGCTGCTTCACGATGTGCGCAATAAGCCTGGTCGTGGTCGTCTTGCCGTTGGTACCCGAAACCGCGATGATGGGTATACGGGCAGATGCACCGGGTGGATAGAGCATATCAATAACGGGTTCTGCCACATTGCGTGCAAGGCCTTCGGTTGGATCCAGGTGCATTCTGAATCCCGGGGCTGCATTCACTTCCAGTACTGCGCCTCCGTTTTCAGTAATAGGTACCGAAAGGTCATCTGCCATTATATCTATACCGCAAATATTGAGACCAATAATGCGTGCAATACGCTCGCACATAAAAATATTGGTGGAATGCACATAGTCCGTCACGTCGGTAGCGGTACCACCGGTACTGAGATTGGCGGTTGGTTTAAGCCACATTTCCTCACCCATTGGCAAAACCGTATCCAGATTGTAGCCCTTTTTCGTGATCATATCCATGGTAAAGCCGTCGATCTTGATGGCGGTCAGTACCTTTTCATGTCCATAGCCACGCCGTGGATCTGTGTTGACAATATCAATAAGTTGCTGAATCGTATGTTCGCCATCACCCGTCACGGCGGCTGGCGTCCGTAAAGCGGCTGCCACAAATTTGTAGTCGATAACCAAAACACGGAAATCGCGGCCGGTGATGAACTTTTCGCAAATCACCGCACGGCCATAGGCCTTTGCTGCATTAAGCCCGGCAACTGCTTCTTCCCAATTTTTGATATTGGTTGTGGCACCCTTTCCGTGGTTGCCATTCACCGGCTTGGTAACAATAGGAAACCCTATTTTTTTAATAGCGCTTTCGAGGTCTTCCTCGTCATATATAATACGACCTGACGGAACTGGGATGGCAGAAGCTTCGAGCAGGTTTTTAGTCTCTTCTTTGTCGCAGGCTATCTCGACTGCAATACTACTGGTGGTACTGGCTATCGTAGCCTGCACCCGCTTTTGATTGACACCATAACCCAGCTGAACCAGCGAATGCCTGTTGAGACGGATATATGGTATGCGGCGTTTGATTGCTTCATCCACTATAGAACCGGTACTGGGTCCGAGGCGTTCTTCCTCGCGAATCTCACGAAGGTTCTGTATATCTGCATCGAGATCGTAGGGAATGTTGTCGGCTAGGCACTGAGCGATCTTCACAGATGCCTTTGCCGTATAAATGCCGGCTTTTGCTTCCTGATAGGAGAACACCACATTGTAAATACCCGCATCCTTTGTTTCGCGGGTACGGCCAAAACCCGTATCCATACCGGCAAGCGTTTGAAGCTCGAGTGCAATGTGCTCTATGACGTGACCCATCCAGGTGCCTTCCTTGACACGCATGAAGAAACCGCCGGCCACCTCTTCGGAGCAACGATGTTCGTACAAACTGGGCATGAGCGCTTGCAACCGCTCCAGGAAGCCAGGTATAAGATTGGTAGGCTTTTGATCCATGTCTTCGAGATCAAGAAGCATCACGATAAGCTTATGCCTTTTTACCGACCAATAATTTGGCCCGGCCATGGTTTTTATATCCAGTATCTTCATACTTAACAAGTTTAGCTGTTGAAGATAATGAATTTGCCTCAATGGTCAGGCCCATTGGCTAAAAAGCCTTATTTTAGCCGTTTATTTTTCCAAAAAAATCGCAAGTGATACATCCTCAGGGGCATTTAGTAGCAGTAGGTGGCGCGGAAGACAAAGGAACAGACCTCGAAAAAGGTATTGTAGAAAGAAACCGGCTAAATTTTTTCGAATTAGGCATACTTAAAAATATTGTTGGATTAATTGATTCCAAACAGCCTCAGGTAGAAGTAATAACCACAGCTTCGTCTATACCGGACGAAGTATTTGAGAACTATAAATCGGCTTTCGAAAAACTGGGTTGTCTGAACGTAGGTCATTTGCGGATACGCAACAGGGAAGAAGCCACGCATGCAGACTATCTGGAAAGGATAAAACAGGCACAGTGTGTGATGTTTTCCGGCGGAAACCAGCTAAGACTGAGTTCAATCTTCGGCGGAACGCATTTCCTCGAAGAATTGTTGACGAGGTATCAACACGGAGAAATGGTGATAGCCGGAACCAGCGCAGGCGCAATGGCCATGAGTACAACCATGATCTACGAGGGAAACGCGGCTATCGCAAACCTAAAGGGTGAAGTAAAGATCACTACCGGCCTTGGATTGCTGCCGAATGTCATCATCGATACTCACTTTGACAAAAGGGGAAGATTCAACAGGCTTGCTCAGGCGGTAGCCGCACAACCGGGCGCTATCGGCATAGGACTGGGCGAAGACACTGGCGTGATCGTGTCTGAAGGGCACGAACTCAAGGCTATTGGCTCAGGCAGTGTGGTGATCATAGACGGCAAACACATAGAATACAATAACATTGCCGATATCAGCTTTGGGAAGCCGATTTCCGTAGAGAACATCATCGTTCACATCATGTCGAAAGGAGATGTATATAATCTTTCTACACGAAAATTCGTGGGTGCGGAAATAGCGATCGGAAACGAAGATTAGACCAGGGTATCGAGAAATTTCCAACTCCGGATCAGTCCTTGTAAATTTTTATTTGGTGCAGCCCTGTGCTCGTTTTGCATGCCCTGTACATACCATCGCTATTGAATGGCATTTCGATATGACCATTCTTGTCTACTGCGACAAGACCACCTTCGCCGCCTATCTTTACCAGCTTATCATACACAACGATATCGCAGGCATCTTTTAGCGACAAGCCCTTGTAGTCCATGAGGCAGGAAATATCGTGCCCGACGACACTACGCAAAAACAATTCACCATGTCCGGTACAAGAAACCGCACAGGTTTCATTGTTGGCATAGGTACCGGAACCAGGGACAGGGCTATCGCCTATACGCCCAAATTTTTTGTTGGTCATACCACCTGTGCTGGTAGCTGCGGCGAGGTTACCGTGCGCATCCAGCGCTACGGCTCCTACAGTGCCAAACTTCTTTTCTCCGGCATGATCAAGTTGCACACGGTCGTCTGCGATGGCCTCCTGTAGTTGCTTGAAACGCTGTTCTGTAAAAAAATAAGCGTCGTTTTCGAAGGGCAGATTTTGTTGGCGGGCAAAATCCTCTGCCCCTACCCCACTGAGCAAAACATGACCGCTTTTTTCCATGATGGCTCGGGCAAGTTTGACGGGGTTTTTCACATTGCTAATACCGCAAACACCTCCGGCTTCAAGTGCGATACCAGACATGATAGCGGCGTCCATTTCGTGTTTACCATTATGGTTGAATACGGCACCCTTGCCAGCATTAAAGAGTGGGAAATCCTCGAGCGAGGCGACCGCGGCTTCCACAGCATCAAGGCTGCTGCCACCACGTTCCAAAATAGCATAACCCGCTTCCAATGCATTATGGAGACCGGTTTCGTATTTAACCTGAAGTTCCGGAGTCATGGTATTGCGGTCTATGGTTCCGGCGCCACCGTGGATGGCAATTGAAAAAGTGGAAGACATGTGGTGGAAAAATGAAGTTTTATGAGCAGTATGAAAATATGGTCTTTTCGCACTATGGATGCACCGGTTATAGACAGCCTGAAATAAAAAAACCTTACCATGTGGTAAGGTTTTTTGGGAGTGGAGGATATCGGAGTC
>CAIYJV010000324.1 GCA_903926605.1 uncultured Bacteroidota bacterium
CCAAGGAGGGGCCGACGATACGCAATTCCCCCTTCGAAGGGGGCAAGGGGGATGTAATAAACTTGCACACCCACTCAAACAATTACCTGTCTGAACTGGGATTCTTGAGATGGTTGGGATTGGTGGGATTTCCCCGCCAAACACCACCCCACCGGCAAGCTCCCCGCCTGCCAAGGAGGGGCCGATTGAACAAAGCGCGCAGCCTTTGTTCCATCGGGGGTGGTCGCTGCACAGCATTGTACCACAGTCCAGCCTAAGCACGCTCACTCAAACAATTGCCTGTCTGAACTGGGATTCTTGAGATGGTTGGGATTAGTGGGATCTCCCCGCCAAACACCACCCACCGGCAAACTCCCCGACTGCCAAGGAGGGGCCGATGGAACAAAGCGCGCAGCCTTTGTTCTATCGGGGGTGGTCGCTGCTCAGCATTGTACCGTAGAATGGCCCAAGCACGCTCACTCAAACAATTGCCTGTCTGAACTGGGATTCTTGAGATGGTTGGGATTTGTGGGATCTCCCTGCCAAACACCACCCACCGGCAAACTCCCCGCCTGCCAAGGAGGGGCCGATGGAACAAAGCGCGCAGCCTTTGTTCCATCGGGGGTGGTCGGTGCTCAGCTTTTACCGTAGTCTGAAACAATTGCCTGAACCTTGGATTTACCTGACTTTTCTGATAGACTATGATCAATTGCTTGAAACCGGAATCAAAGCTTCAGTCAATTGCGCAATTAAAAGGGCACATCTCCGTCGTCGGGGGTGCGGGGTTGTCTGGGTAGTCGGGACTGTGCACCAAATTCGTCGTCGTCAAAATTGACGTCGTTGGCTTTGGAGGTTCGGGTCTGGAAGCCACCGGGAATAATGACCTTGGAGTCTCCGAAATTGCTGGTATCCCGCTGGGGGTTGCCACCTATGCCTGCACGGGGATTGTCGTTGAAGCCTCCGTTGGCGGGACCGAAGTTGCCAAAGCGCTCCTCCATATCCACAAACTTCTGGTATTCTTTTATGAACCGTACTTTCTCCATACCGGTACTGCCATTTCTGTGCTTGGCAATATGTATCTGGGTTTCGCCTTCTACTGTTTCGCCGTCGGCATCGTTCTGCAGCCCATGATATTCCGGACGATACAGGAACATAACAAGGTCGGCATCCTGCTCGATAGCGCCCGATTCACGAAGGTCGCTCAACTGTGGTATTTTGGACTCCTTACGGGTTTCTACCGAACGGTTAAGCTGAGAAAGTGCTATAATGGGCACTTCAAGCTCCTTGGCCAGCGCCTTGAGGTCGCGCGATATTTTACTGATCTCCTGTTCACGGTTTCCGCCCTTGTCTACTGTAGCCTGCATCAGCTGCAGATAGTCTATCAGTATCATCTGGATATCGTGTTTTGACTTAAGCCTGCGTGCCTTTGCCCTGAGTTCGAATATATTAAGGGCGGCCTGGTCGTCAATAAATATCTTGGCCTGGGTAAGTTTGGTCATCCGGTGTGTCATCTGCACAAACTCGTGGTCGGCCATCTTACCCCTGGTAATGCTCTCCATACTCACCTCAGTCACGGCGCTCAGCATCCTTTTCACGATCTGACCCGCGCCCATTTCCAGCGAAAAAATGGCTACCGGGAAAGGTTTGCCGGGATTGAAGGCCGCGTTCATGGCCAGGTTGAGCACAAAGGCGGTCTTACCCACAGAAGGGCGCGCCGCAAGGATAATAAGGTCTGTCTTCTGCCATCCGGCCGTAAGACGGTCCAATCCCTTGAATCCGGAAGGTACACCGGTAATATCGTCGGTCTTGTTCCTGTTCTCTTCTATCTCCTTCATGGTCCGCACCATCACTTCCTGCAGACTCTTAAAGTTCTTGCGCAGGTGTTTGTCGGTGATCTCGTACAGGCCAGATTCGGCTTTGTCCAGTAAGTCAAAAACGTCGGTACTGTCTTCATAGGCATCGCTGATGACGGAACCTGAAATACGTATCAGTTCGCGCTGAATGAACTTCTCCATCACGATACGGGCATGGGCCTCTACGTGTGCACTGGATAATACCGACATGGTGAGCCGGGTAAGGTAGTAGGCACCGCCCACCAGTTCCAGCTCGTTGTTTTTGCGCAGTTCTTCGGTGATCGTCAATAGATCTACAGGCATACCCTTGTCGAAGAACAAACGACGCATGGCCGAATAGATCTTCTGATGGGCATCGATATAAAAACACTCCTCACTCTGAATAATTTCGGTGACCAGCGCAAAGGTGTCTTTTTCGAGCATGCATGCACCCAGTACCGCTTCTTCCAGTTCGCGGGCCTGTGGTGGCACTTTGCCGTACACCATGGTCGTGAGATCGGGCTTGCGGCTGCGCGACGTACCAAACTCTTTCTTTATATCAACTGCCATTTATAGTAAGTATTTTAAAAAAACCGTGCTTTCACCCTATCGGTAACCTAAAGGCCTATTTATCTTTGTTTCAGGCTACTGACTACCAACCGGCATTCAGCCTTCATGACCCACTTGGGACATCCTTTTTTTTGATCGGGAGAACGAATTTACAGGGGGATTCCATGAAACGAATCAATGTGCAGGAAAAAAAATTGCACCCTGCCAGATAACAGGAAATCAACCCTCAAAATAAGTTTATCCACCAAAATTACGGGTTTATCCACATCATTCACATGATACTAACAGGTTGCCGACAAATTTAAACCAGATGAATGTGCAGAAATCATTTTTAGAAAGTGCTTCTTTAAATAAGATTTTTTTGCTACTGCCGGAGTTATCTTTGCTCAAATTTTTGAGTGAATGACGATTTCGTACAACTGGCTTTTGAATTATCTGCCGGAACCCGTTCCGCTGGCGGAGCTCTGTAATATACTTACCTCTATCGGGCTTGAAGTAGAAGGTACCGAACTGGCTGAAGTAGTGCCGGGCAGCCTGAAAGGATTGGTGATAGGCGAGGTGCTGACCTGCGAAAGGCACCCGAACGCCGACAAACTGAGTGTAACAACCGTGACTGTTGGCGGTCCCGAAGTACTGAATATAGTATGCGGCGCACCCAATGTGGCCGCCGGCCAGAAAATAGTGGTAGCCACTGTGGGTACTACGGTTCACCCGTTGTCGGGAGAACCATTCCAGATCAAGAAGGCAAAAATACGCGGTTCCGAAAGTGCCGGAATGATATGCGCCGAAGATGAAATAGGTCTTGGCAGTAGCCATGCAGGAATAATTATCCTCCCGGCTGAAGCTAAAGTGGGTACCCCGGCAGCCGAATATTACCAAATACCGGCAAGCGACCACGCCATACATATAGGACTTACACCCAACCGGTCGGACGCGAATAGCCATATTGGCGTAGCTCGCGACGTATGCGCATACCTGGCTCACCACGGACACAAAAAACCGGAAGTGGTGTTGCCACCTACAGCAACGCAAGTACCAGTTTCTGTACCCTCGCCGGTGCGCATCCGTATCGAAGAGCCCGGTGCCTGCAAAAGATATGCGGGCATCTCGTTAAAAAATGTAAAGGTTGGCCCATCGCCCGAATGGATGAAACAAAGACTGCAGACCATTGGTGTGCGGAGCATAAACAACATCGTGGATATCACCAACTTTGTACTGCACGAATATGGGCAACCGCTTCATGCATTTGATGCAGACAAACTGGCCGGAAACGAAGTGATCGTAAAATTTCTGCCGGAGGGCACCCCCTTCACCACGCTGGACGGCACGGAACGGAAAATGGGCGCTAACGACCTCATGATTTGCGACGCCAATGGTGCACTGGCAATGGGAGGTGTATTTGGCGGGCTGCATAGCGGCATCACAGACACCACCAGCAATGTATTTATAGAAAGTGCTTACTTCACACCGCTGGTAATACGCAAGACCTCGATGCGGCACAATCTGCGCACAGACGCAGCCCAGCATTTTGAGAAGGGTGTGGACATGGGCAATGTAATACCGGCCATGCTGCGCGCGGCATCGCTTATGGTAGAAATAGCGGGTGCCACCCTGTCCAGCAGCGTGACGGACGTGTTTCCGGAACCCTTATCTGTGACCGAAGTACCTGTAACCTATGAATTTATACGCCGGCTGAGCGGCAAAGCCTACAGTGCCGCATCAATAGACGGCATACTCACTGCGCTTGGATTCGGGCTCAGGAACAAGACCGAACTGGGTTTTACTGCAACCGTACCATCCTGCAAATCAGATATAAGCCAGGCGGCCGACATAGTGGAGGAAGTACTGAGGATAGACGGACTGGACAACATAGAAATACCGGAAAAACTATCTATTTCACTGCTCCGGCCCAGACAAAACGATATAGCGCTGAGGGAGAAACTGTCCACATTGCTATGTGGTATGGGACTACAGGAGATAGTGACCAACTCGATCGTGAACAGCAGATATTATCCCGGCAACGAAACACTGGTGCGCATGATAAACAGCCTGAGCAGTGAACTGGATGTGATGCGACCCTCTATGCTGGAATGCGGCCTGGAAGTAATAGCCTATAACTGCAACCGGAAAAACACCGACCTGGCCTTGTATGAATTTGGCAATGTGTATGGTACAACAGAAGGTAAGTACGCGCAGGAAGCCTTTCTGGCTATCTGGCTCACGGGACAAATGGTGCCTGCGGGCTGGGAGAAGAAGACACAACCGGCGTCCGTATATTATCTGAAAGGCATACTGAAAAATCTGGCCGATGCCAGCGGCATAGTAAATGCCGGCTTCTCGGCCAACGAGGAAGAAGTGAGCCTGAAATGGAAAAACAAACCGCTGGCCATCATTCGCACAGTAACGGATACCCGGACTGCTGAGTTTGGTATCAAACAAAAAGTAGTATTTGCAGAGATCAGGTGGGAGTACTGGCAAAAGGCAGCGGCGGCGGCCCGGGTATCGTTCCGGGAAATACCCCGTTTCCCTTCTGTGGAGCGCGATCTGGCCATTGTAATAGACAAAAACGTACCTTATGAGCACATTGCCACAACGACCGAAAAACTAAAACTGGAAGCGCTGCGTGGTTTTGATGTCTTTGATATTTTTGAAAGTGAAAAACTGGGCGCAGGTAAAAAGTCTCTGGCGCTGAACTTTGTGTTCAGACTTAATGATCGCACCCTGACCGATGCCGAAACCGAGCAACTCATGTCGCAATTGTCTGAAGCCTACAAGTCTGAATTTAACGCTCAAATCCGCGATTGATGGAAGCACTGGAACAACTGAAAGAAAAACTCACGGTTCTGGTAAAGAACTATGCGGCCCAACAAACCGAAAACCAGCGGCTGAACTCTATGGTGACCGAGCTGACCAAGCAGAACGAAGCACTGAAAGCCCGTATCACCACACTGGAAAAGGATGTGGTGAGCGTGAACTTTGACCGGGCAAACCTTTCCGAGGAAGACAAAGACAATATGCGCCTGCAACTGGATAGCGTAATTGATGAAATAGACAATATACTCAGCACACTGAATGACTAAACGACTGCTACTTTGCCTGAGCAGCCTTTGGCTTGTATTTGCCGCCTGTACGCAGGAACGGCAGCCCTGCCTTACGCCAAAGACTGCCAGCTTCAACGTGGTCTGTGTACATCTTGCCTCAGACACGGCGACGGTTGCGGTTGACACTGCCTTGCCCAATGCTGTCTTCGCCCCGGTCACGCAAACGGGTATAGTTCCGCTGGTTTATCCCCTATCGGCATCATTCACATTGTCCTTATCGTCGGTATCCGACACGTGTATGTGGCTGTTCACTACAGATTCGCTAAAATATGCGCTGGACACGCTGCGGTTTTATTACCAACGGCAGCTTACATTTTTGTCCAATGCCTGCGGCTATACGTGTTTTTACCACCTCGACTCTTTTCGCACCACCCATTATAACATAGATTCAGCATTTATACTTACCAATAGTGTGACCAACAATGTCAACACCACGCACTTTAAGATATATATTCACCCTGATTATTAGCCTTGGCCTACAGGGTCAATGGCAGGTGCGCGGTCAGCAAACGACGGCTGATACCACTATGGTCGCCGACACCGTAAAACCAAAAATCAAGCTGCCTGATCGCTCCGGACGCCACCTTACACTGGGGATAGATGTAGCCCACCCCATCATTGGACAATTTGTGTCCGGGCGCCAGTCCTGGGAGTTCACTGCCGACTACTATCTGGCACACGATCTGTATCTGGCAGCGGTTGGTGGCTTTGGCACATCTATTGTGGGCTACACAGATCTGAGCTACAAGACGACGAACACCTTTCTGAAAGCTGGCGTGAACCGCAGCCTGTTGCTGCGCAACGACTCAGCTGATTGGAACAACATGTTTATCGGCTTTCGGATCGGGGCCGCAAACATCAGTCGCAGTGGTGCCGCATATACCATTACCGACAGCCTTTGGGGAAACAGTTCGGGTACGCAACCTGGCAAAAATTTTGTAGCCTGCTGGGCCGAAATAGGCATGGGTGTGCGAGTGCAAATAGCTAAAAACGTATCGGCAGGCTGGTTTATGAGCGGGCGATTCATGCTGAACGGAAAAAGTTTTAAAGATCTGGCACCTGCCTATATAGCAGGATATGGCCGCGGAGACAAGAATTCCGCATTCGACTTCGACTTTTTTGTGAACTACAGTGTAAACTGGAAACGCAAGGCACAACGCAACACCCCTTTGACCGGTAGTAGTAAAACGGTATCGGTGGAGGTACACAGACTTTAAGTCCTTCTACCGTAACAGCGCCCCTAGTTTTCTGGGATTCAGGATCTCTATTTTGTTGTCTTTGTGAATGTCTATCAGTTGCTCATGCTTAAACTCTGTGAGCGCCCTGATCAGCGATTCGGTCGCAGTACCCGCGATCGAAGCCAACTCATCCCTCGATATGTCTATGGTAAAACCATCTACTTTACTACCGTGATACTTGTTCAGATAATTGATCAGCGCTTTCGCCACTTTTTTACGCAGCGTGTCGTACGCAATGCCTAGTAAATGATTTTCGTTCTCCACCACATTATTGGCCAGCATTTTGATGAACTTGGCCTGCACGGCAGGATTAGCTGATATCAGCTGCTCGAACTCCTTCCGGGGAAGCACTTCCAGTTCGGTTTCTTCCATAGCCTCTGCAGTTTCGTTATAGGCCGCTTGTTCCAGAATAGCGAGGTAACCAAGGTATTCACCTTCATTAAACAAAGACATTACCAATTGTTTGCCGTCTTCGTGGGTTTTGTATGTCCTGACCTTCCCCTTTCGGATATAATAAAGGTGGAACGGATTATGCCCCTCTTTGTAAATGATCTGTTTCTTCTGATAAGAGTGTACTTCCTGCTGGTGTATCAGCTGTTCCAGATTGTTGGCGTTCAACTCGTCCAGCTCCCTGAAGTCTTCCCGGTTAGCAATTTTTTTCCTGGACAACACATCCACACGCCTGAAACGATTCTCCACCGCCCGTAGCAACTCATCTCCATTAAAAGGTTTTACAATGTAGTCATCGGCACCAGAATCCATTGCATTGCGTAAATCACTCCGCTCTGCCTTGGAAGTAAGAAAAATGACGGGAATATTTTCCGTATCACTGTTCATCCTCAATATGTGCAACATTCCCAGACCATCGAGCACAGGCATAGATATATCACTCACAATAAGGTCGGGTGTAGATTCGAGCGTTTTCTCGAGCGCATCTTTACCATGAACGGCCATGCGCACGTCATACCCCGCAAGACCCATTATCTCCGCAACATCTTCCCTGATGAACTCATCATCTTCAACTACAAGTATGTTCTTCATATTGGCCTCTTTGATCGCTTTGTGTGATGTTGAATTGTGAGATACTGATTGACGCATAACGCATTAAAATAACTTTTTCCGACAACCCGGAACTGCCCGTTCGTATGGGGCTTGTAAACCATGCATGCTCGCCAGATACGGAACATAGACCTGCGCGCAGTGAGACTTCATACACATTTTGACTATTAAAAACATCTGTCTGGTCAGGGTCTGCCATTGGTAAAACGCCTCCCTGCAGGTTGCAAGACCAGTGGAAACCGCCATCAAAAAAAGGATGGGGAGCAGTAAGCGGCATTAAGGACAAAAACATGCGACAGGATTATCAAACAACAAAATATTGTACGAAATTTATTTCATGCATCGCAAAAATAGTTCTGTGTTCCAGACTGAATCATGATTTGAATATAGCAAATTGCTGACAGCCGTCACCGCCGCTAAAAGGCAATCGAACAACTCCATATCGGTAAACGTCAAAAAAACAGAAGGACACTTTTTGTCTAACTTTAAACCGGCAAAGAGGGCGCTACAGTGCAGAACCCAATAGGCCGTCCAAGATTGTTCATTATAGAAATTTCGCGATTTGGCAACCAAACAACAACAATTTCTGCAAGAAGTAACCCGCCGTATAGCAGAAAGCGGCAATACAATACCTGAGCAGCGAACCCTGTTCCGTCAGGGTTATTCGATATTTGGCCAACCCGTGAACAACCAACTTGCATTTTGGGACTTTGTATGGCGCGAAACAAGTAACAACAAGGTAAGACTGCAATCTTTCTTCTACCTTGAAACCATTGTGCCAAAGAAGGAATACGCGACGCTTATATGGGGTTATGCGTCTGCCTGGCAGGAACAAGTGGCTTGCTGGAGTCACTGCGATTGTCTGGCCAAGATTTATACCAAACTTCTGGAAACAGAATGCCGGGAGGCAGTCTACGCCCGGCTTTGTGACTGGAATTGCTCCCCCGATCTTTGGAAACGCCGGCAGTCTGTGGTGAGCCTGCTCTATTTTTACCGTACCAAAAGGACCTTTGAACCGTTTCAGAGAATTGCCCCACTTGTAAAAAACCTGCTGGGCGACCCCGAGTACTATGTGCAGAAAGGTGTGGGCTGGACACTTCGGGAAATGCACTCTGTATACCCAGAAGGAACCTACGAGCTAATTGCCGGGGAAGTAAAAAACATCCATCCAATCGCTTTTACCATTGCTATTGAAAAAATGAAAGACAAGGAAAAACAGGTGATAAAAAAACTGCGCAAAAGCGATACCATTGGTTAATAAAAACATCAAACCGAAAACGCATAACATTTCAATAACCATAAAAAACACCTATTAAACTACTAATATTAGTAGGTATTTACCTTTGTTGTTGACTGAACTTTGCATGGTAAAAGTTGTTAAGCCATGAACCGAGATACGTCAGAAACACTATTTATCCTTTTAGACGATCAG
>CAIYJV010000325.1 GCA_903926605.1 uncultured Bacteroidota bacterium
GCCTACGTAGTTATAGCAGGCATCGGCTGTATTAACAACCCTGTATTTCCTGCTTGGTACCATGGCTCCGTTTTCGAATATACTGAACAAATCCTCTGTTTCACTAATCAGGGAACCCCGCCAGAATTTAACGTCCCTCAGCCGGAATTCAGTGATGTATTTGAAAATCTATGGACTTATTCAAACTACTGCGCGCTTGAAACAAAGTACAATATTAAATTACCACCATTTTATTCTGTGTACCCCTCCCCATCGGACAAAATGCTGACCATAGAGGTGGATGGCAATAATTCAGGCTACACTTTAGAAATCACGAATTTAACGGGTCAAAGAAATTATCTAGCCAACACAAGCGCATCGGAATCACGAATTGAAATAAACACAGAAACTCTCCCCAATGGGATGTATATACTGAAAATCACATCATCCACCGGAGAAAACAAGTTCCGTAAGCGCGTACTGATTACCCACTAACCTCCTAAGAGGCACCGGTTCGTCAGAAAATCTTCCCATCCTGTAATCCTGATTCAGACAAACATCTCATTAAACCTCCACAACCCTCGCTTCACCGTACTTCTTCCTAACCAGATACATCAGCGCACCGGACACGATGACTGCCATGGCCCCCAACATATACTTTACATCGTTACTTAAAAAAATAAATAGCCAGATTGCAGTACTAATTATAGCCGGAACCGGAAACCATGGCATCCTGTAGGGCCGGTCTTCATCTGGCTTTCGTTTGTGCCACAGCATCACGCCTGCCGCCTGCGACACAAACTGAATCAGTATCCGCATCATCAGTATCGCGGTAATTAGCTCACCCAGTTTAAACAACAGACTGAACACAAAGGCAACCCCACCGATAAACAACAAGGATATGTGTGGAAACTTATGCTTGGGATGAACCCGTGCGAACACCTTAAAAAAGTCGCCATTCAGCGCCGCGGCATAGGGTATTCTGGAATAACCCAAAACAGCCGAGAACAGTGACGCCATAGCGATGATGAGAATAAGTACTGTAGCTATCTGCGCTACAAGCACACTTCCGTATACCCGCTCAAAAAACAGGCTTACCACAAAGTCCGATCCTGCCACTGTCTGCCATGGCAGCACACCCATGATCACTACCTGCATCAGCAAATAAAGCACTGCAATACCCGTTATAGAGATGAGAATTGCCCTTGGGATATTCTTTTGAGGATTTCTGATCTCCGCACCAAGGTGACATACGTTATAATAACCCAGATAAGAATAGGTGGCTTTCAATGTCGCCTGTCCCAATGCCGCCATCAACAACACACTACTGTCAAAGGACTTCAGGCTCAGGTTGAACGCCTGTGCCGGGTGGAAACTACCGATACCTGAAAAAATAAGCCACAAGATAGTCCCGCCAGTAATGATCCACAACACAACCGATATTCGTCCTATTCCTTTTATGTTACGGTAGAGCAATGCCACCAACAACAGGACCAGCGCCCCACTTACGGCTTTTTGCTGCCACCAGTTCACGTGTACCAGGTAAGAAAAATACTTACTGAACCCGATCGCACCACTGGCAATAAGCAGGGGTGCCTGAATCGTTGTCTGCCAAATGAAAAGGAACGCCATAAAATGCCCCCATTCCTTACTGAAACCACCGAAAATCTTTTGAAGGAACACATAGCTACCTCCTGCCTCCGGCCACTTGGCCCCAAGTTCGGCCCATACCATACCATCCATATATGCCAGCAAGGCCCCAAGCAACCATGCCAGCAGACCCGCCGGCCCATGCATGAGGCTGGCAATAAGTGGCAACGTCACAAAAGGCCCTATCCCCACCATATCGATCATATTGATAGCGGTGGCTTGTAGTAGCGACAAATTTCTTTCTAATCCCTGAGGCTTGTTTGACAACACTGGTGACATGAAACTGCAAAGTAGTAAATTAAAAGCACCCCTATGGCACCGGATCATATCCACTCCTACCCCATTGGTGACAACTCAGAAAACGTTTTACCGTTAACCGCCCGCCCTTGAACGGTCCATGCTTGTGGATGGCCTCGATTCCGTATGCGCTGCAAGTAGGCGTAAACCTGCAGTTGGCCCCCAGGAAGGGCGATATAGCCCCCTGGTAGAATTTTATGAAACCAATTAGAATTGTTGATAGTACTTTGCGCATTCGCTATTCAGGCTGCAAGTTACGCCACGCAGCCATCATATAGAAATAATCAAGTGTAGACAAACTGGGGCGAAAGGCTTTTTTATCCTATTTCGGTACTTTTATGTAACCACTTTCATTTTTACTGCGTCTTAGTATTGAACATGCTGGAAAATCAGGACGATATATCGCTTATTCAATTGGTACTTCAGGGCAACCAGCCTGCCTATGGGGTATTGGTGCAGCGGTACGAATCCTATGTGTTCACGCTGGTTTTGCGGTACATATCTCAGCGCGAGCAGGCCGAAGAGGTAGCTCAGGACGTATTTGTAAAAGCCTATCGTTGCCTGGCTGACTTCAAGGGTAACAGTAAATTCAGTACCTGGCTTTACACGATTGTGAATACAACCTGCCTCTCAGCGCTGCGGCGGAAAAAGGAAGAGGCCATTCTGCTCGATGGGGAGAAAATGCTGATGGTGGCCGACCGTCAGCAACAACCCGCCGACCACCTGGAACAGAAAACGCAGAAGCAACTGATACAAAAAGCCTTGAAACGCCTTCCCGAGACCGACGCACTTGTACTCAACCTGTTCTACCTGGCCGAGCAGTCGCTGGAGGAAATAGGTGTGGTGGCAGGACTTACGCCGAATAACGTGAAAGTTCGTCTTTTCAGGGCACGACAAAAGCTAAGGGAAGTAATGGAAAATGAGTTTAGTAACGAAATAATTAGGTGAGAAATATGGAATTCAGTAATTTTAACACCGGATATATGGAACAGGACGAGACCATAGAAATGCAGATTTGGGAGTATGTGGACGGTTTGTGTAGTGAAGCAGATCGCACCCGGATAAATCTGCTGATTCATTCCGACCCACTGTGGGAGGGAAAATACGCTGATATCTCAGCGCTCAATTCTTCTATTCAGTCAAGCCTGGAACTGGAGCAACCCTCCCTCCGATTCTCAAAAAATGTGATGGACACTGTGGCCCGTACCACCATTGCACCTGCGACTCACAATTACATCAACAGGCGTATCGTCTTAGGCATAGGAGCCTTCTTTATGCTCTTGTTGGGCGGTTTGCTCATCTACGCTGCCATGAAAACCAACTGGACTTCAGGTTCTTCACTGTTCAGTATGAGTAAATACACACTGCCCAGTATCAATTACAGTTCCATTCTCAGAGGCAATTACGGTTTTATGGCATTGGCTATAAACGTGGTATTGGCACTGGTTCTGGTAGATAAGTTTCTACGTCAACGTGGCAGGCATCAATCTCAGGATGCCCATACGCACTAACTAAAGCTACTTTCTGCTTATGGCTTTGAAATTCAATGATCAGCTATATCTCAGCTAATCAGATTTTTCGTTTCAGCTCCTCAACGATCACTTCCGGATTTTCCTCCTGTGGGAAATGGCCTGCCGTTGAAATTCGTATCACACGCGGGTCTATCCAGTTATTTACCCAATAGTTCAACTGCCATTCCGCGGGCTTGTCTGAAATTCCAAACCCGATTGGCGTGTTTTATTGGATCTGCCCTACATATATGAACACAAATATATAGCAAATCAAAAAAACCCTTGGCAAAAGCAAGTTACACCTGCGCCCGAAGATTTACCGAATGTCTGTGAAAACGCTCGAAATAGGCCTGATCCAGGGCTTCCTGATGGTCAGGGTGTGCAATACTGATCAGCAATTTTGCCCTTTGTTTCAGATTCTTGCCGTACAAGTTCACAATGCCATACTCCGTGGCCACCCAATGTATATGCCCCCGTGTGGTCACTACACCCGCACCCGGTTTTAAAAATGGTACAATTCTGGACACACCCTTGTTTGTGATGGAAGGAAGCGCAATAATGGGCTGACCGTTTTGAGACAGACACGCCCCGCGAATGAAATCCATCTGCCCGCCTATACCGGAAAACTGGTACGGCCCGATAGAATCTGAACAAACCTGACCGGTAAGGTCTATTTCTATAGCACTGTTGATAGCCACGACCCGGGGGTTTTGCCTGATGATCGCAGTGTCATTTACAAAAGAAATTTCCCGGCAGTTCACGTCGGGATTGTTGTCCACGAAATCGTACACTTTTCGTGTTCCAAGAACAAAGGCTGTGACGATTTTGCCCCTTTGTATTTTCTTGAACTCGTTGGTGATCACACCTTTTTCCACGAGTGGCAGAATACCATCTGAAAACATTTCGGTGTGTACACCCAGACCTTTATGGTTGGTAAGACACTTCAGTACAGCGTCGGGGACTCCGCCCACTCCCATTTGCATGGTGGACCCGTCTTCTATGATGCCTGCTATGTGTGCGCCGATCTTGTCGGTCAGCTCGTTTGACTTGGATGAATAATCCACTTCGTAAATAGGACTGTCATGCCAAACCATTTTTGTAAAGACAGAGTAGTGAACCATGCCGTCGCCCAGTACCCTGGGCATTTTAGGGTTTACCTGTGCTATTACCTTGTGCGAGTTTCGTACTGCACTTAAAGATGCATCTACCGATATACCCAGAGAGCAATATCCATGCTTGTCTGGCGGTGAAACCTGCACCAGCGCCACATCAAGCGGCAGTATCTTCTGCTCGAACAATTGCGGAATCTCGCTGAGGAAAATTGGGACAAATGCACCCTGGTCCGAATTGGCCCATTCCCTTACGTTTTCAGACACAAAAAGAGAATTAAGGTAAAAACTATCCAGTACTTCAGGGCGCTTCCAATTGATCTTGCCAAACGTACTCATGGACGTTAGTTCCACATCATGTATTTCGCCCGCACGATCCAGCAATGCATTAACAAGCAGGATGGGAGCCGCACCGCTGCTGTGAATAAAAACTCTTTCCCCGCTCTCGACTATCGCCACGGCTTCTTCAGGGGTACAATAAATAGGTTTCATAACAATTTTTGCGCGGACATTAGGCCCGCCGGACCGCAAAATTAAACACCACTTTTA
>CAIYJV010000326.1 GCA_903926605.1 uncultured Bacteroidota bacterium
ATCGCCTATGGAAAGCGGTTTAATGTGACCGGCATAACCCGCGACAAGGAATATGACCTTACCAAGGGTAATCCCAACTCCCGGGTGATTTACTTTACAGTGAACCCTAACGGTGAGGCCGAGATCGTAACTGTAAATCTTTCGCCCGGTTGTAAAGCCCGCTCTAAACAATTTGATTTTCCATTTGAGGAACTGGACATTAAGAGCCGTGGTGCACAGGGCAACCAGGTGACGAAGTACCCGGTGAAGAATATCAAGTTCAAGGAAAAAGGCCGGTCTACCCTGGACGCTATTAAGATTTTCTACGACGATAACGTCGGCAGGCTCAACAAAGAAGGCATAGGTCTTCCACTTGGCAGATTTGAAGAAAACGACCGCATTATCGTGTTTTATAAAGAAGGCACCTATGAGGTCACCGATTTCGAGCTCACCAATCGTTATGAAGCCGACAGCGTGGTGCTGATAGAGAAATTCAATCCTGAAAAAATAATAACCGCTATTTATTTCGACTCGAAATCAAAACAATTTAATGTAAAGCGTTTCAAGATCGAAAGTCAGACCCTGAAAAACAAATACAATTTTGTGCGCGACGCAGAGGGCAACTACCTGGAATTGGTTACGACACGTACTGAACCGGTCGTGATCCTGAAAACCGGAAAAAAGAAAACCGACCTTCAGGAAGAGGTTATTGCGCTGCACGAAACCATTGATATCACCGGATGGAAAACCATTGGTACATTCCTTGCCGGCGACGATTTTAAGGAGGTATCACTGCAAAGTGACCCCGACGAAACCAACGCCGAAGTCATCGCACCAACATTATTTTAATACCTGAAAAAACATTACCTTCACCTATCCGAAATGGTGACGCAAAGCATAAGGAAATATGGAACGGATTGAACTCGAAATCGTAGCATTGTCGCATAGTATCACGCAGACCCATTCCTATGCGGTAGTACTTGGCGAGAACAATGGTCTGCGCAGGCTTCCCATCGTGATCGGCGGATTTGAAGCCCAGGCCATTGCTGTTGCGCTGGAACGTATGAGCCCCACGCGTCCGCTTACGCACGACTTGTTCTCTAATTTCATGACCACTTTCGGAATAGAACTTGTAGAGGTGCTGATCTATAAACTGGACGAAGGTGTGTTTTTTTCAAAACTGGTGTGCCTGCACGAAGGAGTAACCACAGAAATAGACTCGCGCACCTCTGATGCACTGGCTCTTGCCGTACGCACCAATTGCAAAATTTATACTTACGAAAACATACTGGAGACCGCTGGCATGCTCATGGATCAGACCACAGCCGCCGAGCCGCGTCCCGGAACTCCCAAACCTGCTGCCCGGGAACAACAGAACGAGCACACCAATGAACCCGACATCCGCAAGATGAGCCTGGCCGAATTGGAAGATCATCTGCAGTCTGTGTTGGAAACCGAAGATTATGTACGGGCCATATCCATACGCGACGAAATAAAAAAACGCAAGGGCGGCTAGGTCCTGACATATCACGATCGGCACAACAAAATGTTCATCTCCAGGCCATATACGTTAAGCCGCCTGCTGGCTATACTAACGGCCGCAGTGCTGCTACTATACATAGTATTCAGACTTCGTGACCAGTCAGGCGGACTCACCGCCATCCACTGGCAGGTATTCGCAGATTATCGTTTGCTGGCCTTGTCCGTGTTGCTGCTGGTATTAAACCTGTCGGTTGAGACTTTCCGCTGGAAGCTACTGGTAGATCAAGTCTCACCCGAACCCCTTCTGCGCGTGGCTGCGAGTTATGTTACCGGCATTGCCTGTTCCATACTTACTCCGGCCCGGATCGGCGACTATCCCGGACGAATCCTTTATTTGCGCCCCAGTCACAGCGGTAAGTTGCGCTACCTGTCTGTGGCTGTCACCGGGCTGGTGGCACAATACATCACTGTGTTGTTCTTCGGTATTTCTGCATTGGTAGTCAGCCTTTGGCAGAAACTGAATGGAGCCCTGGCCCCGCTGTTGTGGATCACGATACCTGTTACCCTGCTTATGGTCTGGTTGTACCTTAATTCAGACAAAGTACTGGGGTGGATCTCGGCATTTCCGGTCTTCAGGCGACTGGGATTGTACAGAGAGTTGGCACGCCGCCTGCCGGACTCGTTAAAAACTAATGTCGTGTTGCTTTCCGTAGTTCGCTTCGTGGTTTACAATGCACAATTCCTTGTTCTACTGGGCGCTATGGGCGTGAACCCACCGCTATGGCAGGGTGCCACACTGTCGGTACTTTTTTTCTGGATCATGACACTCATTCCGTCGTTCGCACTGGCAGAAGTAGGTATTCGCGGTGGTGTGGCCTTATTTCTGTTCGGCTCCGTATCTGGTAACACCATAGGAATTTTGTCGGCCACCACCCTGTTGTGGCTCTTCAACCTCATACTGCCCGCCATTCCCGGAGCCTTTTGCATCGGCAGGCTGCGGGTCTCTGGCAAATAATTCTATCCGTCCTGAACAGAAATACGCTCCACTAAAAGGTTAAAAAGGAATGTTCCTCGCAAAACGTTCCGAGTCCAAAATAAAATGGCCGCCACAACCGTGACAGCCATTCCACCATATCTTCAGCAGAAATTACTTCTTTGCAGGAGCATCTTTCTTTGCAGGAGCGTCTTTTTTGGCGGCATCCTTGTTTGCTTTATAACGCATATCGGGCGTACCATCTTTTTTGGTAGGACCAGCGGGAGCAGCAGCTTCTTTGTTTTCTTTAAAACGCTTGTCTGGAGTGCCGTCTTTTTTCACTTTGCCACCCTTGTCAGCAGCGGGTTTGTCGGCTGGTGCCGGAGCGTCTTTCTTAGCTGCTTCCGCTTTTTTAGCAGGGGCTTCTTTTTTAGGAGCTTCTGCTTTTGGAGCTGCGGGTTTTGCTTTCTTGTCGGCAGTTTGTGCAAACAGAGCCGAACATGCCATTGTCATTGACAATACGATACAGATAATTTTTTTCATGATTTTGATTTGTTTGTGCGAAAGTAACCAGATTTTTTTTTCTAAGTAGTCGAAGTTGAAAATAATTGCAAGGTTATACACATTCTATTCACCGTTCGAAAAAAATGCTGTTTTGTATTTCCTGACACTATTTTATTGTTTGCTAAATTTTGTTCCATGCAGCTGCCTGAGGATGAATCATTTTTTGTTTTTGTTGCCTGATTAGGTACCTTTGAATCCGTGGGCGCCATGCACGTCCGAAATATTTTCTTTTACAAACGATATTATCTGGATTTCTTTCAAAAACTGAAACCGGAGGTTCAGAAAAAATTTAACTGGACACTACAGTTGGTGGCAACTCTCGAACGCGTACCCGAAAAGTATTTTAAACATTTAAGTGGAACGAACGGACTGTACGAAATTCGTGTAGAAGTTGGAGTTGAAATTTTTAGAGTGTTTTGTTTTTTCGACAGGGGCAATTTGATTATTTTGGCAAATGGTTTCCAGAAAAAAACACAAAAGACTCCAATAAACGAAATAGAATTGGCGGAAAAAATAAAAACAGACTACTTCGATGAAAAAGATGAATAAAAACCTGACGTCATTTGCCGACCATCTGGATTCCCAGTACGGTAAAATGGGTACTCCGGACCGAGTGAAATATGAAGCGGAATTTGAAACCTTTAAGCTGGGGGCGATGATTCAAGAACTCCGCAACGAAAAAGGATTAACACAGCAGGAATTGGCCGATAAATGCGGCACGACCCGCAATTATATTTCCAGAATTGAAAACGACGCGAGCGATATACGTCTTTCAACTCTGATGCGGATAATAAGGGAGGGCCTGGGTGCACGACTTAGTCTGAGTTTGAAGTAACCTTATTTCACAAACCATTTTATCGGCTCTTTCGGATTCCACTACACCAACGAAAGATTCAACAGCTTTTTGGAAATCCAGTTATTCAAAACTTCCCACAAAACACTTTTGCGGAGTCGTAATTTATTCGTCAACTTTACAGCCAAACTAAACGTTATGAAGATCAGGGCTATTGTTACCGGAGCATCCGGTATGGTGGGTGAAGGTGTGCTTTGGGAATGCCTCAACGATCCCGATGTAGAACAGGTGCTCGTGGTGGGTCGCAAACCCTGTGGTCATACCCATCCTAAGTTAAAAGAAGTGCTGCACGCAGACTTTTTCCATATAGAGCCCATCCGTGAGCAGCTAAAGGGGTACAATGCTTGTTATTTCTGTCTGGGCGTTTCTTCCGTCGGCCTTAAAGAACCGGAGTTTACCCGGCTCACCCATACGCTTACGCTGCATTTCGCATCCGTATTGGTACAGCAAAGTCCCGACCTCACTTTCTGTTATGTGTCTGGTGCCGGCACCGACAGCTCTGAGCATGGCCGCAGCATGTGGGCTCGTGTCAAGGGCAAGACTGAAAACGACCTGATGAAACTACCCTTCCGGCAGGTCTTCGCCTTCCGCCCCGGAGCCATGAAACCCACGCCAGGACTACGAAACACGCTCAAAATGTACTCCTATTTCGGCTGGTTGTTCCCCATTTTCCGCACGTTTTTCCCCAACACCGTCTCTACCCTCGCCCAGGTTGGACAGGCTATGCTCAAAGTCTCCCAATCGGGATACGCCAGTCAGATCATTGAAGTAAAGGATGTACATGCGCTGACAAAGTAAATTCGTGTCGGTTTATAAGTAACTTTATATTTAAATCGATCCCTACTTATGAAAACCCTTCTCGTTATACTTTTGGTTTTGCTACCTGTTTTATGTATATCTCAAATTCGATTTTGTGACTCAACAAACAACTGGCAAACGGGATACGCTACTCCCGACGGCACCGGTACGATCGACTACCATTTTTTGACATCCGTAACAATACAAGGGCTATCATATAGACCCTTATACAACACTAATTTTTATGTCAGGGAAGACACGACCGCGGGAATGGTCTACTACGTTTGGCCTAGCGTTGATTCTAACGAGCACCTACTCTTTAACTATAATCTCCATCCGGGAGACACAATTGTATACCGACATACTGTATCAAACGACACAGACATTTTAAGTTTTGTCGACTCAATCTTGATTAACAGCAGATACTACAAAGTATTTCAA
>CAIYJV010000327.1 GCA_903926605.1 uncultured Bacteroidota bacterium
TCAGTTAATTCTCTATCCGTGACTTTATAGAGCTTGTCAATATCTTCCGGGTATCGGCTTTCAATTTGGTACAGATTCAATTTTAAAAGAAATGTCTGATCTTCCTCCGACAAGTCAATGTTTGATTCGTTAATAATTTTGAGCAAATTATGTGTTTTGGGGGGGACGTTATCAACGTTGTTTTTTACCCATAAGGCCTTCGCTATTTTTTCAAGATACAGATGTCCAAAAAAAAGAGTGTGTACATATTTTGCACCTTCCCACAAATAATTCATCATGTCGCTATCCTTTTCGGCGATTTTTAACCAATAAGCGACATGCTCTTTTTTGTCCATAAAACAAAGATAAAACTTCGTATCGATATCAAAATATCCCTTTTCGAAACTGACTTTGATCGTTATTCGTAATAAAATTTCATTTTAAAGTACCTTCGGCCCCAGTATACATGGAATTCGAATTATTAAAAACAGACACAGGTTCTGCCGCGCGGGCTGGACTGATTACTACCGATCATGGCAAGATTGAGACCCCTATTTTTATGCCTGTGGGTACTGTGGGTAGTGTGAAAGCCGTAACCCGGCCTCAACTCGAAAACGAGATCAATGCACAGATCATACTGGGTAACACCTACCACCTTTATCTTCGGCCCGGCACCAAAATACTGGAGGCCGCCGGCGGACTGCACAAATTCAGTGGATGGCAGCGCCCCGTTCTGACCGACAGCGGTGGATACCAGGTGTTTTCGCTTGCCGCTAACCGGAAGATCAAGGAAGAAGGCGTTTTGTTTCAGTCACATATAGACGGGTCTAAACATCTGTTTACCCCCGAAAGCGTGATGGACACACAGCGCAGCATCGGCGCCGATATCATTATGGCGTTTGACGAATGCCCGCCATACCCATCTGAATATCTGTATGCGCAAAAGTCTATGGAGCTCACCCACCGCTGGTTGGCACGCTGCCTAAAACACCTGAATGAAACAGAACCTAAATACGGCTACGATCAGGCCTTGTTCCCCATAGTGCAGGGCGGTACCTACCGCGATCTGCGTAAAATATCAGCCGAATTTGCAGCTTCTATGGAATGCGATGGCAATGCCATTGGCGGGCTTTCCGTGGGAGAGCCGGAGGAAATGATGTACGAGCTTGCAGCCCTGTGTTGTGAATATCTGCCAGCCGATAAACCCCGTTACCTGATGGGCGTGGGTACACCCTGGAACATTCTGGAGAATATATCCCTTGGCATTGACATGTTCGACTGCGTCATGCCCACCCGAAATGGCCGTAACGGTATGTTGTTCACCTGGGAAGGTGTAATCAATATCAAGAACAAAAAGTGGGAGGACGATTTTTCACCCATTGATGCCCGGATGGAATGCGAAACCAGTCGCGGATATTCTAAAGCCTATTTGCGGCATTTGTTCGTAGCGGGTGAGATCCTGGCCATGCAGATAGCCAGCATACACAACCTGGCTTTTTATCTGGACCTGGTGAAACATGCCCGGATACATATCCTCGCCGGGGATTACGCAAGCTGGAAAAACCAAATGATACCCATACTTAAGACCCGACGCTGATAGCATGAGTCAATACATGAACGATCCCGGACTACTTGCCTCAGAGGCAGAGGGCAGGGAAGCCGAAAACGACAAATTTGTGCAGTGGCTGGGCGATTCCGGTGAGCGGGGCGATCAGCTGGACGAGCGCGTTCATCGTATTTACAACCGTGTAGAGGCCGCAATAGATTGTACCCATTGTGGTAATTGCTGCAATACCCTTATCATTGATGTGTCTGCGAACGAGATATCCAAATGTGCAGATGCCATGGCTGTTTCTGAAGCAGAGTTTAAGGAAAAGTATATAGAGGAAAGCCAGCAGGGCAGATGCTTTATCAGCAGTATCCCCTGCCATTTTTTTGCCGACAAAAAGTGCACTATTTACGATCTTCGGTTTGATGATTGCCGCCAGTTCCCGCATTTGCATAAGCCCGATTTTCTGCAAAGACTGCCGGGAACATTACTGCATTATAGCCGTTGTCCCATTATTTATCACACCATAGAGGAATTGAAGGTGGAGGTGGGTTTTGAAGGTTAGGCCATGTTTATGGCGAAGGTGTAAGGTTAGTATAATCAAACCCCTGACCCAATTCCTGCGTCAATTGCATGGAAAGCGTTTTCAGTAATTCGGTTCCATATTGAGCTACAGTCTTTCCTTGTTGCTCTTCAACCACTATCAGTCTCCCGATCTGCCAATAAGTTTCCAATAAGCTGAATTTGCTGCCCGGAATACTTTTTGCCGGTGCTGCAGGATTATTTTTTTGATTGAATGGAGTAACGCTGTTTCCATTGTAAATAGTTTGAAGCATAAACATTGAATTTATACACCGCCCTACCGCATTCTAAATCTTCAATATCCACAACCGAAATTTACTGTTTTCGACCCAGCTAGTATGTTATTTCGTCCTAAAATAAATTCAAAATTGTACTATTGTTCCACCAACTCCCGCGCATTGCTGATAGCGGCTTCACTGGGGTTTGAGCCACCGATCATTCTGGCTATCGCCAGCACACGGTCTTCCTGTGGCAAAATCCGGATCCGGGTTGTGAGTCTTCCACTTTTCTCAGCTTCTTTGTATACAAAATAGTGCCGTGTACCCCTTGCGGCCACTTGTGGCTGATGCGTGATGCAAATGACCTGATGCCGTTGTGCCAGTTCGCGCAAGAGCATCCCCACTTGCCGGGCCGCTTCGCCCGATATGGCGGAATCCACCTCGTCAAAGATGAGTGTGGGCAGATTCTGCGCATTGGCAGTAAGTGACTTGATACACAGCATGATGCGGCTCATTTCCCCGCCCGAAGCTGTTTTCTGCACTGGTTGGTATACTCCGCTTTTGTTGGCGTCTATCAGGAACTGTATATCGTCCATGCCGTGTTTGCCCGGCTGTGTTTTTTCGTGGTGCACTTTGATACGTGCGTCCTGCATGCCCACCAGTGCCAGCATTTTGTTCATCCTGGCTGTAAATCCGGGTATTACGGATGCGCGCAGACCCGAGAGCTTTTCGCCTGCTTTTGCCAACGCCGCATAGGTTTTTGACTCTTCCTGCGCCATTTTTTCTATGGCATCGTTCAGGTCCAGTGTGGCTTTTAGTTCTTCGTCCAGTCTGGTAGCGATCTCCAGTAGGCCCGCGGTGTGGGTGGCGCTGTGTTTCTTCAGTAATTTATATCCCAGGTCTACCCTTTGTTGTAGTCTGTCGTTCAGTTCAGGATCGGCGTTTATTTTGCCTTCCAAGAGTTCAAGTTCGCCCGCTATATCCTTCAATTCCGCCCATGCAGAATTCAGCCTGTTGTTTACAGCCACAACTTCAGGCAGCAGATCGGCAATACCCGCCAGTTGTTTGCTGATCACTTTCAGCTCGTTCACCAGTGGCTGTTCCCCGTCTTCCATGATAGATCGGGTAGTAGACAATACAGACCGTATACGTTCCGCATTGGCCATGGTTTTTAGCTGCTGCTCGGTATCTTCAATTTCATGTTCCCTGAATCCGGCTTGCTGCAGCTCGTCGGCAAGAAATTGTTTGTAGTCGGCTTCTTTTTGCAACTGAGCCCTGCGTTCTTTCAAATCGTTCAGGTGGTGGCTCAGACGTACATGCTCCTGGTAAAGCCTGATGTAGGTGTTTGTCTGCTCGGTATGATTGCCAATCTGATCCAGGACTCCGGCTGCATGATCTGTCTCATCGAGCGCTGCATGGCCAAACTGCCGGTGCAGATCTACCAGCATGGATACCAGTTTGTTCAGCAGGGTCAGGTTCACAGGGGTGTCATTCACAAATGCGCGCGACTTTCCGCTCACAGAAATTTCCCGGCGTATGATGCACGGATTTTCATAATCCAGCTCCGCGTCTTCCAGCACTTTCTTGAATCCCGCAATATGGCTCACTTCAAAATGACCCTCCACCAGGCTTTTCTCCTGTTGGTTTATGAGCACAGATGTATCGGCCCTTTCACCCAATATCAGCGATAGCGCACCCAGAATGATGCTCTTGCCCGCACCGGTCTCACCGGTTATGGTATTAAGTCCGGCATCGGGTTCCAGAACAAGGTGGTCTATGATCGCGTAATTCCTGATGATCAGCTTTTGAAGCATAGCACAAAAATAGCGAAGCAAATACAATTTCGCGTCCTCAAAATTTTATAAAAGGATCGCTGAAAACAATAGAATGGTGTGCAAAAATATACCGGACCCGGTTCTGGCGAGATCAGCTGCCCAGTAGCGCCCTGCACGACTGCTCGTCCTGCTGCAATTGCTCTGTCAGTGCCTGGAGGGAACCGAATTTCGCTTCGTCCCGTATTTTCTCTACAAATGCCACATCCAGTGTGTCTCCGTATATATCTTTTGTGAAGTTGAACAGATGCGCCTCGATCCGCAATTCATTTTTGTCGGTCACAGTCGGGTTGAATCCAATATTCAGCATACCCCCAAATGTGTGACCCTTGTGTGTGGCTTTTATGGCATATACGCCACGTGATGGTAGCGCCTGATCAGGGTCTCCGGGTTCTACATTGGCTGTAGGATAGCCTATTGTTCTTCCCAATGCATTGCCGTGGACCACTTTCCCATTGATCGTAAAATCACGTCCCAGCATACTGCTAGCTTCCCTCATTCGTCCTTCCCTTATCGCATTGCGGATCTTGGTAGAACTTACAAAAGCTTCATCTATAAGCTGGCCGGGTATTTCACGCACTTTGTACTTCAATTCTGCGGCATATTGTTTCAGCAACTCAATATTCCCGGTGCGCCCATGCCCGAATCTGTGGTCATAACCAATTATGATGGTATGCGGGTGAAATTTTCCAACCAAAAACTCTCTTATGTAAGAGTCTGCAGTGCTGTGTGCAAACACCTCCGTAAAGGGTATGATCACCACATGTTTTATACCGGAACCTAATATCAGTTTCAGTTTCTGATGGAGTGGGGTAATGATGCCCAGCGGTTGGCTCGGGTTGAGTAGTTTTCTGGGGTGCGGTTCAAAGGTGAGCAATACGCTTTCACCTCCGGCTTCCTTTGCTACATCCGATACTTCTTTCAGTATGGCTTTGTGGCCGGTATGCACACCGTCGAAAGTGCCAATGGTGATTACGGCGTTTTTGAAAACGGGTAAATGATCAATGTCGAAAAATACAGCCATTCAGTATGGGCAAAGTTAATCAAGAAATGCTTTGTTGCTCATTCGGTTAGATCTTTGCTCCTCGTGCGGCGCCAAAGCCCGTCCGATAGACTGCTGAGTTGTTATTGCTCGTCAAACAATTTCCATTTTTGGGCCAGTTCGTTCCATTGCGCCTGTGGCAGACCCGTTTGCCCGTTATAATGTCCTGCCAGCGATTTCTGTCTGAACGCCTCGTAAAGCGTTATAGCGCAAGCCACCGATATATTCAAGGATTGTACCATGCCTACCTGGGGTATAATAAAGTTTCCATCACAATGCGCCAGGCATTCTTCCGTAACGCCGGCATGTTCATTACCAAAAACCAGCGCGATATTTTCGGTCAGGTCCAGGTCATACAAAGACTGAGACGCGACACCCAAATGCGTGGCATACACCTTACTGCACCGATCTTTTACAGCCGCCATACAAGCTTCAACATCGGTATACTGATGAATGGTGAGCCAGCCCAATGCGCTCGACGAACTCTTTTTGCCAAATTTTTTATGCCTTGGCAGGGTAGTGGTGAGGATAAAAATGTCCTGCACACCCACAGCGTCGCATGTGCGCATTACGGCAGATATGTTGTGCGGGTCCTGTACATTCTCCATCACCATCACCAGTCCTGCCTGACGGTGGTTCAAAACGTGTTTTATGCGTGCTTCTCTTTCGGGTGTCATTTTGTGGATTGTTGCAAATGCGTTCGGTACATACCCAGCGGTCTGGCGCAAAATTGGCGAAAACGGACGATTAAACCAATTGGGTAGCTATGCCATTATTTGGCATGAGACCAGGAGTCTTTATAATTTACAGGAATCCGATATGCAAATGGGGACAGGACCACATAATCTGGTGCTTTTGATGCCTTTCCGGGTTTTACCGATCTACAACAACTTTACCCACTATAGGCGCACCAGTCGAGTTACTTGCTTTGACAAGGTAGTTTCCGGGTGCGATCCGTGAACAATCCAGTATGGTTTTTGCGCCAACCGTATATGTAGGTACTCCGATAATCCGACCCGCCATATCCGATAGCTCAACTTTGCCGGGTATTGTACCGGGGCATTCCACGATAATTTCGTCGGTAGCCGGATTTGGGTAAATGTGCACTTCTGCCTGATTGTTTACCGTAGGCGTTTGTGTCACAGCAATCGTAATGCAATTCGAAAACGTGGTGCAATAGTCATTTACCAAAATCAATCCGTATGTGCCGGGGACTGTAACGTTGTAATAAATAGTAGTAGGGCCATAGCTTAGGGTGTCGCCGGTGATACAGTTCACCCAATAGTACATGGACGGGCTTGCTGGATTTATCCAGGGGAGATTAGTGATGCTTAATTGATCGCCGGTTTGAATAATCGGCATGGGCGGGCAGTTAGTATCCAGTTTTTCTACGTAGGCGTTCATGTCGGTACCAATGCCGTAATAAACGGTATCGCTGTTCGGATTAAAATTTGCTGTGGATGTAAAATATCCGCTGAAAAAAATGTTGCCCAATCTATCCGTACATATTCCGAATAACTCAGCGTCATGCGCATTGAATTTCCGGAACCATTTGCTGTTGCCGTTGGAATCCGTTTTATCCACATAGGGTATATAGTCAAAAAGAACTCCGCGGTATATGTTGTTTGAGGCATCGTGTGTAAGTATATTGGGTTCATAAAGATCCAAACCTATAATACCGGCAGTATGCGTGCCCCAGATAAGGTTGCCAAGCGGGTCTAATTTCAACATGAACATTCCCTGCGAATCAAAAACCATAACCGCCGGGCCCGGATCAAAATCTCCGGGATTGTAATAATAGCCTGTCAGCAATACGTAGCCGGAGTTGTCCACATCTATCGCCACTCCGGTAGTGGCATTGCTGCCCATGTTCTCAGCCCAAATCAAATGCCCGGCTGTATCTAATTTTTGTACGAAAAGCGACCCGTTTGCCGCATACAATTTGTTTGTGCCTGTGCCAGGGTCAAAGTCGGAGCTGTCGCCGAAAACACCTGTTACATAAAGGTTGCTTTGCAGGTCGGTGGTCAACGCGAGTGCCGAACAATTTGACACAGTGTCTACCCACTCAAAATTTCCGGCAGGGTTTAATTTAAGCAAGAACGATCCGCTGCCGCCGGTAACAATTCCTCCCGATCCACCTGGATTAAAATCGGCTATAGTATCGCATTTGCCGGTAAGAAAAACATTGTCATTTCGGTCTGTTGTTACAATGGGACCGAAATATTGTGAATGTGCATCGTATGTTTTGGCCCAGATAAAATTGCCGTTGGGATCCAATTTTTCGACGAAAATATTACCCAAAGAATAGGCTGTTGGTGCATGGAGTACGTAGCTGCCCGAACCAGGGTTGAAATTCACAGAATCGGTGAAAGTGCCTGCTATTACAATGTTGCCATGTTTATCTATCGTTATGGCCAGAGCCGATGCCGACGCGCCGGTTGCACCCATGCTCCGTACCCACAATAAATTGCCATTATTGTCCATTTTGGTAATATAGATATCGGAATTGCCAGATGCGGTTTTTAACATACCGCCGCCGCTAGGATTGAAATTTACCGTGCCAACAAAAGTGCCACAGGCGTATACGTTGTTCAATGTATCGGCTGCCAAAGAATACGAATAGGCTTTGCCAAAATACCGAACCCAGTCTAAATACTGGGCATGAATCTGGTTTAAAAAGCATAGGGAAAATATTCCCAGTAGGAAGAATTGTTTTTTCATAGGGTGGTGGTTTTGATAAAGGTATATAATTTTTGGTTTGCAAACCGAAAAAAAGATGATTTTTAAATTAAAAAATAGGACACCAGATATAGCGCGCATTAAAATAGGCTTTGCATTGCCGGAGCGTGGGAAGAATCCAAAAGTGCATCAGAACTCCCAGACCTGATGCACTTGAATTGTTGTGTGTTTTGTTTATGCGGAATCGCAAACTAAACCGTTTTTTGTGAAATTGCGCAGACTTTTATGCAGAGCACGATACTTAGTTTGCTGCCAGGTCCGAAACCGAACCCAAGGGCTCATTTTTGCAATGGTCGTGTTTTTTAACCGGATAAATGAACTGTATAACTTCTCCTAAGCAACTTCGTTTCACCAATGCCAATTGCACCCGTTCCTTACAAATTTTGTAAGGAATAGCCAATGTGCTGGTCATTAATTTTACCATTCCCGATAAAAACTTAATTTCGCCCTAATATTTCGACATATGAAAAAACTATTTTTGTTGATCCTGCTGAGTCCCCTGGTATTGAGTGCACAGGAAAAACTATCAGAATCACACTACAAGATATACTCTGTAAAGGCCGGCAAAGAGATTCAACTCAAGGGCATAGTTCAGGAAATGAAAGATTATGATGTGCTCTTTTTTGGTGAAGAACACAACGATAGTGTAGCACATTTTCTGGAAAAGTCTATACTCGAATTATTGCAACTCAAGTTCGGTTCCGATCTGGCGCTATCGCTGGAGATGTTCGACCGTGACGTCCAGCCGGTAATGAACGAGTATCTCAAAAACTTCATGCGCGAAAAAAGTTTTATCCGCGATGCCCGTGCCTGGACCAACTATCCTGATTACAAACCCATGGTGATTTTTGCCAAAGAAAACGGACTGGAAGTCCTGTGTGCCAATGCACCGGGCCGCTACGCCTATCTGGCGGGTAAACGAGGCCAAAAAGGTCTGGAAGACTTGCCGGAAGATTCAAAATCTTTCTTCGCGCCCATACCCTACGATACCGCCACCGGCGAATACCTGGGCGTATTGGCCAGCATGGCCGGGCATGGTCCCAGTGCCATGAGCATAGATGCTAAAACGGCCAGCAGTGCGGGTTTCTACCTCAATGATGCTCAATCACTTTGGGATGCCACAATGGGTTATACCATTTCACAGTATCTGAAGAAAAACAAGACCCGCAAGATTTTTCACATCTCCGGGAAGTACCACACGGATTCAGGATTTGGAGTGGTGGCACAGTTGAAGAGTTACAATTCTAAAGCCAAACCCCTTATCATTTCTGCCAATATAGGCGATGAGGCTTATCCCAATATTGATTGGTCTAAATACAAAAAGGCTGGAGATTTTATTATTGTTACCGACCCCAATGTCCCAAAGACATTTACAGAGTAAAGGAGTTAGTACCTAAGCACAAAATGCTGTTTCTCTTTGAAATCGGTGCGGAAGAAGATCACGCCTGCGCCGTATAAGTCTATGCTCATGCGTACTTTGGGATGATTGCAGATCCGGTTCCATTTACCGGTGTGTCGTCTGGTTTTGTGAATATCGGCGATAATGATGCAGCTATCGCCGGGCATGAGCGGGAAATGCCGGTTGAACAAACGAATCCAAACGCGCGGCTCAGCACTGATGAGCAGATAATTGCAAATTTTGGGTTCCTCGTCGTTTTCGGTACAGGCCACCACCAGTTTTTCGTAATTATAAATGGTTGCTATGCGTTCGGGCAATTTTTGATAATGTGGTGCCACCATTCTTGCCCTGGTTGCGGGCTGAGGGCCATAAAAATCCAATTTCAGCGCAAGCACGTCATCGGGTAGTGGGCGACGTTCCATTAAGACGCGTTCTACGAAATCATAGACAAAGGGAGAATGAATGCCATGCCGGGACTTGGCACGCCACTTATAGCGTATCCATTCGGTTATAGCGTGCAGCGTCACAGTTCAAGCCGTTCAAAGAGTTGAAAAGTAAAGGGATACTTGTGGTCGTTGTCGGCCTGGTGCGGTTCTTCCCAAGTCAGTTTCCAATGGGCATGGTCTATTGCCGGGAAATAAACATTGCCCTGCGGGAAACTTCCATGCACGCGTGTTACATACATTTTGTCCACTATGGGCAGACAGGTTTCAAAAACGTGTGCTCCACCTATCACAAATGCCTCGTTCACGGGTTCCTTTTCCATTCGTTCCTGTGCGGCTCTCGCATCGTTAAATAGCAATACGCCTTCCGGCAATTGCAGATCTGTACTTCCGGACAGCACCAGATTAAGCCTGCCAGGCAAAGGTTTGCCAATGGATTCAAATGTTTTCCTGCCCATTAGTACGGGCTTGCCAAGAGTGTGTTTTTTAAAAAAACGCAGGTCCTCTGGCAAATGCCAGGGTAGTGAATTGTTCTGACCAATCACATTGTCGTCTGCTACCGCTACAATAAGGGAGAAATTCATCGTCTACCAAAAATAACACAATTTCAATTGTACGCCGCTGACTAACCCTGAACGATGGAAAAATTAATATGCTTGCTGCATCGGATTTCCAATGGCAACCAATGAGCAGATTGTTTTATTTACCCGCACTTTTCAGAAAGTCACGTTCTTCCTGGGTCAGTGACCCGAGGCCCTTTTGATTTATTTTGTCCAGCAGGTCGTCAATACGTTGCTCGGGGTTGCTCTTCCGCGTTCCTGCTGTGTTGTCCAGTGGTATGGTACGCCTGGTTTTTGGGTTTTTGCGCCCCCTGTAGCCGCCGGGGGTTACCACTCCTTCCACCCGGTTCACCAGGTCATACATCCATGCACCGGGACGGTATCCGGCCTGCAAGGCTTTGATATATACAAAACCCGATACGGCACCGCCCGAATACAGGAACAATGCAGGCAGGTACAATCCCGTAGAAATAAGTATGAGTACGCCGAACACACCTGCTACTGCTGCAAGGGGCAAGCTGAAATATTCTGTAAAATAAAGCCTGTATCCGGGTGCCAGCGTCACAGAAGCCACGGCCAGCGTAATGACTCCCGCACCAGGGCCCAGCTGAACGGTATTGGCAGGGGAAGCTATTCCGGGGATCAATAATCCCAGCAGGTAAAACACCCCGCCGGTCACCAACCCATAAATGTAAAGAGGGATTACCTGCTTATGCCCTACAAGGAATTGTACTACAGAGCCGAAACAATATACCCATATCATATTGGTCACGAGCTCCCAAAACCTGCCGGGTGCCAGAAACCAGCCGTAGGTGAGCAAGGTCCAGATATGTGTTTTGATCTGCGCCAATGCGGGCAGCCCAACCAGTGGCAGAAAGTAGTTGTAGAAATTGCTGTCATCCGGATAAACTATTCGTATCACCGCCCACGTAAGCCCCAGCAATACATAGCATACAGTAGAAAAAATGATCACCTGCAACACTGTGTTATTGGTATATCCCGGTATGTATGACAATGCGGACCGCTTTTGTCCCTGTTTCATAAGTTCAGTATTTCCGAATCCGTATGCCCAAACACAAACTGTTTGAGCCATGACGCGATCGCAATTTTTAGAAAGTGTAAAGGTAGGCAAATGAACATAACCCGAGACCGGCCGGGCAGGAACGGCATTGTTAAATTTGAACAGCGCTATTTAGTCAATTCGCGTATGGCAAAAGGGAAGCCATTTTCAATCTGTTGCGTTCCAATCCAAACCGTCATACATGTTACAAGAAAGCAGCTGCCACCGGCAGCTGCTATCTGATTTCAAAAACAAAAAACTAGTTCTTCACGACTTTTGTTATAAACCGATTTCCCTTAGGGTAGGTAATTTGCAGTATGTAATTGCCTGTGGCCAATCTGCCGTGTGTCAGGTCGATTGTTTGTGATGCTGCGCTCAGTGTGCCTGACAGCAATTCCTGTCCCACCATATTCATCAGCTTGTAACCCGAATTCACAATAGCATTTTCAATCGTAATGGTTTCAACTGCGGGATTGGGGTAAACGTGAATGCCCACGGAAGCGTTTTTCGCTGACGGGGTTTCTAACGGAATCACGTAATTACAAACACTGGTGTCATCGAGCTTCATTCTTACAATAAAAGTTCCCTGATTGGAGTTGGCTGTCGTCTGATTAATTCCGCCAGCGGCCAGTATCCTGTTACCGCATACAATATTGATGTCGTTCAGGAAGGTTCCCGACTGCCAGTGAGTGTACACACCGTAGTTAAAAGAGTCCAGACCATATCCGTTAAATGTGGTATCGTAAGTGCCATCTTCGTTCACCCGGCCTATGTAGGCGCAGGCATCGTAGCCATTCATGCCATAGCCGCAAAGCAATACCTTGTTGTCTGGCTGCAACACAAAAGACTTGATCACATTGGTCGCATATCCGGGTACGGCAAGCGTATTATACCCTGCGGTGATTAACGTTGAATCTACTGTGCCGTCAGGGTTCATAATAGTCATTGTACCATTGCCGTCGCTGGAACCCACGAGCACATACTTGCCATCGCTGCGGGGCTTAATGCCAGAGATGGTGTTAGATGACCCGTAGGCCAGTTTCACCATGCCGCTGTCGCCAAAACTATAGTCCAGTGCGCCGGTAGACAATATTTTGGCTACCTGTGCATACGGATGATACCCTGACACATCTGCCAGTCCTGAGCCAACGGCCAGTATGTTGCCGGCGCTGTCAATGCTAATGTCAGTGGGGCTGTGCACAGATACATTGTAAAAGAAACCTCCAGGTAGTGTATAGATGCCATTGGTGCCAAAAGTAGGGTCCAGTGTGCCATCATGGTTAAATTTCATAAACAAAATACTCATTCCTACCGAAGGGCCCGACCCATGTCCTGCTACCAGAAACTGTCCACCGGGCAGTTTTCGGATACTGGTGAGGAAGGAAGTATTCAGAACGTTGGGATAGCTGCCCAAAATCTGTCCGGACTCCATCATACCGCATAGTCCGAAAGTGCTGTCTGCGGTTCCGTCCCGCTTCAGCCTGAAGATATCCATATTGTCGTACCCACATCCGGCATAGGAATAAGTGCCATAGCCTACACCAACGAACATTTCGGCATCGTCTACGATCATATCCGTCAGCACGTTGTCAACCGGCGGGAAAGTAACGCAGGCGCCCACTCCCAGAATTCGTCTGCCGTATGCGCCAAATGAAACATCCGGAGTGCCATCTTCGTTAAACTTACTTACCGACACGCCCAAATGGTCATTCAGTGCCTGAATGGTTGATCCGTTCGGTAATTGTATGATCTTGTTCACCTGCGGCCAGGACAGTCCCGCCGAATAGCCAATGGCGTTGTAGCTGCTGTCCATAGTCTGTGCATGCGCAAACATGCCGCAAAACGATAAAGCACCTAGAAGAAGTTTTTTCATAATTACTGGTTTTAAAATTGGTTAAATTCAGTTCGTCTGCAATAAAGACATACCAAAGTGCTTGATAGTTGGTTGTTCCGGTACCCGTTTTTAAACGGTGTTGGTGTATACCGTTTAAAAAGAAACTGCAATTTTGTATTCTGCAAACATACCATATACCTTACCGATAAACAATCCGTTTTTTAACGGATCTGAGGCTTTTTAAATTTCCGTCTATGCAAATACTGGCGATCAACGGTTTTATACTGCTTGGCATTACGTTTATAGCCTTGGTAGCAGGTTTATGGCACCGGCGGCTATGCAGTCTGATAGCGCGAATTCTCTGAGTAAACGTAGTGATCAACTTAACTTAAATACGATCCTGACATTCCTTGCATCGTTTTACCGGGACAACTTGTTTAGAAAACTAAACCTCAGCTCCCGGACTGGTTAGGTAATGTATGCCCTGAATGCAGGAATTATGCCTGCGGAGGCGCCCTGATTGAATGGCAGCCACTGGTGAAAGGTGTTGTTTATCATATTGTTTCAGCGATAGAATATCTCTATGTATTCTTTTTTGATATTGTTTAGTTTCTACATTACTAATCTGCTTAACTTTGCCATAGTCCAGTGACCGTGAGAAAAATATTAGCCATAACCATTTTACTTGCCGTGCTGTTGCAGACCTTCAGCCAGTTGGTGGTATTGGCAGACTACTATGCGAACAAGGACTATATTGCTAAAAATTTGTGTGAGAATCGCAACAAACCCTACTTACATTGCGAAGGAAAGTGTTGCCTGAAAAAGAAGTTGGATCGGGACAGCAAGCAACAATCACCTGCGCCTTTCAGGCAAAAACTTCAGGAAGTACAATCACTGAACCTTTTTATACCTACTCAGGCATTTTCATTTACCATTGTTGCAGATTGCAGCGAGGAACGCGAATATTTTTTGCGCAACGAGCTTTTTACGGCATCGTTTCCGCGCAATGTCTTTCATCCGCCATCGGCGTGATCCCCTGTTTTTTGTGGACTGTTATCCCGGAATTGTCCCGGGTGCGGTAGCGTGACCGGCCTTTCAGGCGGTTGCCGTCTATTCCTATAAAAGGGATAGTATTAGCTGATCAATTTAAATGAAAGACAATGAAACCAATATTGATAATATTGTGGGTCTGCTGTTTTATGGCTGCCCAATTTACTACAGCGGCACCCAAACGGGAACGAACAGTGCCCGCCGGTTCAGATACATCTGCATGCACTCCGGCCTGCGGCTGTGGCGATATCACCAGTCCGCTGGGTATTTCTAGCGACCATGTTCATGACAAGGGCGGATGGATGGCCGGATATTCGCTGATGAGCATGAGCATGAACGGTGCCGCAACCGGCTCACGGCAATTGTCGGATGCACAGGTGTATAAGCAATATATGATGGCCCCGGGCCAAATGAAAATGCAGATGCACATGCTGATGATGATGTACGGTATCAGTGACCGGCTCACCATAATGGGTATGGCCGGATTCAACGCATGCGATATGAACATGAATATGGACCAGGGTGCGTCGATGCCCGGCATGAATATGGCCGGTATGCCCTCGTCCATGAACACGATGATAAGTGGAGTGGGAGATAGCAGGATCGGCGTAGTTTACCGGTTTGTTTCGGTAGGGGCGTCAACCTTTACAGGGTCATTGGGACTTAACATTCCAACCGGTTCGATTAAGCAAAACGGAACCACCCTGTTGGGAGACAACCAGCGGCTGGACTATATGATGCAAACCGGATCCGGATCCTTTGGCATAATACCCGGACTGACTGTTACACATAGTTTGCGTTTGTTTGATCTCGGTGCCCAATTGCAGGCAATAATGTATCTAAATGATAACAGCGAAGGATACAGGTTGGGTAACAGCATGCAGGCAGACATCTGGGCAGCCCATACACTGAGTCCCTGGCTAAGCTGTTCTTTGCGGACTAATGTAAATGTCTGTGGTAGGATTTCAGGGCAGGACCCGCAAATTGCCATCCCCATGAACATGGCGATGGATCCCGGTGCAGATACGCACAATTCCGGTGGTACCGTAGTAAGCCTTTTGGTAGGTGCAAATGTCCGGCTGCCGCATCCATTGCTTCGAAAGTTCACGTTTCAGGTTGAGGCCGGCGCCCCGGTTTACCAGTACGTAAATGGCACACAAGCGCGACAACATTTTGCGTTCCTGGCGGGTTTCAAGTATTCTATACGCTGAAGAAAAATTATTCAATCACTATTTTAATTTTTGCACTTTATGTTTTCGATCAGAACTTCCGGCATTTTGTTGTGCGCTACACTTTGTATATTAGTTGTTTCAGCCATTGTATCCTGTAATAAGGGGCATCAGGCCTGTTGCTCCGAGCCACAAATTGGCACCTTTTATATCCATTTGCATTCAAACATAGACACCAACGAAGTAGACGACACCACTGCTCTTTATGCCGATGCCGCAGGCAGGCATATCAGTCTAAATACCGCTCGCTTTTTCATGTCGTCCATCACACTGGTCAATGCCAATGGAACCACCTATACATTTCCCGGTATCAGTCTGCTAAAAATTATCGACAGCGAAGCTTATCTGATTGGTAAAGCGCCGGTTGGCACCTACACTTCTGTGTATTTTACAATCGGGCTCGACTCAGCTACTAATGCCTTGTCTCCGTCTGCGTTTAATCCGGTAACATATATTAGTCCTACTGCCATGTGGTACGGCAACGCCACGCAGGGCTATTATTTTATGGAATTGATCGGTTCAGCCGACACTACCGCGACGCAAACTGGTGTCAACCCAGTACCATTCTGTTACAAAATTGGTGGTGGTGCAAACCGGAAAACTGTGCACATGCCGGTTCGCAGCACGGGTACTGCCTACCTGCCCTGGATACTCACGGCCAATTCTACGCAATACATCCACATGGTTTGCGACTATGGAAAACTACTTTCTGTACTTGACTTTAAAACTCAGGACAGTACGGACTATTATACTATGCGACCCGGCATCGCAGATACCATTGCGCTGAATGTGCCCAATATGTTCCGATATGAGGAGTAGTAATCTGCTGACTTTACTTTCAATGGTGGTATTGACGTCATTTTCCTGTACCCACAGTAGCCAGGGGGTTACTGTTGAACCGCAGGTGAGTTTCAGCACCACCATACTTCCCATGCTGCGCACGAATTGTGCCATCAACAGCGGCTGCCATCAGGGTAGCAACAATGCCAATCTGCACATCAATTTCGAGGATAGCGCTGCCTATAACACCATTGTGCAGAAATCGCTGGTAAGCAGGTCGAGTCCCTCATCCAGCCTGCTCTATGTCGAGATCAGTAGCGGTGTAATGCCATTACAGCCCTATCCGCGAATGTCGTCGGCA
>CAIYJV010000328.1 GCA_903926605.1 uncultured Bacteroidota bacterium
GGTGAAAAGCTTTTTTTTACCCGGAATTCCTGACGGAACGCGCGTTGTTTTCATAATCCCCGGCCTTAATACAGGCGATGGGTTGGTAAGGTTGCCTACAAACTTTAGTTTTGCACACACATGGATATTAGTTGTACAGTTCAGGAAGTCATGCTCCTGGAACGTATTGGGGAGACGGCAGACAGGCTGGGTGTTTCGTGTTTTGTTATCGGTGGCTTTGTGCGCGACAAAATATTGGGCAGGGCTACAAAGGACGCAGACATCGTATGTACCGGCGATGGAATAGAACTAGCGAAAGCTGTGGCTGAAACTTTTCCGCACAAGCCGCATGTGAATTTTTTCAAAAATTTCGGCACCGCGCAATTCAAGCTGAATGGTTTTGATATCGAGTTCGTGGGCGCTAGAAAAGAATCTTACTCACCGGAATCACGCAAACCGGATGTTTTACCCGGCACGCTGGAGGAAGATCAGCTACGCAGAGATTTTACGATAAATGCGTTGGCCATTACGCTGAACAAGGAAAATTTCGGAAAGTTGGTAGATCCGTTCAACGGAATGGATGACCTGCAATATGGCATCATACGCACCCCGCTCGACCCGGATATTACTTTTTCAGACGACCCGCTCCGGATGATGCGGGCCATACGCTTTGCCAGCCAGCTGGGCTTTACGATCGTTCCCGAAACCTTCGAAGCTATAACGCGGAACTGTGCAAGATTGAAGATCATATCGCAGGAGCGTACTACCGACGAGTTGAACAAGATCATGGCGTGCCCTAAACCATCTGTGGGACTGGAATTGCTGTTCAAATCCGGTTTGCTGAAGGAGTTTTTTCCGCAGATGACAGACCTGGCCGGCGTGGATATCCTGGATGGACAGGGTCATAAAGACAACTTTTATCATACACTAAAGGTGATAGACAACACAGCCGAGCGGAGTGAAAACCTTTGGCTGCGTTGGGCTGCGTTGATGCACGACATTGGGAAACCGGCGACCAAGCGCTATGAAAACGGCCATGGATGGACTTTTCACGGTCACGAGGTAGTGGGCGAGAAAATGACCCCTCGTATTTTTAAGCAACTTAAGTTGCCTCAAAACGAGCACATGAAGTATGTGGCAAAATTGGTGTCACTGCACCTGCGGCCTATAAGCCTCACTAAGGAAGACATAACCGACTCTGCTATGCGCAGACTACTATTCGATGCCGGTGATGACCTGGAAGATCTGATGATCTTGTGCGAAAGCGACATTACTTCCAAGAACAGATTGAAGGTGAAAAGATACCTTGAAAACTTTGAGATGGTAAAACTGCGTCTCCGGGAAGTAGAGGAAAAAGACAACATCAGGAACTGGCAGCCACCCATATCCGGAGACGAAATCATGAAGCTGTTCAACCTTACACCTTCCCGGGAGGTTGGTGTGTTGAAGACCACGATCAGAGAAGCCATACTGGACGGCCAGATCGCCAATACTTATGATGCGGCTATGGAATTGCTGATAGAAAAGGCCCAAACCCTGAATCTGCATCCCGTCAGTCCCAGTGGCTTGAAAAATACCGACTAATGAACAACAGAGCATTATTTCTGCGATATATGGCTCAGACTTCGCCGGCTCCAATTGGGTTGGAGATCGTAAAGGCTTCGGGCAACTATTTAGTAGATGCCGAAGGCAAAAAGTACCTCGACCTTATTGGCGGTATCAGTGTTTGTAATACCGGCCATTGCCATCCTGCGGTGGTGGAGGCTATAAAAAAGCAGGTAGATGCCTATTTACACATTATGGTATATGGCGAACTGGTTCAAAGTCCGCAGGTGGCCTATGCCAAAATGCTGGCAGATCATTTACCAGCGCACCTCAATTGTGTTTATTTTACCAATTCCGGCGCGGAAGCCACAGAAGGCGCATTGAAACTGGCCCGTCGTTTTACAGGAAGGGGAGAGATCGTAGCATGCAATAAGAGTTATCATGGCAATACGCTGGGTGCACTGAGTGTAATGGGCGATGAGTACTGGCGCAACGCTTTCAGGCCGCTTTTGCCGGGAGTATGGCACTATGACTACAACTCCGAAGATCTGGTTGCCGGTATCAATGAACGTACTGCTTGTGTCATACTGGAAACCGTTCAGGGCGAGGCCGGCGTGGTAAAGCCCGATCCGGAATGGCTTAGGCGGGTAAGAGAACGTTGCGATGAAATGGGTGCCCTGCTCATAATGGACGAGATTCAAACCGGTTTTGGCCGCACCGGACGTATATGGGGTTTCGAGCATTTCGGGGTGTTGCCCGATATTTTACTGCTGGGAAAGGCTCTCGGTGGCGGTATGCCATTGGGTGCATTTGTATCGTCGGGCGAGATCATGCAGAGCCTTACACACGACCCCGTACTAGGACACATAACCACTTTCGGTGGCCACCCCGTAAGCTGTGCAGCAGGTATGGCCTCGATGAAAGCCTTGCTGGATGAGGAACTGATAGACGGTGTTGCCGCAAAGGAAGCATTATTCCGACAACTACTGGTACACAACAAAATAAAAGGAATAAGCAGTTGCGGATTGTTGATGGCTGTGAAATTGGACTGTAACGAAGACGTGCTACGAGTACTAGGCAAGGCGCTGGTTGAATCAGTATTTTCAGACTGGTTTCTGTTTGCGTCCGACTGTATACGCATCGCCCCTCCGCTCACGATTACTTTCGACGAAATAAGGTATGCCTGCTCGGTGCTGCTGAAATGTCTGTAATCTACGACTGAGCTACATGGCGATTTGCGTTTAACTATTCCCTCGGGTGCTGTCGTTGAGGGAGACTTTCCGTTACTACCTTTTGAAAAAACGACCCAGACGGAAATTTTTGCTTGGCGAAATTCGCTTCTCATTATTTCTTAAATTTGCGATTATGGAAGTACAGGTGAATTTAGATTTTCGTCAATTGCTCAAGATTGTCAGGAATTTGCCGTCAGATGAGCTTCAGCAACTTAAAGCTGAAATTGAAAGGAATAATATAGACGCCAAGTCGAAAATTGATTTAGAATACCTCCTTTTAAATGGTCCAACAGCAACCCAAAAGCAACTAGATACAATTCTGAACAATCGAAAAGCTGTCAACCAATGGCGAACAAAAGAATAATGGTTGATACCTCAATCCTGATTGATTATTATCGTAAGACTGAAAAAGACAATACAGTCTGGGTAAAATTGGTTCGTGATGGGTATCAATTCGCAATTTCTTCCGTCACCAAATATGAAATTTTTTCTGGCGCTTCTTTTTCTCAGCTAGGTTTTTGGAATGAAGTGCTTAAAGCGGTTGACGTAATTGCTTTGGATGAAGCTTCAGTAGATACAGCCGTGGAGATTAACGCTGGTTTAAAACGAAAGCGAAAACAAATAGACATTGCCGATCTATTTATAGCCGCTTCGGCTATAGCTAATAATTTGCCAATAGCTACGCTAAACAAGAAACATTTTGAACGCATTGAAAAGCTGAAAATTATTCCATAGGCACGGTGCATTTTCTGAATCAGTATTTTCAGACTGGTTTCTGTTTGCGCCCGACTGTATACGCATCGCCCCTCCGCTCACGATTAATTTCGACGAAATAAGACATGCCTGCTCGGCGCTGCTGTAATGTCTGTAAGCGACGACTGAGTTGCAAGGCGATTTGTTATTTTAGCATGGCCACGTACTCCCGTGAAAAGAACTCACTGTAAACCATAATGCTAAAGTTTACGGATGCCAATACCTTGTTTACGAACGACTATAGCCCTAAAAACTGTTCATATTTGTAAACCGCCGGTCTTCAATAGAAAAAGGGCTTGTTGACAATTTCAACAAGCCCTGAATTCAAATAAACTTTACCAAGAATCATATCCACTTGATCAGTGGCATCTCCATTCTATTGGTTAGCAGTTTGTTGGTCGGATAAACCCGGAAACTGTACTCAAACACACCGGAACGGGTAGACTTGAATCTGCCATGGTAGGTAGCCTTGCCACTTTCCCACTTTTCAAGCTTCAGTTCCTCCAGTGATATAATCTCCGTGACCTCGTCTGAACGATGCCTGCGAATGAACATCACTTCTACTGCCAGATCGGCGCCACTCAGACTTCCAATATTCAGCACCACTTCTGCCTCAAACGATTCGCCCAGTTCCAGTGACTGATTCACACTGTCAAAAACATTCATGCTGTCCACGCTTATCCCATCCCAGTTGGCCATGATACGTTTTTTCCATGCCGCGATCTCGCGAGCCGATTTGTAATTGTCGGCCTGCAGGCTCTTTTTCTGCTTTTGCAGCGGTATATAAAATTTTTCATGGTATTCGGCCACGACCCTACTCATGGTAAATTCAGGCGATATTTCGGCAATAGTTTTTTTGATACGTTGCACCCACTCAAACGGGAAGTTGCCGTTCGCCTTTTCATAATACAATGGCTTTATTTCCTTTTCAATGAGGTGGTATATGGTTTCAGCGTCAAATTCGTTCTGGAATGGCTCATGGTCATATTCTTCCTTTTCAGGTAGCGCCCAACCGGTGCCGGGTTTGTAGCCCTCTGCCCACCAGCCGTCCAGCACACTCAGGTTCAGTACGCCATTCAGCGTGGCCTTCATGCCGCTTGTGCCCGATGCTTCCATGGGACGTTGCGGTGTATTCAGCCAGATATCTACGCCGCGCACCATATTGCGCGCTACATTCATTTCGTAATTTTCAAGGAATATGATCTTGCCAAGAAATTCCGGCATATTCGATATTTCTACAATTCTTTTTATCAGGTCCTGACCCGGAATGTCCTTCGGATGGGCTTTGCCCGCGAAAATAAAGACTACAGGTTGTGCAGGGTCATTCACGATCCTGTTCAGCCGCTGCAGATCGTTGAGCAGCAAAGTAGCTCGTTTGTAGGTGGCAAAGCGCCTCGCAAAACCAATAATGAGCGTATGCTCATTCAGGTTATTCACCACACTCATTACCACTTTGGGGCTTTGGTGTTTCTGACCCAGATTGCGGGTAAGGTAGTCCTTTACCCATTTTACAAACCGCCTTTTGTGGTCTATACGCATCCGCCAGATGGTCTCGTCGGGTACTTCCCAGATTTTTTCCCAGCGGGCGCTGTTGTGCTGGTCTTCTATGAAACCCTTTCCAAAATGGGTCTTGTACAGTTGTTGCCACTCCTCAGACGCCCAGGTGGGGTAGTGTACGCCATTTGTCACATAGTCTATATTCACTTCTTCTGTGAAATATCCGGGACAAAGCGGACGGAAAATATCTTTGGAAACCAAACCGTGCAGCTTGCTTACGCCATTTACCTTGGATGAAAGTCTGGTCGCAAGGAAGCTCATAGAGAATTTCTCTTCGTGGTCGTTCGGATTGCTGCGACCCAGGGCCATAAAATCGTGCCAGTTTATTTGTAGGCTGGCAGTGTAGTTGCCAAAATACCGAAGCATTTCCGTTTCGGAAAATGCATCATGTCCCGCTGGCACTGGGGTATGTGTGGTGAACAATGAAGACGCACGCACCACTTCAACCGCTTCGTCATAGCCCAGTCCTTTTTCATGAATCAGATGCCTGATGCGCTCCAGGCCGGTAAACGCTGCGTGGCCTTCGTTGCAATGGTAAATTTCAGCATCGTGCCCCAGCGTTTTCAACAGCCGGATACCACCCAGACCGAGCAGTAGTTCCTGTTTCAGCCTGTTGTCCCAGTCTCCGCCATAAAGCTGATGGGTTATAAACCGGTCTTCGGGTGAGTTCAGGTTCACATCCGTATCCAGCAAATAAAGAGTTACGCTACCTACCTGCAGCTTCCATACTTTAGCAAACAAGTCACGTCCGTCCAGCTCAATAAAGATATTCAGCCAGGTACCATTGCTTTGCTTTACGGGCTGCACGGGCAGGTAACTGAATTTTTGAGGTTTGTATATGGCCTGCTGCGATCCGTCGGCAGCCAGTGTTTGTTTAAAATAGCCGTGGCGGTACAGCAGACCTACTGCAACCATATTGGCTTTAGAGTCGCTGGCCTCCTTCAGGTAGTCTCCGGCAAGTACGCCCAGACCGCCTGAATATAGTTTTATGAAATGATCCAGCCCATACTCCATGCAGAAGTAGGCCACCTGTGGTCCTTTTGGTTTTTCCCGTTCGCGCATATAACGGTTGAATTCAATTTCCACCTTGGCAAGTCTTTCACAAAACTCTTCGTCGTCTTCCAGTTCTTGGAGGCGGGTAAAAGATGCGGCTTCCAAAGCGGCGGTAGGATTGTTCTTAAAACGAATCCAGTTGGCCGGGTCAATGCTTTCAAAAAGCCTCCTGGCTTCATGATTCCAGTTGGTCCACAGATTGTAGGCCAGTGTCTGGAGCATGTGCAGTTTCGGCGGTACTTTCGGGTTAACGTACAATTTGCGCCAGCCCGGGTCTTTATCCGAGTCGGAAAAATAAGATTGTATGCTTGCCGGTGTAACGCCTGGGGCGGGGCCATTGGCAGCGTGTCCACGACCGGCCACGTTACGCAAAGCTTTGGAATATCCGTGCATATACTCGACAACGAATTCCTCCCAATTTGCAAGGTGTGCCAAACGAGCGGCGCTTTCGCGTGCATGTGCTATGCGGGTATGGTCAAATTTGGTATACTCTGCAATCAAGTGCGCAATGGCGCCACTGCATTCGTCCTGATTGTAGTCGCTACGTTCTACTACATATACACCATCACTGGTGCTTTTTTGTAAATGGTGGGATATCCAGCTACCGAATCCCGCCACATTGGTGGTCACGGCAGGCACACCCAACGCAAGACTTTCGAGAGGGGTATAGCCCCATGGCTCATAGTAAGATGGGAAAGCAGCAAAATCAAATCCTGGCAGCAGGTCGTAATAATCCATGTCAAAAATGCCGTCGTCTCCGTCCAGATAAACCGGGGCGAATATTACTTTCACCGAATCCGATGGCAGATTGTTAAGATTGTTGTTCCTTATGCGCCTGATGATAGGGTCACCGTCATAGTCGGTGAGGTAGTGGGTCAGGTATTGATTTGCTTCCGCAGTCTCAAAATCCCGGTTGCCAATGCGTTTTTTTACATCTTCAATGGGTCCGGCATTGCCCGCAGGCAATGCAAGAAATGCTATTATCTTCTTATTGAGGTGATCCTGAGTATTTAATTTATGCAACGCATCTAGGAAAACGTCCACGCCCTTATTCCTGAACTCGTATCGTCCGCTTTTTACGACAAGCAGACTGTCTTCGCTCACCGGCTGGTTCAGCACGGCTTCTGCTACTTCTAACAGTTTTTTACGTGCTGCCTTTCTTTTATCATGCGGCTGGTAGTTACCGTTTTGCGGCATTTCAAACCCATTCGGTGTGATCATATCCGGAATCTTACCCAGAAAATGTTCGCACTCCTTTGCGGTAATTTCACTCACTGTGGTAAACACATCTGCATAGTGGGCAGCCTGGCGCTCCATACTGTGCTTGGCCACGACATTAAAGGTCTCTGCACTGTGTTGTGGATCATAATTTTTCAGTTCGTCATACAGTGGAAAATTGTTCCCGGCTATGCATCGGCCCAGCACGGTGGCATGTGTTGTAAAAACAGTGCCCACCTGTGGCATATTGTCTTTAAGGTACAACAGACCAGATGCAGTCATCCACTCATGAAACTGAGCGATCACCTTGGTTTTTGCGGTAAGGTGAAAATGGTGGAAACTTTCTATAACTCTGCCCGCCACATACCCGAATATTACGGGCTCTACATAATCCCAGCCGCCAGACATAGAGTCCACCCGGTATTTGTTCCAGAATTGTGTCAGGATATCGTCCTTGCGACTAAAAAAATCGGCAAAATCTATTAAAAAAACTGTGGGGGTCCCGGGTATCTGCCACCGCCCAATGCGCACTTTCAGCTTAGACGATTTCAGATTGTCTTTCCATTCCGGAAACAGGCTTTTATCTTCTAAAAACAAAGGGTTTGACCCGGTACCCTGGCCCAGATCAGGCCCAATCATGATCAGCCTGTCTTTCAGCAATTCGTTCAACACCCTCGCTTTGGTAGCGATCACCGTGTTGATTCCTCCTACTTTGTTGCAAACTTCCCAACTCGTTTCAAATGCCCATTCCGGGCTCAGGCTTTCATGTATTGCGACGGTCTTAGTCATACGTTGGATTTATTTACGAAGGTGACAATTTTTTCTTGCACCGGGTTTATTTTACTGCCTTTTTCTGCGTTTTCTTTTTGTTATTCTTTTCCTCAGATACCACTTCCTGTTTTATTTCAGGCACTTTGGTAATTTCATTTTTTTTAGACGCAGTTTGCTTTTTTAAACTACTTTTTTCGGTCGGAACGAGCAGCTTTTTTTCGGTTACTGCTTTGGTCGCCACACTTCTTTTTTTAGCAGTTGTGGGCTTCCTGGATTTTGCTTCAATTTTTGGTGCGTCTGACTTCCTGGCCAGGTGTTTTTCGAGGCAAATTCTGAAATCCGAAATCACATTCATAAAATTGATGTATGCCTCGTATGGTGTAGGGTAGTGGTTAAAATACATGTGTACATCTCCGTCTGAGAAGAACTTGGTACACATATAATAAAAGTGATCGCTTGTTTGCAGGTACAACCATTTGCGTCGCAACTCAGGGTCTGTACATTGGTCCATCATCGGCTTCATCGAATAGAGTGCTTCAAATGCATCGTCCTGAAGATCGTTGCCCAACCACGCGGTCAGGTCGCGTTCTTCATCGGCCCACGATATGGGACTTGGTGCGCTCATTCCGCCTACGGGTTGTAGTGCATCAATGGCTTCGGAAGGGGTGACAAAGCCAAAGTTTGTTTTGCTGAGCACCTGTCCCGGCAATGCCTTCATAAACTCGAAAATTCCGGTTTCGGCCCACTGATGTTCTCCAAAGGTTTCGTAGTCCATAAACAGGTTCACTATTTCTTCCTCGGGGGCGATCTTGTTGAGCCAGCCTACAAATTTTTCGGTGGTCAGTGGCCAGTCACTCCAGGAGCGCTGCGAGAACCGGAAGGCAATATCATCGCTCAATCTGAAGTTTTTAAGTAATAGTTTCATTTCTGGCTCCAACACATTGTAATACAAATAGTTGGGGCTCTTCCATCCCAGGATATGGCGGGCGCCTTCTGTAAGCATACCCTTGTATCCCATATTGTGTACGCGTCGACCTATTAGGTCGGAATAGATCAATTCCGTGTTTCTGAAAATCACAGGTTCTATACCGAACAGGTTCTTTATTTTCTCGTGGTGCAATTTTACCTGTTGCTCAAATTCATCATCCGGTCTCAGGGCAGACAACGAGTGTGAATAGGTCTCAGACA
>CAIYJV010000329.1 GCA_903926605.1 uncultured Bacteroidota bacterium
CGTTATCAAGGCCGAGATTATCGTGAGCAGAGAAACCCAGAAGGTGATACTGCTGGGCAAGGGTGGCGTTATGATCAAACAACTGGGTATCAACTCACGAAAGGCGATCGAAGAATTTTTGCAGAAAAAAGTGCACCTGGAGCTTTATGTAAAAGTACGCCCCAAATGGAGGGACAATGAAACCTATCTCCGTGAATATGGATACAATTGATGACCGCAACGCCGTCATTCAGCCGCTCAATAAATTCTGGTACAGCAACAAAGTGGCAGCAATGGACATGCTGCGGCTAGACCTTTTGCACCCGGTAGTGTCGGGCAACAAATGGTACAAATTGCGTCTGAATGTGGCCGCAGCCAAAGAAAAGGGCTTTAAGACCCTGCTTACTTTTGGTGGCGGATATTCCAACCATCTGGTTGCCACTGCATTTGCAGCCCAAATGTTCGGTCTGCGGTCTATCGCAATTGTGCGTGGACGACATGATACCCTCACCCCCACCCTTGAAGACTGCAGACGGTATGGCATGGAGCTGATTTTCGTGACCAGAGAGGACTATCGCAACAAAAACGAGCCCGATTGGCTCAAGGGGCTGGTAGACCAGTTTGACGATCTCTATATTGTACCGGAAGGTGGCGCCAACGAGCGTGGACGTACCGGTGCAGGCCTTATCAGCTGGTACATAGACAAAGCATATACGCATGTGGTAACAGCGATTGGTTCGGGCACCACGCTTGCCGGGCTGAGGATAAAATTACCAGCGCATCAGGAAATGCTGGGCTTCGCCCCAATGAAACAAGGTGCTTACCTGAAAGACCACATTGACGAGCATTTAGACGACGACAAGCGCCACTGCTGGAAAATATTTGACTCCTGGCACTTTGGTGGGTTCGGAAAATGGAATCGGGAGCTGGCAGACTTTATGAATGACTTCTACCGGGAAAACCACATTCCGCTCGATATGGTCTACACTGCCAAAATGATGTACGGCATGCGGGAATTGCTGCTCGACAACTACTTTTCGGTCAGCGACCGTGTTCTCTGCATCCATTCAGGCGGAGTACAGGGCAACGTATCCCTGAAAGACGAACTGATCTACTGATCTAACCCTAACTGATTATTTTTCATCACACACTTTGTGTACGCCTGCCTTTGGCAGGTCTGCAGCCAGGCGGAAACCCAGTGTTACAGAACGTGTGTTGGGTAGAAATGCGGCCCTGCGGGTTACACTTAGCTCAGATGGTTCGCTGAAGTAAGAACCACCGCGCACTACATGAGATAAACCGCCAGTTGGCCCTTTGGGATTTGCCACAGGCTTGCTGGTATAATAAGTCTCAGAATAAAAGTCGCTGCACCATTCTTCTACGTTTCCACTCATGTCATACAGACCCAGTTCGTTGGGTTGCTTCACGCCTACACGGTGTATATGGTCGTCTGCGTTACGCTGAAACCAGGCAATAGTTTGCGGCAACTGCCGTCCACTCAACTGTTTGCCATAATAATGGGGATCGTTCACATTGTGTATCCGCTCCAGCTGGCCGCCACGTGCGGCATATTCCCATTCGGCTTCTGTGGGCAGCCGGTATTGTGTACCCAAAGCCTTATTGAGCCTGCTTATGAACTCCAGTACATCGTCATAGCTCACGTTATTTACCGGGCAGTCGTCGCAGTCGTAGGAAGAAGGATTGTTGTCCATCACGGCGCGCCATTGGCGCTGTGTAACCTCGTAGGCGCTAACGGCAAAATTCCCCAGCCTTACGGTATGTGCCGGCCTCCGGTCTACCATACTGGTGTCATCGCCCATATCAAACTTTCCGCCGGGGACGTTTACCATATAGATCTGCAGGGGCTTGTGCTCCCTTTTGTTGTATTTACGCTGTGCAAATGCCGGCAAGGCGCATACAATAACAAAGACCAGGCAACATAAACTTCTCATACGTCTGCTTTTATCAGATAAATTACTTTTTATACTTTAACCAGTGTACTAATTCTTCATTTCCACCACCTTCGTAGGCTCCATATCTGCGTTGCGTATGGCCACGTTTCGTGCCACATGCCGCGCAAGGTCTGCAAACGCCCTGCCCGATACCGAATTGTCATCCATCACCGCAGGTACCCCTTTGTCTCCACCCTCACGTATACTCTGCACAATAGGTATTTCGCCTAGGCAGGGCAGGTCAAATTGTTCGGCCATTTGCTTTGCACCGCCTTTGCCAAATATATAATACTTGTTGTCTGGCAATTCCTGAGGCGTAAAATAAGCCATATTTTCTACAATTCCGAGTATCGGCACATTGATCTGCGGTTGCTTGAACATCATGATGGCTTTGCGCGCGTCTGCGGCAGCCACTGCCTGTGGCGTAGACACGATCACGGCACCTGTTACCGGTACTGTTTGTACCATGGTCAGGTGCACATCGCCGGTACCGGGTGGCAAGTCTATTATCAGATAGTCCAGCTCCTGCCAATACACACCTGTTATGAACTGCTTCAGTGCCGAACTGGCCATTGGGCCGCGCCATATCACAGCCTGTTTTTCGTCTATCAGGAACCCGATAGACATTACCTTGATACCATATTTTTCAATTGGCACGATCATTGCCTCGCCATTCACCTCCGTCATTTTGGGCCGTTCATCGCGAATACCCATCATGATCGGCACAGACGGACCATATATGTCGGCGTCCAGCAAACCTACTTTTGCACCTTCCCTTGCCAGGCCAATGGCAAGGTTCACAGACACGGTAGACTTACCAACTCCGCCCTTGCCGGAAGCAACCATTATGATGTTCTTTACACCGGGTAGCACGCTTTGGTTGTCTTTGCGATTGGTGTTTACCCTGGCATCCATGATCACGTTTACTTCCGCATCCTTATCCACCAAGTGGTGAATCGCATTTATGCAGGCTTTTTCTATCATAGCCTTTAGCGGACACGCAGGAGTTGTCAGCATTACCCGGAAGGAAACTTTCTTTCCGTCTATCTCAATATCGCTAATCATGTTTAGCGTCACAAGGTCTTTCCCCAGATCTGGTTCCTGCACATTGCTCAGGGCTTCCAGCACTGCCTCTTTAGTGATCATACACTTATTGTTTTTACAACTTTAACGCGGCAAAAATACACTAACCCAACGACATGGAAGATACAGTTTTTTTACAGCAACCAGTCCTTCCGCACGACCCGTCATATCGATTTTCCGTAACGTCCTGCCCGATATGTTAAAAAAGACAGCAATCGCCCCTCTGAACCCGCAAGTAAATACACCAATCCCTAACTTTGTATAATGACCGCCAGGCTATTGAACTTTTCGCGTATAGCATTACTTTTTTCCGGTATCTTCTTAAGTGCCTTTGCTGCCAAGGCTCAGGTAGCCTACGATAAAGTGATAGAAATAGACGGCATCGTAATGACCGCCGATAGTCTGCGCTCGGTGCCAGGCGCTATCATTCAGGTCAAAAACCAGAACAGGGGTGTACAGTCCACTTTTGCAGGCGTATTCTCCATAATATGTTATAAAGGCGATACACTCCAGTTTTCGTGCATCGGTTATCGTCCTAAAGAATACATAGTACCCGGTACACTTCCCGACGAACATTATTCACTCATTCAACTCATGGTTCAGGATACATTTTACCTTCCCGAAACCATTATCCGACCGTTGCCAACGAGGGAAGAATTTAACTACGCATTCCAGAACTGGCGCATTCCCAACGACTATTACGAAAAAGCACGCCGCAATACAAATGCTTACGTACTCAGGGCGTTGGCCTATACACTGCCGCGCGACGGCAACGAGGCCCAGCACCGCACGCAGGAGCAAATGGCCCGTGAAGCCGTTTATTATGGGCAGCAACAACCCATGAACATTTTCAACCCCATTGCATGGGGCCAGTTTTTCGAAGCCTGGAAACGGGGCGACTTCCGCAGAAAAGACAACCCGTATTCCAGCGAATATTAGTGTTGATTGTGGTTGGGCTTCGGCCTCTGTTAAACACCGTATTTTCAACCAGCCATTCCCGGAAAAAGACCACCCACTGATACTGACATTGTTCATGCATGCTGCTGACTATAATCATGAGTTTACTGGTATAATTTAGATAAATTCGCATATTGTATAATTAACATTTTGTTAATTATACGCAAAATAAACAATATGAATAACGAGCTTATTTTCAAATATCACGAACAATACACAAAAGAATTCATATGTTTTCATGACCCGACAGGCTCGTTCAAACAGGTTGCATCGTCCGTAGAGCGGATTTTGGGTTATCACCCGGACGAGCTTACTGGCATGAACCTGTACAACTTTCTGCACGAAGAAGACAGAGAATTCTTTGAAATGAATGTGCACATGCCGGTGATCAACGGAGTTAGCGAACAAATGAGTTGCGATGTGCGTTTCCGAAAGAAAAATGGTGGCTATGCTTGGCTGAACATGGAGCTTGTTTCCGTAGCCGATGAAAGTGGGGTGATCACCGGCCTTATTTCGATTTCACGTAATGTTTCCGAGTTTATGGAAATGAAGGAGCGGTATGAAAAAAAACAATCCTTACTTTCCAACACCGGGCAAATGGCACAACTGGGCGCCTGGGATATGGACGTGGCCACCGGCGCAAGGATCTGGTCTAAGGAGACCTATGACATATTTGAAGTATCTGAATCTCAAAAACCTTCATCCGGCGAAATATATTCATATTTCCCTGGCGATGCTTCAAAAGTCTTAAAAAAAGCCATGGAAAACCTTGCAAACCATGGAGTACCTTACGACCTAAATCTGCCATTTGTCTCTGCCAAGGGGAGGAAAATTTGGGTTCGCATAATGGCCTCACCGAAAATACATCTGGGCAAAGTGGTAAAGGTCTATGGCATTATTCAGAATATTGACAAGGAAATAAACGCCAGCATGGTTTTAAAATCTATGGTCCGGCAGCTCACAAAACAGAATCGCCAGCTCGAAGATTTTACCCATATCCTGTCGCACAATGTGCGGGGACCGATATCAAGTCTTACTACGCTGCTCACCATGCTTGAAGCCGCGGAAACTGAAGAAGAACGCATAGAAGTGCAGGAAATGCTCAAGCTGTCTTCCAAGTCACTGGATGACCTACTGAACGAACTGAAAGAGGTAATAAATGCCACCCATGTGCGCGGTGTGGAAAGTCAGGAAAACGACCTGAGACAGGTCATTAACTATTCCAAAGAACTGCTACAAGGCGACATCGTGCAAACACATGCCACTGTGGTGGAAAATCTGCATGGGTGGGACAAGATCGTATATCCCAAAATATACCTGGAGAGTATAGTCATGAACCTGATGAGTAACGCGCTGAAGTACAGAGACGATAGCCGGGACCCGGTGATAACTGTGGAAACCGCAATGGAAGACGGACTTTATGTGCTCAGGTTCTCAGACAATGGCTGTGGTATAGACCTTGTGAAACACGGCGCAAATATGTTTAAGCTCTATAAAACTTTTCACCCGGCTAAACCCGGCAAGGGACTTGGACTGTTTATGACCAAGAGCCAGATAGAGTCTATGGGCGGAGAGCTGAGCATAGATAGCGAACCTGGTGTAGGCACCACATTTAAAATTGTGTTCAACAAAGAAAAAGTTCCCGACCTGAGCGAACCTATTCTTGCAGAAATGAGCATGTAGGGGTGAAAATCCGTTACCGATGCGGTACGCAGCTATAATGGCCGTTTCGGCGGTGGTGTATTTTGATAAAACTCACCTATTTTTCTGAATATGCTCTTAAATACAAACTGCTGTATCATCACGGTGTCTTTGTTGCCGTTGATAAGTGCATAAAGGCGATCGGTATCGAAGTCATCTGGTATGTCCGGATCGGCAGTCATGCGGTTCTTGCTTCGTTTGTTCAGCCCCATCCAATATATCTCAATGTGCGTTTTGTGGCCGTGTATGTCTTCCACATCAATATTGGAGTGGCGCGTGCCCGTTCGGATGATGCTATCCATACCCAGTGTGCCGTTCAGATAGCCTTCGCAATTCACATTTGCGAAATATCCGGAATAGATGGTGGCATTGTGTGAACTTAATTCGCTGGGCTTGATATTAGCGGGCAATTTCCCGGTTACATTAAAATGGTCTCCGTCTTTTTCAAAATGGAATGAGTTTGCAGGTGTGGTAAAATAGTTTACCGATACGCTCTTAAGCTCCGCAGCCGGCACGCGGAATATGGTGCGGTCGCGCCAGTCATACACTCTGGTGGAAAATCTGTTGTTCAATACGCCGGCAAAACCCTGTATATGTACCACATACGGTGTACTTGCCCCTTCCATCATCATGATAGTGCCTGTGCCACCAGGGGCTGAACCACCCACATAAAACTTGGCGATCACACTACCCTTGCGATCGTAAACCTCCACTTTGGTAGCGGTGGTAGACAACAGTTTTATGGCATTGGTCACCACATTTTGGGTAACTGGGTACAATGCCTGTTGCTGGTAAAAAGTACCCAGCAACATCCGCACCATAGAGCTGAGCGCAGGGTACTGCTTGTTTACTACCCATCCCGAATCGGTACGGTCTATCAATATCGTTTGATTCTCGAAGTCTGCAATAAAGATGCGACCTACTGTGGCTGTGTCTTTTATAGTAAAACCGGCCTCTTTAGCATCGTAAAGATTGTCGCTATGATGCGCAAAAAACAGGTACCAGATAAATCCTCCCAGTATGCACAGTACCAGCAAATACAAAAATGTTTTTTTCATTGGTAAATATTTTCGCCCTTAAAAATAAAGACGTATTCCGGGGCAGCTTCCTTGGCAGACAAACCTTATTTTGTTTCGTACCTTCTCTTCCTGAAAAACAAATATGCCGAAGCAAACACCAATACCAGCGCTATAGGTATGCCCACATTTACAAACTGCCAGATACTTTTTTCTTCTTTTATCCGGCCCTCGTCCAGCATGCGCAGCTTCACCTGTTTTGACCTGGCTTCCAGCACGCCCGAATTATCAGTCATAAATTCCAGACAATTGAGCAGAAAACTTTTGTTCTCAAAAAACTCGGTAGAATACGGATAATAGCCAATAGGCAAAACGCCTTGTTTGGTAGAATACTCGTTTCTGAAAATATTGCCGGCAGAAACCACGATCATACTCGTAGCGCTGTCGCATTCTTTTTTGAATGGAAGGTGTAGCGAATCGAGTGTGTGCAGAAACTCTGGTGCGATACGATTTCTGTATGCCGACTCAAATTTCCCTTCCAGCAACACAGATACAGGCCTGTACGGTTTGTTGAGCAGTCTCTCCGGAATAGGATAGTTCATCATCGAAAGACTCACCCGCACGGGGGCATTAGATGTTCGGCTATACTTGGAAGATTGCAGCAGGATGGTTTTCTTTATTCCCGTAGACTTGATGGTGTCAATACTGTTTGAGAAGCCACCAAGTATAAAGTCCAGGTTACGCACAATAGGATGATCCGACGTAGGATTGAACCGCGGGAAATATACCCAGTCTTTTATCTCCATCTGTCCGTTCAGTGTTCGTGGCAAGGGCGCACATTGCTTGTCCTCCACCAGATCGTTGTTTACCCTCACACCGTACTTAAACAACACATCATCCAGCCCCAAACCATAGTCCATGGCAATAAACTGTGGCGACTCCCTGAAACTATCCAACGAGGCCTTCAGATTATTTACAATCCACAGTACGTGGCCACCATGCATAATATACTGGTCTATTTTAAACAGCTGAGGCCCGGTAAATGTCTCCGTTGGCTGGTTGATCACCAACGCATCATAAGCGCCTGAAATGTGGGTCACATGCGTTATGTCCACGGTATCCAGACTATAATAGCCGGGCAGCGTGCCCGACAACATATCAAATGTATTAATATTAAGCATTTCCCCATTTCCTGTCAGATAGGCTACGTGGGGTTTTACGGGTTTAGAGAGCAGGTTGATGGCATATGCGAACTTGTATTCAAGCAGTGCTTCGGAGTAGGCAATTTTCTGTTCAGCAGTTTTATTTGGCGGGTTCTCCAGCAACA
>CAIYJV010000330.1 GCA_903926605.1 uncultured Bacteroidota bacterium
CCGTCTACCACACGGTGATCGCAGCTTAGCGTAAGTTTCATGATCTGGCGGACTACGATCTGGTTATTGTCCACAACGGGTGTGGGTGTGATCTTACCAACTGCCAGAATACAGGCATCCGGCGGATTGACGATAGCCGTAAATTCGTCAATATCCATCATGCCGAGGTTAGATATCGTAAACGTATTGCCAGTAAACTCCTGAGGCTGAATTTTTCTGTTGCGCGCCTTATCAATGAGCGACGATGCATCTGCCGAAATCTCCGTTAGTGACTTAAGGTCGGCATTTCTGATCACGGGTACGATGAGGCCTTCGTCTACAGCCACGGCAGTGCCAATATTTATTACTGAGTGCTGACGGATATATTCACCCATCCATGAACTGTTAATGGCCGGATGCTTGCGCAAGGCCATTGCGCAGGCTTTAATGACCAGATCGTTGAACGAGATTTTCGATTTGGTAAAATTATTAATTGCCTTGCGCGCATCAATAGCTTTATCCATTTCAACAGATATGCGCAGGTAAAAATGGGGTGCGCTGAATTTGCTTTCAGCCAGACGCTGAGCAATAATTTTGCGCATTTGCGTCAACGGGATATCAATATCCTGACCCGTATTTTGCGGCAGGGTAGTGGCAATGACAGTGGGTGCGATTGCAGATGCGGAAGCAGGCACTACTGCCTGGTCCAGGTCACGTTTTATGATACGTCCGCCGTCGCCTGAACCATGCATTTTACTCAGATCCAGACCTTTTTCGGTTGCTATTTTCTTTGCCAGAGGAGATGCTTTCAGGTGCAGGTCGCTTGCAGCGGCAGCGGTTGCGTCGGGTTGATCGGTTGCAACAACCTCAGTGGTGCTGATAGCCGGAGTAACAGCTACCGGTGCGGTAACAGGAACGGTACTATCGCCACCTTGCGTGCCTAATAGTGCCTGAAAATCCTCACCCGGTTTGCCTATGATCGCCATGATGCCGTTCACCGGCACGCCCTTACCTTTCTCCACGCCAAGATACAGTAATGTACCATCTACGTATGGCATTACTTCCATAGTTGCCTTGTCGGTTTCCACTTCGGCTATCACGTCGTCGGCTTTTACAATATCGCCCACTTTTTTGTGCCATTCCGCAATAACACCTTCTTTCATGGTGTCACTGAGTAAGGGCATTCTAATCACTTCGGCCATTTCCCTGAAAAAGTTTAAAGTTCAAAATTAGTTGAAAACCGCAACAAAAATGCAACATTAGCGCGGTTTGGTTTACCAACGGGCTCAACGTGGGCTATTCGTGCTTTTTTGTATTGCAAAGCAAACGCGCATTTTTTTCGGCACTGTGTTCCTTCAATACGCGGCAATATAGTTTTTCGTATAACGGAATAATATGTTGTTTTTCAAATTTTTTAGCGTGGGCTATCGCATTTTTTTTGAAAAGCGTAAGCTTTGCATCGTCGGTGAGCAGACCTATTGCGTTTGCCGCCATATCATCCACATCGCCCACAGGACTTAAAAAACCTGTTTTGCCGTGAATGTTTATTTCGGGAATACCTCCCGTATTTGATGAAATAAGCGGCACCATGCAGGACATTGCCTCCAGCGCAGAAAGCCCGAAACTTTCGGTTTCAGATGGAAGCAAAAACAAATCGGCAATGCTGAGTATTTCGCTTATCTGTTCCTGTTTGCCCAGGAACCGGATGTCATGATAAAGGTTCAGGCTTCGTGCCAGATCTTCAGCTGCCTGTCTTTCTGGACCGTCGCCGATCATCAATAATTTTGAAGGTACTTCTGCATGTACCTTTTGGAATATGCGTATCACATCGGGCACCCTTTTTACCGCGCGGAAATTGGATACGTGTACCAGTATTTTCTCGCCTTCAGGTGCCAGCATCTGCTTAAAATGGCGCTTATCGGTTTGATGGAACCGTTTGATGTCCACGAAGTTCGGAATGACACAAATGTCTTTCTCGATCTGAAATTCACGCAGCGTTTCTTCCTTCAGATTTTGAGATACAGCGGTAATGGCGTCCGACTCGTTGATGGAGAAGGTGACTACAGGTTCGTAGGTGGCATCACGGCCCACCAGTGTAATGTCGGTGCCATGCAACGTAGTAATAAAGGGTATGTCTCTACCTTTTTTCCGGAGTATCTGCCTCGCGAAATAGGCAGCCGAAGCATGTGGAATGGCATAGTGCACGTGCAGCAAATCTAAATTCTGATTGAGGATCACGTCCACCATTGTACTGGTAAGTGCAGTTTCGTAGGGCGGGAAGTCAAACAGTGGATAGGTGGGTACCTTGACTTCGTGGAAATAGATATTAGGATGAAAACCCAACGTCAACCGCACCGGCTGTTTGTAAGTTATAAAGTGTACTTCATAGCCCTTGTCCGACAATGCCATGCCCAGTTCGGTAGCTAGTACGCCGCTTCCGCCAAACGTAGGATAGCAAAGAATGCCAATTTTCATAGTTTGCGTTTATCGCTCCAAATATCGCCATTGCGCTACAATAGCGATTTATAGGGCTATCAGGAAAACAGGATATGCACGGCAGGTATTATTTACTAAATATTGCCGATCAACCGCTGTAAGTATTGTCCGTATCCGCTCTTCAGATAAGTATGGGCTAACTTAGCCATCTGATCGTCGTTGATCCAGCCCTGTCTGTATGCGATCTCTTCGATACACCCTATTTTCAGTCCTTGTCTTTTTTCGATCACTTCTATGAAGATACCTGCTTCCATCAGCGAGTCGAATGTGCCCGTGTCCAGCCAAGCCGTTCCACGGTCCAGCACACCCACTTCCAGTTTGCCTTTTTCCAGGTAAACCCTGTTTACATCGGTAATTTCAAGTTCACCCCTGTGCGATGGCTTAATAGATTTTGCTATGGATACCACTTCGTTGTCGTAGAAATAAAGACCGGGTACCGCGAAATGCGATTTCGGATTGGCCGGTTTTTCTTCGATGCTGATGGCTTTTTTGTTTTTGTCGAATTCAACTACACCGTAGCGTTCAGGGTCATTTACCTGATAAGCAAATACCACGGCACCATCGGGATTCACGTTGTTTTTAAGCAATTGTCCCATTCCCGATCCGTAAAATATATTGTCACCTAAAACCAGCGCAGAAGCTGAATTGCCTACGAAATCGGCTCCCAGAATAAACGCCTGGGCAAGGCCTTCGGGCTTTGGCTGTACCACATATTCAAAGCTGCAGCCGATCTGACTTCCGTCGCCGAGCAGTTTTTTAAATCCGGGCTGGTCTTCGGGGGTCGTGATAATCAATATCTCGTTTATGCCGGCGAGCATAAGCGTGGACAGCGGGTAGTAGATCATCGGTTTGTCGAAAACCGGCATCAACTGTTTACTCACCGCTATAGTAAGCGGATACAACCTTGTTCCGGATCCTCCGGCTAAAACTATTCCTTTCATTATCTGTTTGCGTATTGCGATGAATAATAGTGCTGATAATTGCCGCTTGTCACGTCATTCAGCCATTTTTCGTTGGCCAGGTACCAGTCTACGGTTTTGTCCAGCCCTTCTTCAAAAGTAACGGAAGGTTTCCATCCCAGTTCCTTATTTATTTTATTCGCATCTATAGCATAGCGGCGATCATGCCCCGGTCTGTCTCTGATATAAGTGATCAGTTGCTCAGATTCTCCCGGTGCACGGTTCAGCTTGCGGTCCATGGTCTGGCACAGCAGGCGGATGAGTTCTATATTCTGCCATTCGTTAAAACCGCCTATGTTGTAGGTCTCTCCATTTCTGCCGTCGTGGTACACGGTGTCTATAGCCCTGGCGTGGTCTATTACATATAGCCAGTCGCGTGTGTACTTGCCGTCTCCGTAAACAGGAAGCGGTTTTTTGTTGCAGATATTATTGATGAATAGGGGAATCAGTTTTTCCGGAAATTGATTGGGTCCGTAGTTGTTGGAGCAATTGGTAATAACGAAAGGCATTTTGTAGGTATTGCCATAAGCCCGTACCAGATGGTCTGAACCGGCTTTGGATGCAGAGTAGGGTGACTGTGGGTCGTAGGGGGTTGTTTCAAGGAACAGACCCGTATCGCCCAAAGAACCATAAACCTCGTCTGTAGATACATGGTAAAAGCGCTTGCCAGTAAAGTCGTTTTTCCAAAGGGCTATTGCGGCGTTCAGCAGATTGGCCGTGCCCATTACATTGGTTATAATAAATGCATTGGGATCAGTTATAGACCTGTCCACATGGCTTTCAGCCGCCAGGTGGATGATGCCGTCCGGATTGTATTTTGAGAAAACGTCCGTAATCTCTGCTGCATTGGTAATGTCGGCTTTGACGAAGGTGTAATTCGGAGCTTTTTCAATGTCCGTAAGGTTCTCAAGATTTCCTGCATAAGTAAGTGCATCCAGATTGACGATATGATAGTCCGGATATTTATTTACGAATAGACGAACCACGTGAGAGCCTATAAAGCCCGCTCCGCCGGTTATGATGAGTGTTTTTGCCATGGTGTGAAAGTAATTATTATTTCTAATTTATTGAAATCTGGTGACGTTTAATGTATCGCTTTAGGTAATATCTGGTGACGACATTTTATTGAGTATCGGTAATATTTGAAGTAGCTTTTGGGGGACAACAATAAATTAATTGAATAGGTGTTTATCAGTACTTCAATCTCGCTTCCACACTTTTCAGATAGTTCAGGGCCTTTTGGTTTATGGCTCTGCGCGGTACGGTAAACGGTATTTTTATCAGCGGTATGAAGGTGGAGAAGAAAATTCCCAGATGCCATTTTGAAATTTTGAGGTATTGGTATCCCCAGCTGATCGCGGTAGTGAAAAAATACTTCAACGGCAGATACTTCCATGCCACCTTACTTTTATTGATCCAGTTCCACTGAAAAGTGCGGTAATTAGGCGTGCGCCCAAATGGCGACTCTTTATGGGCCACTGCAACCGTATTGTCGAAGCCGATGGTGAAACCTGCGTCAACCACACGGTAGCCAAGGTCGTATTCTTCCATGCCGTATTGAAAATCGGTAGGGTAGAGGCCCGTAGCTTTCAGTACTTCTGCCCGCATAATGTGTGCACCGCCTGCAAAGTAGGAGGTTAGAAAACGGGGCATAGGACCGTATTTTTCATAGTTTTTGTGCGGGAAAGCCGTAACCTGTATTTCCCGATTCGAATAGTATAGTACGCTGAAGGTAATGACCCCGGTATTGGCATCCCTGAAAAAGGGTTCGTCAAAAAGCCCCGACAACAAACGGATGTCAGAAGGTTTGGTAAAGATCATATCGTCATCCATACTGAGGATGATGTTACCTTTCACCTGTTCCAGTAGTCGGTTTCTGCCCCTGGCGACCCCAAGATTAGATTCTGCCTCAATAAATCTGGCCTTAATACCGGGATGGGTTGCTATGAACTGTTTTACGACTTCGTAGGACTCGGTAGAATTATTGTTCAGTACCAGGGTCTCTTCAAGAAACGTTTCCTTATCGTCCTGTGTGTCAAGGCTTTGCAGCAGCTCAAGCAGGTCGGCGGGACGGTTATAGGTAATAAGGATAATGGAAAGCCTGTTGGTCATATCGGGGTGCGAAATTACGCCAGCAAATTATAAGGGCCAAAAGCGGCGGAGCGCAAACGTGAATTTGCCGGGTCAGGTCAGAACCTGGTTTGCCTTATCAATTAATTTTGTCCAACTGTCCATCCATTATCTGATTTTCTGATAACCACATTGTCGGTATAGGAGCCTTCCTTAAAGCAATGTGGATTCCAAACTTTGAAAAAGGCGTTATGAACGATCGTATACGTATAGTTCACATCGTATTCCTCAATCCCGGTAGTGCCTGTAAAGTGTTTCGTCACGGAATTGACCCTTACAGTCACCCTCCCAACGTTGAAATGCAGTTCGTTATTTTCAGCATTTGCCAGATAGGGACTTCCTTTTTTAATAAGCATGATCTCCAGCGTTCCGGTATTGCCTGGTATTGAGTTTCTTAATTCTATAAATCCGGCTTCTTTCAGGGCTTTTATGTTTTCGGGTATATCAATTTTGTTTACAGATCTGTTGAGAGAAAACGAGGTGTAGATCAAATTCCGCGTATAGGTATCCAGTTGTTTTTTTGCCTCACTCCTGGTCAGCAAAGCGAGTTTTTTTCGCATGAAGCATGGATTTTGCTATACTAAATTACCCAACGAAATGATAAGGAAAGGCCAATTATTCGATGATCGTAAATCTTTAATATAATGCCAACATCAGGAAGGGCGCATTTTTTACTTTTTATCCTTTTTTGTCTCTCTGGCTGCATCCTTATGCCTCCAGAGATAGAAGCAGGCCCATGTCCGGTAAGGCGCCCATTTTTCGGATATCCGCAACATTTCTGCTTTCAATGCTTTTTTGTCGCTTGCGTCGAGACCATAGATCGCAGTCATCGCCTGCTGAATACCCAGATCGTCCACCGCAAACACATCTTCACGGCACAGCGTGAACATTAGCAGCATTTCCACGGTCCAGCGCCCTACGCCCTTTATAGTGGTAAGCGATTCAATAATCTCGTCGTTTCCCATCGCGTGAAACTTCCGGTCGGTTATTTTATGTGCTATCAGATATGTTGCAACATTGTGTACATAGCGCGATTTTGCTTCCGAAAGTCCTATGCTGCGTAGCGTTGTGGCTGGTGTGTCCAGTATTTGCTGCATGGTAGGTTCGTTGCCTTCAAATAGCCCCAGAAACCGCTCGTATATCACAGCAGCCACTTTGGTGGAAAGTTGCTGACTCAAAATAGAAGCGCACAAGTGCAGACCTATATTGTTGCGCTTCTTCAGTTCATAGGGCTCCACTACAGCCAGTATGGGCTTCAGTTTCCGGTCTTTGGACAGATGTGCTATATGTGGCAGTGTGCTTGCGGCCATGGAGTTTCAGTTTTGCCGAAAGTACCAACATTTCCTAAAATTGGGGTCCTCTGATACACCAATAGGCGAAAGTTAAATGCATGTACGTACATTTGTTTTTCGGAGCGTTGGTTTTTTATGTCTGCCCCGAGCGAAAAAAATGAGGAGGAGCACATTTTTAAAATCGGGTAGCCTGCTGGCTGTCGCTCAAATAACAGGTATGTCTACACTAAAAGCACTGGAGGCGATAGGTGACGCACTCCCGAAAACCGAACGTATGCCCGTAATGTTCGTGGGGCATGGTAACCCGATGAACGCTATAGAAGATAATTTTTACCACCGTAAATGGCAAGAATTGGGCAAGCAGCTTCCAAAACCTAAAGCTATACTTTCTATATCAGCACACTGGCTCACGCCACAAACCCGTGTCACTGCCATGGATCGGCCTAAGACTATTCATGACTTCGGAGGCTTTCCCAAAAAGCTGTTCGACCAGGAATATCCCGCGCCCGGTACACCTGCATTTGCTGCAATGACAAAGGAACTTGTAAATCACACTACAATTCAGTCCGACCTGAGCTGGGGCCTTGATCATGGTACGTGGAGCGTGTTGCTGCCTATGTATCCCGGAGCTGATATTCCCGTATACCAGCTGAGTATCGTATATGAGCAACCTCCTTCTTATCATTATGAGATCGGCAAGCAATTGAACGCCCTGCGCGACAAAGGCGTGCTGATAATGGGCAGCGGGAACATAGTACACAACCTGGCGAGGGTAGATTGGGGTGGTACCGGAGCGGTGTATGACTGGGCACAGGAATTTGACAGCAAAGTCAAGAACTGGATAGATGAGGGCGACCATGCATCGGTGCTCAATTACCAAAAAATAATGGGTAGCCTGGCCGATATGGCGCATCCTAGCAATGATCATTTTTTGCCATTGTTTTATATCCTGGGTCTGCAGCAAAAAGGCGAACAGGTCCGGTATTTCAACGATAGGTTCGACATGGGTTCTATCTCTATGCGGTCGCTGCTGATAGGCTAAAGCGATGCTCAGACTGCGTTTGGCCGGTCGTTTCCCAAGTTTGGCGGATTGTGCTACTTTTGTAGTTACAGATCCCCTAAGGGATTCACGCGCATGCGCGGACCGCAAAAGCATAGTAATATGAGAAATATCAAGATCATCGAGGTAAGTTCAGAAATTGGTGCTGGAACAAGGGGTGCCAGTCTGGGAATTGAAGCCATTAAGATCGCCGCACTCGACTTCATGAGTAATTTGTTTGTGAATTTCCCCTCTGAAGTGGTGGAGAACGAGAACAGATTGCTGTACGAGCCCATTGCGTCTCCCTATGCCAAAAGGATACAGGGTATCTTCACTATGTACGAGCGTGTCTCTAATGCGGTGAGCGAGAGTATCAAGTCGGGTTTGTTCCCATTGGTACTCGCGGGCGACCACAGCACTGCGGGCGCGACCATCACAGGATTGAAGATAGCCAGGCCCAAGCGCAGGCTGGGTGTGGTGTGGATTGATGCCCATGCCGATCTGCATTCGCCCTATACAACGCCCTCGGGCAATATGCATGGTATGCCATTGTCTGTGGTTCTTGCCGAGGACAATGTGGAAAATCAGGTACATGCACCCGACCAGAAGACGGTAGAGATGTGGAACAAGCTGAAGAACATTGGTAAAATACAGCCCAAAATTCTGCCCGAAGATATAGTCTACATTGCCCTGCGCGACTTTGAAAAAGAAGAAGAAGCGCTGCTCAAAAAATACAACATCAAGGTGATCACCGTAGCTGAACTGCGCAAGAAAGGTGTAGAGTCGGTGGTGCGCCAGACATTCCTGCATTTATCCAACTGCGACGATATTTATGTGTCGTTCGATGTGGACAGTCTGGATAATTCTATTTCCAGAGGAACCGGAACGCCTGTAAGCAATGGCCTGAAGGAGCGCGAAGCCGAAGATCTGGTGGCCTCCTTTATGCAGCACCATAAGATCTGCTGTTTCGAGATTGCAGAGGTCAATCCTACTCTGGACAAGGAGAATCTGATGGCCGAGATCGCTTTCAATATCCTGCAACGAAGTGTAAATCTGCTGCTGTTGAACTAAGCCCGGCTATAGCAACCTGGCCAAAATACTTTTAACCTGTTTTTTATTAAGGCGGGAAGTAAGACTATTTAGCCATACGCGTAGAAAATCTGAAGGGATAAATCGTTATCAGACTCCGGTGACGACGTAAAAAAACGGAAATAACTTTGAGGCGTTTCTGCTCCATTTGCTGCGGGGATGCAATCTCCGGGCGTTTGGGCGAAATCTTCCTGATTCCCTGTAAAATGTTAAAGTGTACAGCGATTGCAGGTGGAATCAGGCAAAATTTCTATTTTTCCCGAACCAAAACCCTCTATCTATTTATGCAGTTTAAAATTGCCAGGTACTTTCTTGTCCTGGGCGGCATCATAGCC